>QCUB01000029.1 GCA_003210895.1 Prochlorococcus sp. AG-676-M04
TAGAAATATATTAGCCCCTAATTCATTATTTTTTGATATTCCCTTTATATAATTTGCCGCTTTTATTATTAAGTTATCTTCATTAAGACATAGATCTTTACAATCAGACTTTAACTTAACCTCACCAAATTGATTATTCTCAAATTCTATATAGTCAGAAAGATCAATGTTCTGCATTATCATCGCTAATTCATGATATCCGTCCTCTCTTTTTCCGATAATTTCAAGATGGAGGTTTATCTTTGCAGGTGATTTAACACAAATTTTAGTAGTAGATAATTTTGACATTTTACTAGTCCTTATTTGTTATTTTAATACAAGTCTGTGCAAGCTTAATCCATTTATTAATTGAAATATCCTGAGGTCTTGAATTAAAGCAAATTTCAGATGATTGCGATAATTTCATTATCTCTTCCTCTGAAAGGATTGAATTAAGAGTATTTCTTATCATTTTTCTTCTTGAGTTAAATGAAATCCTAAGAAGTTTATCTAAATATTTCTCTAGTTTAATATCTAAACGAATCTCTGGGCTCAATGGTTCAAAAACAACCAAAGAAGAAAACACTTTTGGAGGCGGGTCAAAAGAAGATGGAGGTACATCACATATCCTTCTAATATTAGAGATTAGTTGCATTCGCACACTCAGAGCTCCTGCATTTGTATTGCCATCCTTAGCTAAGATCCTATCTACAACATCCTTTTGCATTAAGAAAATTATTTTCTTGTAATTATTATTACTAATTATGCCTAATCTTCCTACGAAAATATCCAATATTGGACCTGTAATATTATATGGGATATTAGCGATCACTTTTGTAATTTTTTTATTTATTGAGTCAAGATTTGTTGAAAGAATATCACCTTGTTGAAGAGAAAATTTTTTATCATTCTTAAATTTATTATTTAAAAGGTCAATTAAATCTTTATCCAACTCGACAGCATGTAATCTACTAATTTTCGAATTTAGCAATTTCGATGTTAAAGCGCCTCTTCCTGGACCAATTTCTAGAATAAAATCTTTTTCTTCAAGTTCAGCTACCTCTTTGATTTTCTCTAATATCAGATTATTAACCAACCAATGTTGTCCAAATCTTTTTTTTTGATGATGGTTCTTAAAATTCATCCAAAAGAGAAATAATATGTTTAAATTAAATGTATATTTTATATCTTTATTAAAGAGTATGGGCCTATCAAAAAAAAATTTAGATAAACTCGATACTTTTATTTCTAAAAATAATTTAGTTAGCAATAATAATTCAATTGAAAAACCTCAAGAATCCCACAGGGCTTCCAAAGTTGAAGACCCATCCAAAATTTTTTATTCTATAATTGATAACTCAGATAATTTAAATGAGACATTAGATGCAAATCAATTATTAAAAGAAAGTGAAGCCAGTTTTCATAATATAAACTCTAGAAAAACTAATCCCTCAAAAAATTTATCTAGAGAAGATGAGCTATATGACGAATTTAATTATCTTCTTGATGATTAGAGAAAATTTTCTTTTTTTCCATGCTTAATACTAATAGACTATCAATAAATGCTATTGGTAAAATTAAAAAAAATTGGATAAAGGAAGGAATTAATCAATACAAAAAAAGAATGCCTGATCTCGTTATTAATGAAACTAAGAGTTTTAATATAGATAGTATTCGAGTTAATAATATTATTATTTGCCTTACAGAAGAAGGACAATCCTTTAATTCAATTGAACTAACTTCTTTACTTTTAAATTTTAAAAATAAAAGAATTAATTTTCTTATTGGAGACGCCGATGGAATCCCTTCAAATATTAAAGACAAATCAAATCTTCTACTAAGCCTCTCTCCTCTTACTTTTCCTCATGAACTTGCAAGATTAATTCTTATCGAACAAATTTATAGAGCTGTTTCTATTTCTAATAATTCGCCTTATCATCGTACCTAAACAAAAGATTTAAGATTAATACATAAATCTCTGAAACAAACACAATTTTAAAACTTTCGCGTATAGTACATATATACTATCCATTAAAGTTTTGAGCTCTTCTAATTTGCCTTTTAAAAAGGTTAAGATTCCATTATTAAGTGATTCGATCTCAGCAGGATTCCCCTCTCCTGCAGATGACTATACTGAGGAAAATATTGATTTAAATGAGCATTTAATATCTAATCCTTTTAGTACTTTTTTTCTTAGAGTCAAAGGTGACTCAATGATAAATTCAGGAATTAAAGATAAAGATCTAATAATAGTAGATAAGAGTCTAACTGCTAAACCAGGTAATATTATTATTGCGATGATAGATGGAGAATTTACGATAAAAAGATTATCCATAAAAAATAATGAATTATATTTAAAAGCAGAAAATCATAAATATCCAAACTTCAGTTTTAGAAATCATATTGATATACAAATTTGGGGGGTTGTAATCTATTCAATACATAGTTATTTATGAAAAGCAAAAGCTCAAATACTGAAGCAATAGCTCTTATAGATGCTAATAATTTTTACGCATCATGCGAACAAAGTATTAACCCCCATTTAAGGAATAAACCAGTAGTAATCCTATCTAATAACGACGGATGTATTATCGCAAGAAGTCCTGAAGCTCGGGCTTTAAAAATAAAAATGGGAATACCTTATTTTAAAGTCAAAGAAAGATTGAATAACTTAGGGGTCGCAGTTTTAAGTTCAAATTACTCACTCTATGGTGATATGAGCAAGAGATTAATGAATTTATTAAAGGATTATTCTGAAGAGATAGAGATTTATTCTATTGATGAAGCCTTTGTCTCAATTCTTAGACCTAAAGATAAGAATTTAAATCCTTGGGCAAGAAAAGTAAGGTGTTTAATATATCAAAATCTAGGAATAACTTTAACAATAGGAATAGCCGAAAACAAAGTAAGAGCAAAGATTGCTAATAAGCTAGCTAAGAATATAGACTCTTCAGCAGGAATATTTGATTTAGTTAGAATCTATGATGATAGTTATTACTTAAGAAAAATTAGTGTAGAAAAGATATGGGGTATTGGTAAACAAACATCTAATTGGTTACAAAGCAAAGGGATTAAAAATGCAAAAGAATTAAGAGATATGGATGAAGATGAAATCATTAAGAAATTAGGGATTATAGGGAAAAGATTACAAATGGAATTAAAAGGTAATAAATGTATTCCGATAGAAACAATTAAGAAGCCAAAAAAAGAGATTCAAGTAAGTAGAAGCTTCGGAAAACCAATCACAAAATTAGAAGATTTGACTCAAGCATTAGCAATTTATGCAATAAAAGCGTCCGAAAAGATGAGAAGTCAAAACTTAAAATCATCTACCATTACTATATTTGCAAGAACTAGTCATTATTCAAATGATACTTATCAAAAAAGTGCTTATAAAAAACTTATAAATGCAACAGATAACACAAGTACTATTTTAAAAATAGTACTTGCATTATCTAAAGAGATTTATACTCCGGAATATAAATTATCAAAAGCTGGGGTTTTAATGCAGGATTTAACTAATTGCGAATATTTACAGCAACCAATTATCAATTACGAGTCTCAAGAAGACTCAAAAAAATCAATCCGTCTTATGAAAACAATTGACTACTTGAATAAAAAATTTAATAATGAAGCAATTACATGGGCAATTACAAAAAAGCCACAAGAATGGGAAATGAATAGAAATTCACTAAGTTCTGGATCTACAACAGATATAAAAAAAATTCCAAATATAATGATATAAAAAAAGTTATGGAATTTATATTATTTTTAAGCAAAATAGATAAGGAGATAATAGAGCTGATCAATAAATCAAATAATTCAATAGAAGAAAATACAGCTCTTTGTCTTATAGATAAAAAGTTTGTTGGTTTTTATAAAAAAAGAGAAAAAGCGATAGTTATTTGCACTGAAAATGCTAAAAAATTAGGAAGATATAAAGAAGGGGAACACTACGATAATCACAAAACAAATCTGTATGTAAGAAGAGCTTTAAGGCATGAGACAACACATCTAGTCCAATCATGCAATAACAATAAACCTACAGGAATAATAAAAGATATAGAAGATAAAATTCATCCAGGAAAATTAAAAGCTTTAAATTCTTCAGTAAGAATATCTGGAAATTATTATAAAGAGTTAGAAGCTTATGTTATGGAGGACAAGCCAAGAAAAGTAAAAGAAATAATTGAAACTTATTGCTTATAAGTTCTTAAAATTTTATTGATTAGAAGAAAAATTTCCACAACGTTGTTTATCAAGAAGATTGATATGCTGTCTTTCAAGGTAATATAATTCTTGGAATTTTATAGCGTCAGAGTTTAAATCTTTGAAGACATCTTCAATCTCTTTATTAGAATCTGAAGGTTCTAAGGAAGATTTATCGATTAAAATAGAAATACAGTTTTCCAAAGTTTTAAGTCTTTGAGAACTCCAGGATTCAATAAGATGTCTACATCTTTTTAATGATTTATATCTTTCAAGAAGAGACAAAGTTCCCAGAAGATTATGTTTAGGATTTTTTAAAGTGGTTAAAAATAATTCATCTGGATTAATAAAAGTGTTAATTTTATTTGAGACTTCTAAGTTATTCAGTGCTAAGTGATCAGGTAATAGTGAAATCAAGTTAACTGAAACAAATTCATCATATAATTTTTTGTTATTAGGATCTCTCAAATCATCTAAATAATTTGAACTTAAATTATTTACTTCTATTGTTGTAATAGATTCCCAAATAAAACGAATATATTCAGTATTGAAGATATCTATTTCTCTTTTAAGTAATTCCTCACGAATAAAAAGTCTATGTTCAGGGCAATGCAGATAATAATAAAGAATCTCTGATTCATTTTTTTCACGTTGATTAACTTCATTTGGCTGTTCAAATTTTTTTGATCTCCCATGCCAACGAAAACCTTTAATCTGCTTTCTTAAGTCTTCTTCAAATTTAATAGCTAATCTAGCTTGCCCCATACTTAATCTTTCAGAAACTTTTTGCAAATAGTGAGTTCTAGTAGCAGACAGAGGTAATTTGCTTAATAACTTAACTAATGAAGAAATAACGTTCTGAAAAATATCAGATTTAGATATATCTTTATCATCGAAAATCTGATCAATCTCCCAATCAATCCAGAAAGAAGCATTGTCAATTAAATTGTAATAATCTTCGGGTGTATTTACTTTAAGATACTCATCAGGATCTTTAAATGATTTTATTTGCAGTATTTTTAGGTTTATTTGATCGTGAAGAGATAGACTTTCAACTTCGTTTATAACCCTTTTTGTAGCTAATCTTCCTGCATTATCAGAATCAAAGTTTATTATTATATTTTTACTATCAGTACATCTACAAAGTTGAGAGATTTGATATTTATTTAATGCCGTTCCAAGAGAAGCAACAGAATTTCTAATACCTTTTGAATGAAGTGAAATAACATCGAAATAACCTTCAACTACCAATGCCTTGTCTCTTTTTCTAATATTGCTGGATGCTTTATCAAAAGCAAACAACATTTTACCCTTCTCAAAAACTTCTGATTCCGGAGAATTTAAATATTTGGGTTCTTGACCATCAAGAGATCTGCCTCCAAAAGCAACTACACGCCCTTGCATATCAAAAATAGGAACTATCAATCTATTTCTAAAGCGATCGTAAACCTTATCAGGATTTTCCTTTGAGACAACAAGACCTGAACTTAAAATTAACTTTAAAGGAAATTTCTCAACTTTTGAAAGATAATTGAATAAATCATTCCATGAATTAGGAGCATACCCTAATTCAAAATCATTAATATTATTGATATTTAAATTTCTTTGTGAAGTTAAATAATGATGTGCTTCCTTACCCAAGGAATTATTTAATTGAGACTTAAACCAATCCTTCGATACGCGAAGAATCTTATATAGTTCCTCTCTCCTAGATAATTGTTTTTTATATATTTCTTGTTGAGGCCCATCAACATTTATTACATTAATATCATTCTTTTTTGCTAATGAAAGAACTACATCAGTAAAGTTATTACGTGTAAACTCCATCAAAAATTTAATAGAATTACCTCCAGCTCCACAAGAGAAACAATAATAAAATTGTTTCGTAGGAGAAACTGTCATAGAAGGCTTACTATCATCATGAAAAGGGCATATACCCACGAATTCCTTTCCCTTTTTCTTTAATACAATATGTTCAGAAATAACATCTACAATATCTGCTTTATCTTTGACCTCCTGAATAGTTCTTGGATGTATCGAAGGTGCCATTTATATATTTTTCTAAAAAGAATTCCTAATTATCATTTTGTTATAGGTCAAATTTTTAAAAGAATCTACTTAATTTCACAATAAAATTATTTTTTAGTAATGCTTATAGAATTTTTTAATCAAAAGAATAATTCATTTAAGAAAGTAAATTTAATATTGGCATCCTTTTTCTTCAGCCTTATGACTGTTTGCGTAAAAAAAATTGATAATAGAATACCAATATATGAATTAGTATTTTTTAGATCATTATTAAGCTTGTTCATAACCACTTTGATAATAAATAAAAAAAATATAAATCCTTGGGGAAAGAACAAACCATTACTAATTTTAAGGGGTCTTTTAGGAACAATAGCTTTGGTTTGCATCTTTTATGCTATTAAAAATATGCCTTTAAATATTTCTACTGTTATTCAGTATACATACCCTATATTCATATCTATTTTTGCAGGAATTCTTATTAATGAAAAGATTTCTAAAAATATAATTATTGCTTCTATAACAGGATGGCTAGGAATATTAATGATCTTAAATCCATATCAATTATCGAGTTTAAACATTGAGCTAGATAAATTAACAATATTAATAGCATTCCTTGGTGCTATATCAACCTCCCTAGCTTACGTAACTGTAAAAAAATTATCATTAACAGAAGATATTTTCATAATAATTAAATACTTTCCTTTTATATCCGTAATAACATTGTCACCGGTTGTATTTTTCAATTGGGTAACACCCAATATTAATGATTTATTTTGGATAATTGGTATTGGGATATTTACCCAAGCTGGGCAAACATTTTTAACAATTGGATTAAAGAAATTACCAACCTCAGAAGCAGCCACAATAAATTATTTACAAGTACTTTTTGGCTCTTTATGGGGAATTCTTTTTTTCAATGAAATAATAAATATAAACTTTATCATTGGTGCAGCACTTGTTTTGTTAGGAACTATTATTTCTACTAGCAAAAAACTAAAAAAGATTTAAAATAAAAAAAAAGTATCTTAGTAATGAAACTTTTCTTATTAGCATTTTTCAGTCTTTATCCATTTCTTCAAGTTAATGCTTCAACTCCCAAAGCGGTAACCTGTTCAAGGAAGCAATATTATGAAGAATATATAGCAGGAACAGAATCATCTCCAGGCTATGTTAAGAGTTGGGTTGAGGATGTAGAGATACCCTGTAGCGGAGAAAGTGCTAAAAATGTTGATGATAATGATTGTAGTGAGGGTTCTGTAATTGGTGGACTTCTTGGAGCTGGAATAGCTATCTCTTCATCGAGAGGAAAAGATAGATTTTGGGCCATTCCTGCTGGTGGTACCGCAGGTGCCCTTATTGGATGTCAAGTGGATGGTGGTTAATTGATTAGTTGGATAAAAGGTGAATTAGTAAGTTCATGGCAAGCTAATAATAAATTTTATATTTTAATAAACTGTCAGGGATTAGGTTACGAAATTCAGACCTTAGAGTCTGTAATTGATAATATCAATAAAAATAAAATTCCAGAAGATGAAATAACACTCTGGTTAAAACATATTAAAAAAGAAGATTCTGATACGCTATTTGGTTTTATCTTAAAGGATCAAAGAGATTTTTTTATTCAAATTCTTAATATCAAAGGTATCGGTTCTCAAATTGGGATGTCATTATTAAATAAATTTTCTCTAGTTCAAATAACTAATGCCATAATAAGTAATGATAAAAAGTCAATTAGTTCTGTACAAGGTATTGGAGGAAAAATGACCGAAAGAATAATTCTTGAATTAAAAAGTAAGCTAATTACAAAACAAATTGAAAAAGAAAGCTTCGATAAGAATAGTTTTCTTGAAGAGAATCGAGACTTAAATTCAATTTTTGAAGATATCGATTTAACACTTCAAACTCTAAATTACTCCAAGAAAGAAATTAAAAACTTAATTCCTAAACTTATTAATGATATTAAAAATAAAAAATATTCAACTTTAGAAAAAGATACTATTTCTTTTGAATATATATTAAAAGAAGCTATGAAGTATTTAGATAGACAATAATAGTAATTTAGGCCAATAACGTAGTAAAATATATGTAGGTTGATAAATTTAATGACACTCGATACAGCTGAAAAACAAAAACTTATTGAATCCCATCAAGTACATGCAACAGATACAGGCTCTGTTGAGGTACAAGTTGCAATGCTCTCTGAAAGAATTTCTAAATTAAGTGACCATCTTCAAGGTAATATTCATGATTATGCTTCAAGACAAGGCTTATTAAAAATGATAGGCAAAAGAAAAAGACTACTATCATATATAAAAGGTAAAAATCCTCAAAATTATCAAGATCTAATTAAAAAGATTGGAATCAGAGGATAAGCCCTATTAATGAAAAAAAAACAAGGAAAAAATAAAAATTTTACAAAAAAGAAAAAAATATCTGAGAGTGATGCTTTTAGAAATATAGAAAAAAAAGTTCCAACAATAACACCAAAACAAAAAATATCTACCGGTATACCAAAGTATGTTGCTGACAGGATGGCTAAAAGAATCTTTTTCACTGCTGGAATTCCAACAATTATGGGTATGTCCGTATTTGTTGTAAGTTATATAATTGTCACAAGAAACATTGCTGAAATTCCTCCCTCTTCAACAATTGCAATTTCTGCATTATTTTTCTTATTAGGTCTTGGGGGCCTGAGTTTTGGAATATTATCCGCAAGTTGGGATAAAGAACCAGGAAGTTTTTTTGGTATAGAAAACATACCTTTGAATATAGAAAGAGCAAAAGCTGCTTTTAGACCTGCATCACAAAACTTTGATGAGAAAAAGTAAATTAAGTAACTAATGATTTCAAATTAACCTGAAAAGATTTATCTTTAAGTAATTTAGAAACTCCAAGAATATCTCCAACACAAAATTGATCACCAAACTTAACATAGGTAACAGATTCATTATTCCTAACAGCTGCTAATACTGGAATCTTAATTCCACATTTATCTCTCTCTGGTTTAAATTTAACTAAACAATCTCTTATAGTATTTTGAATTCTTATATCAGAAGCTTGCGAACTATCAAGGTCAATAACAAGTAATTTCAAGTTATCAATTTCTCTACAATCATCAATAATTAATTGTGTTTTATCACTCTTTTTATCAATAGTGCCCCAAAATAATAGTCTGGTATCAGTAAGCAGAAATTCAGATAATCTGCAATATGTTTTTGGAAATACTATTGCCTCGCAACTTCCAGAAAGATCTTCCAGTTGAACTATAGCCATTCTGTCACCTTTTCTAGTCGTAATCTGTTTTAATTCCGGGATCATTCCAACTAAAGAAACTTTCGCTCTATCACGAGATTCTTCTAATTGTGAGATACTTATAGGAGAGACAAGTTTGGCTTGTTTCGCAAGATGTTTTAAAGGATGATCTGATAAATAGAAACCTAAAAGTTGCTTTTCTAATTTCAGCTTTTCAATTAATGAATAATCATCAACTTTAGATCTTTGAGATAGAGAGAATTCATTATTTTTATTATTTTCATTATTACTCAAAGTTTCAAATAGATTTCCTTGTCCAGATAGACGATCTCGATTACGTGAAGATGCCCATTCCATTACATATTCAAGATCAGAGAATAGTTGAGCTCTATTTTTATTTTTAGAAAATTCATCAAGAGCTCCACAATGAATTAAAGATTCTAGATTCCTTTTATTTAAAATATTAGATGGTAAACGATCACATAAATCAGAAAAGGATTTAAAGCTCCCAAGTTTATTCCTGTTATCTATTATATTTTTTATGGCTGAATCTCCAAGATTTTTAATTGCAGATAATCCAAACAATATTTGATCCTTCTTAACTGTAAAATCTAATCCAGATAAATTAATACTTGGTGAAATGACTTCTATTCCCATTGAATAGCAATTAGATATATATCTTTGCATTTTATCGCTAGAACCAGCATTAACACTCAAAAGTGAGGCCATATAAGCCACTGGGAAATGTGCTTTTAAAAAAGCTGTTTGGTATGTAACGGCTCCATACGCAGTCGAATGACTTTTATTAAAGCAATATTCAGCAAATAAAACCATTTGATCAAAAAGATCATTTGCAATTTTTTTATCTACCCCTTTCTTATAGGAACCCTCAATGAAAATATTACGATGTTTAACCATCTCAGATACTTTCTTTTTACCCATTGCTCTGCGTAGTAAATCAGCATCGCCAAGAGAATAGCCTGCCAAATCTTGGGCAATCTTCATGATTTGTTCTTGATAAACCATTATTCCATAGGTTTCAGTAAGAATAGATTCAATGGAAGGATGTGGAAAATCTATTTTTTCAGAACCATTTTTTCTATTAATGAACTTTGGTATAAGACCGGCATCAAGTGGACCAGGCCTATAGAGTGCCAAGATAGAAGAAATATCTTCAAGTGAATTTGGCTTAAAGTCTTTAACAACTTGCTTCATCCCCGAGGACTCTAGTTGAAAGATTCCTTCTAAATCACCTCTTCCAATAAGATCAAAAGTTTTATTATCGTTTGGAGGTAATTCATCAATATTGATTTTATTTCCTGTAGAGGATTCTATTAAAGAAATTGTCTTGTCAATCATTGTAAGATTTTTAAGACCTAAAAAGTCCATTTTCAATAAACCTAGGGATTCAATGTCATCCATTGAATATTGAGTAATTATTTGTCCTTCATTATTCCTCTGAAGAGGTACAAGCATATCTAAAGGTTCTGATGCTATTACAACCCCTGCAGCGTGAACACCATAAGTTTTATTTGTCCCTTCAATTCTTAATGCTAAATCAACCCATCTTTTTACCTTACCATCTTTTAAATATTTATCTCTAAATTCAGAACTAGGTGATTTTTTATCAATCATTTCATTAAGCTTATATGGTTTTCCTCTTACAACTGGTATTAACTTAGCCAACTTATCTGACTCACCATAAGGAATATCTAAAACTCTGGCAACATCCTTCAATACAGCCTTTGATGTCATCTTATTGAAGGTAATTATTTGCGCAACTTTTTCTTCGCCATATCTATTAGTTACATAATCAATAACTTCATTTCTCCTATCAATACAAAAATCTGTATCAATATCAGGCATAGACTTTCTCGCTGGGTTTAAGAATCTCTCAAATAACAATCCATGTTTAACAGGATCAATGTTTGTAATCTGAAGAGCATAAGCTACTAGAGAACCTGCTGCGGAACCTCTCCCTGGACCAACAGGAATTGAATTATCTCTTGCAAATTTTATATAATCCCAAACGACTAAAAAATAATCTGGGAATCCCATATCATTAATTATCTTTAATTCTGAAAATAATCTTTTTGTATAAATCTCATTAACTTCATTAAGATTATTTTTGTTAAGTCTATTTAAAAGACCTTCCTTAGAAATTTTAGTCAAAAATGATAAAGAATCGATATCATCTTTTAATGGGAATTTAGGCATTCTATAGGTACCAAACAATTCAAATTCTTCAATCTTTTGTGAAACTTCAACTGTATTATTTATAGCTTCTTTAATCGTTTCACTATCAATATGATCATTAAAAAGTCTAAGCATTTCATTCTCACTTTTAATATATTCAGTCCCTGTATATCTCAATCTCTTTTCATCACTAATTAATTTCCCCGTAAGAACACAAAGTAATGCATCATGTGCTTCTACATCCATGTTTGAGATGTAATGAGCATCATTAGTAGCAATAACTTTTATTTTATACTTTTTACCTATTCTTATTAATTCAATATTGACAATCCTATCTTCAATAGAACCATGATCTTGTATTTCAAGATAAAAATCATCACCTAATAATTTTTTATACCAAAATGCTATATTCTCAGCAACATCAATCCTTCCTTTTAAAATTGCTTGAGGTATCTCGCCACCTAAACATGCTGTTGAAATAATAAGTCCCTCTTTATATTTTTCTAAAAGTGATTTATCAATGCATGGTCTAGAAAAGATACCTCTACCCCTCATCCCATTTAGATGGCTAATAGTAGTTAACTTAACAAGATTCTTATAACCTTTATGATTTTTGGCTAAGACAACTAAATGATATCTTTTTTCCTTTTTGGGCTGAGGATCATCTATGGAACCATTAATGATATACATTTCATTTCCAATAATTGGTTTTATGCCTTTAGCCTTACATTTTTTTACTAAATCAAGAACGCCATACATTACACCATGATCTGTCAAGGCAATTGAATCCATTCCAAGTTCGGAAGCCCTATCAACTATTTTTGAAACTTGACTTGCTCCATCTAGAAGACTGTAATCGCTATGATTATGAAGAGGAACAAATCCCATATTTATCAAATCTATATATACAAGATAGGGAATATTTTAAAAAATTCTACTTTTTACTCATACAAATTAATTATTAATTCAAATTTCGATATTAGGTGTGTTCTTCATAACTTCCGCATCCTTTTCAAATACATTTGCAACATTTAATATACGATTCTCCTCCAAAACATTTCCTATCAATTGAAGACCAATAGGTAAGCCCTTTTTATCAAATCCACACGGTATACTAATAGCTGGAAGGCCAGCTAGATTAACGGGAACAGTTAAAAGATCAGACAAATACATAGACAAAGGATCATTTACAAAATCACCTTTTAAGAATGCAGTTGTAGGACATGTTGGAGTTAATAATATATCAACCTTATCAAAAGCACTATCAAAATCTTTTCTAATTAGCGTTCTAACCTTCTGAGCTTTTTTATAATATGCATCGCTATATCCTGCAGATAAAGCATAAGTACCAATCAAAATCCTTCTTTGTACTTCAGATCCAAAACCCTCAGCTCTACTTTTTGAAGTCATTTCTAATAGATTAGATTCATCATCAGATCTATGTCCATACTTAACTCCATCATATCTAGCTAAATTTGCTGAAGCTTCACATGGCGCAATTACATAATAAGTTGCGATACCATCATTAAATCTTGGACACTTAA
>QCUB01000030.1 GCA_003210895.1 Prochlorococcus sp. AG-676-M04
ATAGAGTGGCATGATTTTCAAAACCAAATTGAAACTACTCAAAAAGGATTTTTAAATCTGCTCAACATATTCACTCCGAATATGAAAAATAATTCTTTTGGGAGGGTAATCACTATTGGAACTAATTTATTTCAAAATCCAGTAATTCCTTATCATGATTACACAGCCGCCAAAGGTGGATTATTATCACTTACAAGAACAGCAGCCATAGATCTTGGTCAATTTAATATCACAGTAAACATGGTTTCAGGAGGTTTATTGAAAATCACTGATGCTAGTAAGGGAACTCCAGAAAGTGTTTTTGAATATATTTCCAGCATTACACCTTTAAGGAAAGTTACAACTACAGAGGATTTTTCAGATGCTGTATTATTTTTTGCATCCCCTTGGTCTCGAGCAGTAACTGGTCAAAATTTAATTGTTGATGGTGGTTTAGTTCTAAACTAACTAGCTTTAATAAAAGTTATTTTTTCAAATTGTTTATTCTTTTTATAGAATAATTAATTGATAATTCTAAAGTTTTAATTAATTCAGATTTGGGATTATTCTGATTTGATTATTAAATATTAATTATCTTTTATCAATTAGATAAAGGGCATTACTTTCAAAAATCCCCTCAGTTATCCATTCTCTATACGCCTCTATTAATGCTAATTTGTTTTTTAAATTATCTTCTTCCCAAAGTACCTTTTGTCTATAAATCATAGAATCTAATATTTATTTACATATTGATAATGCATTATTATTCTGCTTATTCATATTCACTCATAAATGATTAATATGTAAATCCTAAATTAATTAAAACTTTATTGATGCAACAAAATATCCTTATTACGATAAAAATTTAGTCTTAGTTAGTAAATTTTAAATTCTATAAAACTAAATTTTATCAAGTTCTAATTTTTTTGCTGTCTCAAGAAATTCTTCATCAGTCATCATTGCTCTTATTTCAACTTTCACTCCAAATCCCTTAATCCATGGAGCAGTATGTTCCCAAATCTTTTGTGGGCTTTCAGCTCTTACAATAAAATTTCCAGTTCCGTTTTGTGGATCTAAGACTCTATATTTAATTTCAAACCCATCAAACTTGTCACCCTGCTTACCCTCCGTTAAATATTGAACGAAAGCTGGAGTACATTTTACGCTAGCTTCCTGATTAGGAAAAGCCCAAAATACCTGATAAGTAGTCATAAATAATTAATACTGATAAAAACAAAATAATATAATTTTTCACCAATTACCTTGTTATTTTTTGAAATTCATATCTTAAAAAAATAAAAATCTACTCCTTTAATTAGGATTGACTGTCAATTAATAAAATTTTAATTAAGATCAATAAAGAAATTATGATAATTACTTTAACGAACTATAAGGAGAACTTGCTAAGAGACAAAATGAGACGCAAGACCGAAGAATAATTAGAAAATATAAGCAATGAATATAGACCATTTTTTTAGTAAATAAGTTTGTTATACCTGAGAGGTTTTCGTGGTTTTTTGTGGAATATTCTGACTTTTCCTGCCATTTTCAAATATCCTTATCAATCAGTGAAACTAATTGTAGTTAAAAAAAAAGCAGCCTTAAGCTGCTTCTCATTGGTGGCGGGGAGAAGATTTGAACTTCCGACCTTCGGGTTATGAGCCCGACGAGCTACCAGACTGCTCTACCCCGCGTTATATACATAGCATACATCTGAAAGGGATCTTTTTATTCTTTTTTTAGGATTCTTGGAATTTTAATTGACCTTTTACTTCTATTTGAACACCTTCAGGTAAATTAAGAATCTTATCCTTTATGTCTTGTATTCTTAATTCAGAAATCCACTCAAGTTGTTTTAATAAATGTAATCCAACAGCTTGTTTAGCTCTCTTTGAACCGTCTTCAACTTTTAAGGCTAAACCAATTCCTTCATTCACTTTACAAAGACATTGTATTCCTTCAGCACCTCCTTTACTTATTACCTGTCCATGTGAAGCTTTTATTACTTCAGTATCAAATCTATTTTGGTCGCTTATCAGTATTGGGTTTTTAGTTATTGCTCTACTAATTTGCTCTAACTCTGCATTATCCGAGCTACCTAGTAGCGAATAAAGTTTTGCCATTTCAAGTAACTTCATATAAAGAGTTGGAGCCCCGCAGTCATCTCTTTCTGCATAAATATCTTCTACTGGAATTTCAAGTAAATCAGATATTATTCTAAATATTTCGACTTGAAGTGGATGGTTTCCCTTTAAATAACTTTCTAAAGGCCAATTTAATTTCTTACATGTTGCAAGAAATGCAACATGCTTACCTGAACAATTATGTTCTAATGGACTTGTTTTTTTTAAAGGACATTTGAGATTATGTATATCAATATCGTATTCCCATAATATTTTAAAAGCTTCTCTCGCGTGTAATTTAGATCCACTATGAGATCCACAGGATAAAGCTATCGATTTAGATGAATTCTTAAATTTAGATGATGCTCCACTACTTACAAATGGAATTGCTTGAAAAGGCTTTAAAGCTGATCTTATGAAGCTTTTATATTCTGGATTGCCAGCACACATCAAAACTCTACCTTTTTTATCACTTATTACTGCATGTACTTTGTGAATTGATTCAAGTTTTGATCCTCTCATTAAAATCACCTCTAATGCAGGATTGTTTGAAGTATATAAATTTTTAAAATTAGAACTCATATTATATATATCTGTTTTGGAAAAGTAATATTCCAAATAATGCAACTATTAAAATAAGAGATGAAAATTGTATTAAATTATTTAAAATTGGCTTTACTTCTAATAGAGCTATTAATGATTCTTTCTCTTTTAAATTGACTGGTTTAATCCATATCTGTCCGTCATACCAACCTGATTCTTCATATTCAACTTTTTCAGAAGTTAATCTTTTGAATATATGATTCCAGCCAAGATATAACCTAATAGAGATAAGAAAAGGTAAGGATAAGCTGCTAAAAAAGCTTAGTAAAATGTACTTTAACGTAGAAGTCTCAAAGTAAACACTACCTGAAGAAATAGCGATAAAAATAATAAAAGTTCCTAGCCAAAACTTAAGTAATATTAATAAAAACGATCTTTTTGATTTTGCCATAGAAAATATTTTAGATTTTGATAATTCAATAAATTCATTAGTAGGCTGTTGATCTTTAGGTACAGGACAATTAGATTGCTTCATTAATATTTTAAGGGAAATTTAAATTATCTCCATTGCTCCAAAATGATTCAAGATCATAGAACTTTCTAATATCTGGTTGAAAAATATTTACTATTAAATCACCATAATCAAGTAGAGCCCATTTCGCTTCATTAATTCCTTCTTTTCTAATAGGTTCGATATTTGCTTTTTCTCTCAATTCTACTTCAACAGAATTAGTAATTGATCTAACTTGTACTTCTGATAAGCCTTCCGCAATAAGTATCCATTCGCTAATGTATGAAACTTTATCTATATTAATTAATTTTATCTCTTTAGCTTTTTTATCATCACAAGCTTTAGCCGCCATTAAAACTAATAATTTATTGTCCATAAACGTTTTCACTTGAAACAGATTTGTCTGAACCTTCTTGTTGTGATAATTCTGATCTGGCTTTTTCAGCACTTTTTCTTAGTGCTTCTAATCTATCCTCAAAAATACTTCTTTTTTTCTTTTTTCTGGTTTTTTCTATTAACTCTTTCAATGCTCCGCCAAGACTTTTGTAAGCATTTGGGATACTATATCCAAATCTACATGCAAGGTCTATGGCTCTTTCATCTGCAAAAATTGCATCTTGAAGTTTTTTTTCAGAATTATTTTTTATATAAAGTCTATACCCTGCAAAACCTGATAAACCAAGAGCAAGTAGTAAAAGTAATCCATCTTGTACCCATAGTTCACCTATTGCTCCTCCTAGGCCTATTGCTAAAGCAGCCATCTCCCAACCGTCTCTCGGAATGGCATCGTTTTGAATCTTTCCTACTTCATGCCAAAATAATAAATTCCTATGGTCAATAGCATAATTATCCCATTGTTCTAAATCTATTTGAATTTCAACTTCGTCACGACCAATTTCCTCCAATGTTATTAATGGAGGATCTATCGCCGCGGCAGCTTCAATAAAAACCCAACTTTCATTCTCAGGAGGCAACAAACTTTTAAGTCGCTGGAGTTCGCTCATAAATTATTTTTTATTATCAATACTATAGAAACAAATGTTGCTTTTCAAGTAACTTGATTAACATCTGATGATTTATAAGTAGCATTAATATAAATGAAGTTTTCTAATTATGCCTCAAAGAGGTGATCTTAAAAGAATCCTTATTCTAGGTTCAGGTCCAATTGTTATAGGACAAGCATGTGAATTTGACTATTCAGGTACACAAGCTTGTAAAGCTTTAAGAAAAGCTGGCTATGAAATTATTTTAATTAATTCGAATCCAGCGTCTATAATGACTGATCCTGAAATTGCAAATAAAACATATATAGAACCTTTGACTCCAGAAATTGTTTCTCAAATAATTCTAAAGGAAAGACCTGATGCGATTCTGCCAACAATGGGAGGTCAAACGGCCCTTAATCTCGCTGTAAAACTCTCTGAATCTGATTTCTTGAAAAACAATAATGTTGAATTAATAGGAGCTGATTTAAAAGCTATTAATAAAGCTGAGGATAGAAAATTATTTAAAGAATCGATGGAAAAAATAAATGTAAACGTATGTCCCTCTGGTATTGCTTCTGATTTAACTGAAGCGAGGAAAGTATCTAAGCAAATAAGTTCATACCCATTAATTATTAGACCAGCCTTTACTTTAGGCGGAGTTGGAGGCGGAATAGCATATAATCTCGAAGAATTTAATGAACTTTGTAAGTCAGGTTTAGATGAAAGTCCAAGTAATCAAATATTGATTGAAAAATCATTAATTGGGTGGAAGGAATTTGAATTAGAAGTTATGAGAGATAAAGCTGATAACGTAGTTATAATTTGTAGTATTGAAAATTTAGACCCTATGGGTGTTCATACTGGCGATTCTATTACAGTAGCACCTGCTCAAACATTAACTGACAAGGAATATCAAAGGCTCAGGGATTTATCATTAAAAATCATAAGGGAAGTAGGTGTTGAAACAGGTGGAAGTAATATACAATTTGCTATTAATCCAAAAAACGGAGATGTAATAGTTATCGAGATGAATCCACGCGTTAGTAGATCTTCCGCGCTAGCCAGTAAGGCTACAGGCTTTCCTATAGCTAAAATCGCGGCTTTATTATCAGTGGGATACACACTTGATGAAATTATTAATGATATTACTAAAAAAACGCCTGCATGTTTCGAACCATCAATCGATTATGTTGTGACTAAGGTACCAAGATTTGCTTTTGAGAAATTTAAAGGTTCTTCAAATATTTTAAATACAGCTATGAAATCTGTTGGCGAATCAATGGCAATTGGTCGTTCATTTGAAGAATCCTTTCAAAAAGCCTTGAGATCTTTGGAAATTGGTATTTCCGGCTGGGAATGTGACTCTATTGAAGATTTTGAAAACGAATATGATTTACAGAATAATTTACGAAATCCAACCGCCGAAAGGATTTTAATAGTTAAGAAAGCTATGAATTTGGGTAAGACTAATTCTTATATCAACAAAATAACTAATATTGATTTGTGGTTTATTGAAAAGTTACGAAATATTTTTAATTTTCAGACTCAATTTTTAAAAGGGCAAGAACTTACCTCTATTGATAGAGATTTAATGTTACGTGCTAAGCAGATGGGGTTTTCAGATCAACAGATTGCAAAATTAACACATTCTGAATTTTTTGAAGTAAGAAATTATCGAAAAAACCTTAATATATTACCAATTTATAAAACTGTGGACACTTGTTCTGCTGAGTTTTCATCTGATACCCCATACCATTACTCAACTTATGAAGAATCTTTTTCTGATAATAATTTACAGAAATGCGATAATGAAATTTCTGCTGATAGTAATGATTATTTTAAAAAAATAATGATACTGGGAGGTGGTCCTAACAGAATTGGTCAAGGAATTGAATTCGATTACTGTTGTTGCCATGCCTCATATCAAGCATCAAGTAATGGATATAAAACGATAATGGTTAATAGTAATCCTGAAACTGTCTCAACTGATTATGATACAAGCGATATTTTATATTTTGAGCCTGTTACTTTAGAAGATGTTCTCAATATTATTGAAGTTGAAAATCCATTTGGATTGATAGTCCAATTTGGTGGACAAACCCCTCTTAAATTATCTTTACCGCTATCTAATTGGTTGATGTCTAAAGAAGCTGTTAATTGCAGATCAAAAATTCTTGGGACATCTCCTCTCTCAATAGATATAGCAGAGGATAGAGAGGAATTCACCAAGATTCTAAATGAATTAAATATTAGGCAACCTCTTAATGGAATAGCACGTAATCAAGAAGAAGCATTATTAGTTGCAAAAAATATTGGCTTCCCATTAGTTGTTAGACCTTCTTATGTTTTAGGTGGAAGAGCGATGGAAATAGTAAAGAATATAAAAGAACTATCTCTATATATATCCGAAGCCGTTAATGTTTCACCTGATCATCCGATTCTTTTAGATCAATATTTAAGTAATGCAATTGAAATTGATGTTGATGCATTATGTGACTCTAGAGGTTCCGTCGTTATTGCAGGTCTTATGGAACATGTAGAACCAGCTGGTATTCATTCTGGAGATTCAGCATGCTGCCTTCCTTCAATCTCATTATCTCGATTGACATTAGATACAGTAAAGTTATGGACAAAATTAATTGCTAATAGATTAAATGTCGTTGGATTAATTAATTTGCAATTTGCAGTTCGAAATATAAATAATGCAGAAGATGAATTATTTATTCTTGAGGCTAATCCACGAGCTTCTCGTACTGTCCCTTTTGTCTCTAAAGCTATAGGAAAGCCTCTTGCGAAAATGGCTACTCAATTAATGCAAGGAATTTCATTAAAAGATATAAATTTTACGAAGGAAATAATACCAAAGTATCAAGCAGTTAAGGAAGCTGTCTTGCCTTTTAAAAGGTTCCCTGGTTCTGATACTTTATTAGGACCTGAAATGCGTTCTACTGGTGAAGTAATGGGCTTTGCTGAGGATTTTGGTTTAGCTTATGCAAAGTCAGAGTTGGCGGCTGGTAATGGTGTCCCTTCTGAAGGAGTAGCATTTTTATCTACTAATGATTTAGATAAAGAAAAATTAGAAGATATTGCCAAGGAACTTTTAGTTTTAGGTTTTAAATTAATTGCTACAAAAGGAACTGCCAAATATTTATTAAATTTAGGTATTCATGTTGATGAGGTTTTAAAAGTTCATGAAGGTAGGCCTAATATTGAAGATTTAATTCGTTCAGGTCTTATACAATTAGTTATCAATACACCAGTAGGGTCTCAAGCTTTTCATGATGATGCTTATCTTAGAAGAGCAGCCTTAGAATATAATATTCCAACATTTACTACTATACCAGGAGCAAAAGCAGCCTTGCAGGCTATTAAATCATTACGTATTAATAAAATTGATACTATTTCACTTCAGGAAATTCATAACTACTAAAATCTATTCATAATTTTTAAGTTTCTCTCTTAATTGCATTGCTAGGGAGTTTCTACCTATTGATAATAATTTAAGAGTATCCTCATGCATTTTTAATTGAGTTTCAGCTATTTGCAAACCTTTAATTATTTCCTTTGTATCATTAGATAAATCATTAACATTATATTTTTTCCCCTCAAATGTTAAAACTGGATTTTTATTATCAATTATTTTTTCAGTCATGATATTTATTGTTTAATTAATAAATTTATATTCACTTTATCTTAATCAACTGCTTTTCACATAATTCTTTATAAATTCCTTCTTTCTGAATTAAATCTATATGCCTCCCACTATCAATAATATTACCCTTATCAAAAACAATAATCTTATCTGCGCTTTGTGTAGTAGCTAATCTATGCGCAATTATAATTACAGTTCTTTTATTCATTGCTTGATTTAATCCTTTTTGAACTTCTGCCTCTGCCTCTGCATCTAATGCACTAGTCGCTTCATCTAATAATAGTATAGATGGATTCCCTAATATTGCCCTTGCAATAGCAATTCTTTGAATTTGTCCTCCTGATAAGTTTGTTCCTCTTTCACTTATTTTTGTTTCATATTTACTAGGAAGTTTTAGAATGAATTTATGTGCATTGGCAATTTTGGCTGAGTTGATTACATCTTCCTCACTATAGTTTCTACCCATTTTAATTACGTCAGTTATTCTCCCAGAGAACAAAAAAGGTTGTTGTTGAACTAATGCTATGTTTGTTCTTATATCTATCGAGCTTATAGTATTTATTTCTTTATCGTCTATATAAATTTCCCCGGTGCTTGGGGTTATAAACTTTAGGATTAAAGCCATCATTGTACTTTTTCCAGCACCTGAAGATCCAACAAAAGCGATTACCTGTCCTTTTGAAATTTTTAAATTTATATCTTTTAATACTGTATTCTTTTTCTTATATTCAAAATTAACTTTAATGAACTCTATTTTTCCATCAATTTTAGATATGTTCTTTAGATTGTTCTCCTCTTGTTCTGTTGGTTCTAAATTTATTTTTTTTAATCTTTTCAATGATGCCTCTGCTTGCTTGTATTCATTAAAATTTATACTTATGTGGCTAATTGGATCAATAAGCATCAATATTGCGGCAAAAAAGCTACTGAATTCTTCACTACTTAGTAAACCAAGATTAATTCTTATTGTTCCTAAACCTAATATTGCTAATATTCCAAAAGCCTCAATAAAACCTACAACTGGATGTTGGAAAGCAAGTAATTTAAGTGTTTTATATTTTGCTTTTTTATTATTTCTTAATCTTTTATTAAATCTACCTTTAATCCAGTTTTCTGCTGCAAACGCTCTAATTGTGGATATACCGTTTATGGATTCTCCTATTAAACTCGCTAAATAACTTGTTGATTCTTGACTTTTTTCAGATGCAATTAGTACTCTTTTCCCAAAAGTATTTACTGAAATAATTATTAATGGAGCTAATACAAAAGTCGATAATGATAATGACCAGTCTAAATAAAACATATAGATTATTACTGCTAATAATTGCAAAACACATGGCAATGTATCTTGAAATGTTTTATAAATCACTTCACTTACTCTATCTGCATCCTCCGTAAGTCTATATGTAATATCACCAGCAGAAATGTTGCTTATAAAATTTATTTTTATCTTATGAATTTTACTAAATAAATTTTGTCTCATTACTTCACTTATTTCTAACGAAGGCTTTGCAATATAAACATCTTGCCCGAATTGAGCTGTTTTTTGTATTAAAAATATTACTAAAGAATTTCTAATTATGTTATAAACACTTGTAAGATCTCCTGATCCAATCGCAGGTATTAATTTCCCAGCAAAGAAGGCTAATATTGGCCAACATGCTACATAAATTATCATGCATATAAAACCTTTAATAAATCTATTAATGTATGGAGTGATTGGTGGAATTATTCGCAAAATATTAATTTTAAGTATTTCTTTTACTTTATCAATTGCTGCGTTCTTGTAAAACAATGAAATTAGATCAGTTTTTAAAATGGCATAATTTCGTTTCTTCTGGAGGTGAGGCAAAAACCCTTATTAAATCTGGTCATGTAAAAGTTAATGGAGAAATTGAAAAAAGAAGAGGAAGAAAATTAGTTAAAGGAGATAAAGTTATGTTTCTAAAAAATGAACTAATTTTTGAATAATTAGCCTATTAACCACAAGCTATATTAGTATATTTTTCTTAGGCACTATATTTTGAGAAAATCTGTAATCGCTGGTAATTGGAAGATGCACATGACCTGTGCTGAAACAAAAAGATATTTGGAGGATTTTCTTCCTCTTATTAAAGATATTCCTAATGACAGAAAAATAGTAATTGCTCCTCCATTTACAGCAATTTCTACTTTTTCAAGATATTCCAACTTTGATTATTTAGATATTGCGAGTCAAAATATACACTGGGAAGAGAAAGGTGCTTTCACAGCAGAAATCTCTCCAACTATGCTTATTGAACA
This sequence comes from Prochlorococcus sp. AG-676-M04, assembly GCA_003210895.1. Lineage (GTDB taxonomy): Bacteria > Cyanobacteriota > Cyanobacteriia > PCC-6307 > Cyanobiaceae > Prochlorococcus_A. Next base: position 10,078 of record QCUB01000030.1, read on the forward strand.
TAACGTCAAATATGCAATTGTTGGTCATAGTGAACCTCGAAAATATTTCAGTGAAAGCGATGAACAAATTAACAAAAGAGCAGTCTTTGCTCAATCAAGTGGCCTTACTCCAATAGTTTGTGTTGGAGAAACTCTTGATCAAAGAGAAAGAGGCGAAGCAGATAGGGTCATTACCAGGCAGGTTGAACAGGGATTGGAGAATACTGATCCATCTAATCTTATAGTCGCTTATGAACCTATATGGGCTATTGGAACTGGCAAAACTTGTGAAGCTGGCGATGCAAATAAAATATGTGCTTTGATAAGGAAGTTGATTGGCTTTAATGATGTAATTATCCAATATGGAGGTTCTGTTAAACCTGATAACATTGATGAGATAATGTTGATGAGTGATATTGATGGTGTTTTGGTTGGTGGTTCTTCTTTAGATCCAATTAGTTTTTCAAGAATTGCAAATTATCAATAATAATTATCCCTGGCCTGATAATTGGGGGCATAAAACCTCAATAATGGGTATTATTAACTTAACTCCTGATTCATTTAGTGATGGTGGAGAATTTTTTTCAATAGATAGAGTTTTAAATCAAGTAAATAATTTTGTATCAAATGGGGTTGATGTAATTGATATTGGTGCTCAAAGTACTAGACCTGGAGCTATAGAAATTGGATCAAAAAAGGAATCAAAAAGATTAATACCTTACTTAAAAAAAATAAGAAGTAAATTTCCAAATATTCTTATTTCTATTGATACCTTTAATTCTGAAGTTGCTTATGAAGCACTCTCAAATGGGGCTGATTGGATAAATGATGTCACTGGGGGTAGAAGAGATGAGGAGATATTAGATGTAGTTTCTGAATTTAATTGTCCTTTCGTAATTACTCATAGTCGAGGAAATAGCCAAAATATGGAAAATTTTATGAATTACGATAATTTATTAGTTAATATAATCGATTCTCTTGAAATTTTAACCACTAAAGCTACCCAAAAAAAAGTCTCTAAAGGAAATATAATTTGGGATCCAGGTATTGGATTTTCAAAAGATACTAAACAAAATATGGAAATTTTAAGGAACTTAGATCATTTTAGAGAATTTAACTTTCCTATTTTAATTGGCGCCTCTAGAAAAAGATTTATTGGAGAAATCTTAAGTGAAACTAATCCCAAGGAAAGAGATATTGGAACACTCGCTATTAGTTGTCTTTGTTCTCAACTAAACATTCACTTAGTGAGGGTTCACAATGTAAAAATGAACTCTCAAGTATTAAAAGTTTCAGATGAAATTTATAGAAAAAAAACTTAATATTTACTCTTTTACTCCCTCAATTTTATCCTCTACTTCTTGATAAAGTTCTTTTAATTGCTCGATATTTTCATCAGATGTTTCCCAATATCCTCTCCCATTAACTTCAAGCAATGTACCGACTATTCTTCTGAAGCTATTAGGATTTAAATCCATGAGCCTTTTCCTCATTTCTTCATCATTAATGAATGTTTCATTAGTTTCTTCATAAACAAAGTTATCTACTTGACCACTTGTTGCACTCCATCCAAGCGTATAATTAAGTCTATTAGAAAGCTCTCTAACTCCTTCATATCCAGACTTAAGCATCCCTTCATACCATTTTGGATTTAAAAGTTTGGTTCTTGAGTCAAGTCTAATTGTCTCACCTAATGTTCTAACTTGAGCATTAGAAGTAGTTGTGTCTGCGATATAACTACTTGGTTCTTTTCCATCATCTCTTAATGTTTTTATTAGTTTAGTTGGATCAGAATCAAAATAATGGCTTACATCAGTTAGAGATATCTCAGAAGAGTCAAGGTTTTGAAATGTAACATCAGCAGTTTTCATGACAGACTCAAAAACATCCCTTTTTTGATTCATTTCTCCTGGATTATCGGCATTAAAAGCATAGGTTTTCCTTGATAGGTACATTTCTTGCAGTTCATTTTCTTCTTCCCAGGTTGAATTTTCAACAGCTAAATTAACATTTGAACTATAACTTCCACTGGCATTAGAGAATACTCTTGCTGAAGCTTCCCTTATTGAGGTGCCTTCTTTCTCAGCTTGTTCTAAGGAATGTTTTCTTACAAAATTAGAATCTAATGGCTCTTCAGCTTCTGCTGCTAATTTTACTGCTTGATCAATCAGCGCCATTTGGTTTATAAATAAATCTCTAAAAACACCTGAACAATTTACAACTACATCAATTCTTGGTCGGCCAAGTTCCTCTAGTGAAATAAGTTCTAATTTATTTATTCGACCAACTGAATCAGGTTTTGGTTTAACTCCTACAAACCATAAAATTTGAGCCAAGGATTCTCCATAAGTTTTTATATTATCAGTACCCCATAAAACACAAGCTATTGTTTCTGGCCAGGTTCCTTGTTCCTCTTTTTGCCTTTCAATTAATTTATCTACAACACTTTTAGCTGCTGCTACTGCTGCTGTTGTAGGAATTGATTGTGGATCAAGTGCATGAATATTTTTCCCACTTGGTAAGACACTTGGGTTCCTAATAGGATCTCCTCCGGGTCCAGGTAATACATAATTTCCATCCAAGGCCTTTATCAGGCTATCCATTTCTTTATCTGCACATACCTGCTCCAGACAGAATAGTAAATAGTCAAAAAGTCTATTTAACTCTTTTTGATTTACTTCATTAAATCCATTTAACCTACATGCTCTAAGCCAAGGTGTTGGTAGATTTAAACCAAATATTTTTAAGAAATCTAATAGTTTTGAAAATAGAGATTTCTCCAAATAAACCCTTCCCTCAACAATTTTTAAGGAATTAACCATGGCAAATATTGAATCTCTAGCAGTTTTTATTATTTTTTCATTTAGCTCAACAAATTTAAGTTCTCCTTTATTATTACCGTCGTAAACCTCATCTATTTTTAAATTTATTGATTCTGCTAATAAACCTGGCAAGGACCTTAGACCTTCTTGTTCTCTTTCT
>QCUB01000031.1 GCA_003210895.1 Prochlorococcus sp. AG-676-M04
GGAAGAGTTGAAGTTCCTGGAAAATATCAAATTAGTAGAATTTCAACACTTAATGATGCTATTGATGTAAGTGGTGGTACAAAAATTTTAAAAGGTTCTACAAGACTTATCAGATATAATAATGATGGATCTGTTGACAAAAGAAAATTCAGATATCGTCAAAATGCTAAAAGAGGTTCTTACCATAATCCCTTTTTAAAAAATGGAGATATTATTTATGTGGCCAAGAGTGGTTTTAATGTAGCAAGTGAAATATTAACCGAAGTCACTTCTCCTCTACAAGGTTTAGTATCAATATATGGTATCTATAAGGTATTTGATTAGCCTTCATATTATTTTTAATTTTTAATTTATTAAAAAATAAAAATAAAAACTATAATTTTACTAATATTTTTATCTCATAAATCTAAATTATATCTTTTTTAAAGGTTTCACAATTAGATGCAGTATTAACGTATTCTTTTGCAGTATCATTTATATCATAAACTTTATTGATAGAAATATTAATTCCTTTTATTTGAATCTCATAAATAATTTCTTTAAATAATTCACTTGGAAAATTTGCATTTTTAACGAATTCAATCCCATCTAGATTTTGAGGAAGATCTTCAGGAAATTCTTTAATTATTAATCCATTTTTGCCAGTAATCTCTGGAGTACCTCCAAAGTTAGAGCATATTACTGGTATTCGATCATATATCGCTCCAATAACAAGATTGGGGCACCAATCATATCTATCAAAATGAATTAAAGCAATTGATTTAGAAATTAGATATCTAGCTGTTTCAGGAGCAACCATTCCTAAATACATAATCCTAGGATTTTTGTACTTGAATTCTTCTGGAACGTCTGAAAAAACTACCAAGTTTCCTAAATCTGATTCATTAAATTGCTCTATTACCTCCTTAATTCTCTTTCTAGATGTAAATCTGCCAGCCAAAGTAAAAAATTTATCCTCATATTTTTCTCTAATTTGTTTTAATAGCTTATCTCCATATGTTTGAAAAACTGAAATTTCGTTAGCACCATTTATTATTATGTTTCCTTCTGGAAGCGATTCAAAAAGATCTAAAAAGCAATTTTTACAAAAATTACTTTGATAAATCAGAAATGAGCTCTTATCAATAAGATTACATAAATGAAATTTAATTTTACTTTCTTGGATATTAGGAGTATCTATACCAATACCATCTAATCTTAAAAGAACTTTATCCTTATTTTTCGGTCTCATATATTTCCATATAGGAGAATAAAAACCTGAATTTATTATATGAATATTAGAATTTAAAAAATTACAAGTTACTTCTGCAAGATTATTTTGCTCTATTGTCAAAATCAAATCACTCAAAAATTTTTGTGGACCAAAATTCTCAGAGAGAATAACTAAATTTTTTAAACTTGAATTTTTAAAGAAATTATTTTCTCTCCTTAATTTATTTATTTTTGAAAGTAGGAAAGTTCTAGAGTCTACAGAAATAAGCATTTAAAATATGAAAAAAATTAATAATGGGGGGAATTTTTTATTTAAAAAATATTACTTTTTCAAAATTTCACTAAACCATTTAATAGTTAAATTTAAACCATCTTCAAAATCAGTCTCAGGATGCCACTTAAGTTCTTTAATTGCTTTTTGAATATCAGGCTGTCTTTGTATAGGATCATCTTGTGGTAGAGATTTATATATAAATTTCAAATCTGGGTTGATTGTTTCTTTAATTATTTTAGCAATCTCCAAAATTGTAAATTGCTTAGGATTACCAATATTTATTGGTTCAGAGAAATTACTTTCCATAAGTTTAATCATTCCCTTAATTAAATCATCGACATAGCAAAAAGAACGAATTTGTTTTCCATCTCCATAAATAGTCAATGGCAGGCCCTTCAGAGCTTGTACTATAAAATTACTTATTACACGACCATCATTTATTTGCATTTTTGGTCCAAATGTATTAAAAATTCTAATTATTCTTATATCCAAATTATGAATCCTTTTATAGTCTGAGCATAAAGTTTCAGCAATTCTTTTACCTTCATCGTAACAGCTTCTTATACCTGTTGTGTTTACTGAGCCATTATAATTTTCTGGTTGTGGGTTTACTTCTGGATCACCATATATTTCGCTAGTACTTGCTAACAATATCCTCGCCTTATTTTTCTTCGCTAGGCCAAGCATATTATACGTTCCTAAAAAGCTTGTTTTAGAAGTCTTAATAGGATTAATTTGATAATGGATTGGTGAAGCTGGACAAGCAAGGTGCCAAATCCTATCAACATTGATCTCTATTGGATCAATGACATCATGCTCTATAAAATCAAAATTGGGATGATTTATCCATTGTTTGATATTATCTATATCTCCTGTAAATAAATTATCAAGACAAATAACAATTTCATTATTTTTCATCAATTTATTTATTAAGTTCGATCCAAGAAAACCTGCCCCACCAGTAACTAAATTAATTTTTATTTTTTTTGAATTCATAAGAATATTTCTAAAAGATTTTTTAATTACTATACTTTAAAATTTTATAATTAAATTAGTTTTTAATTAATAAATCTGTTTAATATTTTAAATTAATATACTAATTTTTAGAGTAAATAATGCGATAGTAAAAATACATTTTTTTAGTGTGTTATCATAACAAACAAATAATTATAATAAATGATAAATAGGTATCTTCGCAATTCCTCAAAAGAAGGAATTGAATCTGAAGAAAATGCTGTAATCTTATCTATAATTATTCCTTGCTTTAATGAAATAAATACTATAGAGCAAGTAATTAAAGCTGTTAGGAATTCACCTATTGAAAGTCAAGAGATAATAATAATAGATGATGGATCTAAAGATGGCTCCAAAGAATATTTACAAAATATAAGTGATAAAGATCTAAGAATTATTTACCATAATAAAAATCAAGGTAAAGGTGCGGCAATAAATTCTGGAATAAAACATGCTACGGGCAAAATAATAGTTATTCAAGATGCAGATTTAGAGTATGATCCTCAAGAGTATCCAATCTTAATTAATCCCATACTAAAAGGTAAAGCTGATGTTGTTTATGGAAGTAGATTTAGAGGATCCCAGCCGCATAGAGTTGTTTATTTTTGGCACAGAGTTGGCAATAGCTTTCTAACTTTGATAAGTAATATTTTTACCGACTTAGATTTATCTGATATGGAAACTTGTTACAAAGCATTTAAAACTGAATTGATAAAGAATATCAACATAAAAGAAAAGCGTTTTGGGTTTGAGCCAGAAATTACTGCTAAGTTAGCTAAATTAAAGCCGAGAATTTATGAAGTAGGTATATCTTACTATGGGAGAACCTACAAAGAAGGAAAAAAGATTGGATGGAGGGATGGATTTAGAGCAATATGGTGCATATTGAAATATAATATTTTCTTTTAATTTTTTACTTTGCATATAAAGTATTTAGTTTTTCTTCTTAAAAATATATTTCTCCCAGTTTCCACATTTTTAAAACTAGAACAAGATAAATTTTCTTTATCTAAGTTAAAGGCATCAACTTCTGAAATGATACTTACTATATTTAATTTATCTAAACAAACATTTTGAGACTCAATTTTACCTTTATAATTATTATTCATCATACATACTCTAAATAAATGTTGATCGATATAATTTGTGTCATAAAAGAGTCTTGTATTTCTTGTGATAAATAGGGTTTTGCCAAAACTATTTTCTTTTAATAATTTTGATGATGAGTAACCATATGCAGTATTATTCATGAAATTTTCATAATCAATGATTCCATTAATATTCTGAAAAATAGAAACAAATACAAAACAAAATGTGATCAATAATTGAACTAAAATTGAAAATAAAAAGATTTTGATTAATTTCCTATTTAACGACTCAACTTCAGGTCTAAAGGAATCTAATTGAGAAATTACTAAAATAATGGGCACAAGATAGTAATAACCTCTTCCTTGACAAAAAGATATTAATAAAATTATTTGTGCAAAGAAAACATTAATTATTGAATTATTAAATAGTTTTTTAAAATTTTTAATTTTTATAAAAAATACGAATAATATTAATAATGAAATTGGAAATCCTAAAGAAATACTTACTCCAGACATATTAAATGGGAAAAAAATATCTAAGGGAAAGTATCCATCTCTTCCAAAAGTTCTTAAATAATTTGCAAAAATATTTATTAAGATATTTTCACTATTAAAAGTATTAGTTAGCAACGGGAAAGCAAAATTACCATTTATTAAATATCTAGAATAAAGTAACAAACATAAAGAACTAAACATTAATAGGATTATCCTATCTAATAATATTCTTCTTAAATAAAAAAATAAATTTGATTTTATATTTGGTCTAGAGTATAAATTTATTGTCAGATGAATTATTATAGGTAAAGCAATTATTAAAGAAGAAATCTTTGTACAGATACAAACTATAAAACTGATAAGAAGATATTTAAAGTTAATATAATTTTTCTTATCGACCCACTGCAAATATAAACAAACTAAGCAAGACTCAGATAAAAAGAGTGGTTTGCCTATAGTACTCCATTGAATGAGAAGAGGACATGAGAGGATTATTAAAATAAAAATCTTTTTGTGAATCTTTTTATTTAAATATATTGTTAATGCAGGAAGACTTATAATCTGCATAGGCCTTATAAACCAAGTCGTTTTTTCTTGCAAAAATGCAAGGTTGGCGTAATCTCCTATTCCGAGTAACCCTTGATGGAATCCACCATCTACAAAAAAACCCCCTCTCAAAAAATATTGATACGGATAACCTAAATGATAATCTGCAGCGTCAGGATGATTTATGGGACCAATAGAAGATAAAAATATTAATATTAAAAGAATTGAAATAATATAAAAAAACTTATTTTTTGAATTATTTTTTAAATCATTAAAATTTATATTAAAATTCTCAATTAAATTTTGATAATAAAAACTGAGTTCATTTTTTTTATAGATGTTTAAACTGTATACAGAAATTATAAAAACAGCTGAGGCTATAATTAATATTGGAAATCGACTATAATTTAAAAGTACCAGGATTAAACTTATTGTCCCCAAGAAAAAATGCGAAAAAGATAAAGAAACAAAAATTAAAGAAAAATTATCTCCCTCAAATTTTGATTTATAAGGATATAAAAAAATAATTGATGATAATAATAATAATATATATGAAAACATCGAAAAATTTTTTAATTAATTTTTTTTAAGATTAAATGATGATCAATCATAAGACAAAATTTTAAATTAATAGCTAAATTAAGAAATTCAAAAATATAATTTTTTATTGAAAATCACCCAAGCTTTATTTAAAGGGACTAATAAGTATTAAAGATATTAATTTCCTATACTAACTTGTAGGAATTAAGATTCGATTAATATTTTAAAGATTTTTAACTTTAAAATTACATTTATTTTACAAATTTGTTATTTAAGTTTCTTGCTATTAATATTCTTCTCCCAACATTTCGAGATGACATTATTTCAAAATTATTTTTTTTAAGATAATTAGCAACTAACTCCCAAGAAGTTACTTTTCCAATTCTTTCAGGGCCACAATCTAAACTTATATATTGAACCTTTTTTAATATCTTTTTCGATCCCAATAATAATTCTGGTTCAGCACCCTCAACATCTCCAATTATAGACTTTATATCATTAGGATCATTTTGAAAAGCTTCATCGTAAACACTATCTAATGTTTTTGCATTAACCACATTATCTAATCCAGGAGGTAAGTCTCCTATTCCGACAATAGTAGAAGAAGTACCACCGTTCTGGTTTCTAAATGTAACTTTTGAATTTTCTTTCCAAAGAACCTCATTAAATAATTTTGCATTTAAACCATAACAATTTAATTTTAAACATTCAAACGCATAAGGATTACCTTCAATTGATAAAACATCAGCACCATTAAGACAACACCATATTGTTACTTCTCCAATATTGGCCCCTACATTTATAATCCTATCTTTTCTATTTATCGGGATAACTGAACCAAGGCCATAAACATTAGCGAGATATCTTAATCTTTGTGCAATCCCTCTTTCATAATTAATTATTTTGCCTTTATTTATTACATTTAAAGTAAAAACAGAATCGTTAATCTTGGTATCAATTTTATCTGTAAAAGATTTAATTATTCTTTTTTTATCACGCTTTATGATAAAAATTGCATCAAGGATGTTTGAAAAGTAATTTACTAATTTCTTTTTATTTATTTTCATACAAAAGTAAATAAGATAGCATATATCCTATCAAAAAAACACAACATTAAATGGTATATAATCATTTAGATTAATTGAAGTAACTAGAGAAAATCCTGATGGAGCCAAGCGGACTCGAACCGCTGACCCCCTGCATGCCATGCAGGTGCTCTACCAGCTGAGCTATGGCCCCTTATCTTAAAACAACAGTTATAATAATTTTAAGATTTTTTTGTAACTGCCCTAACTTCTATAATACTTTATATAGTTTGCTTATTTAATTATGCACATTAAAATGCTCTTAGAGTTTTACAACTTGTAGCATGCTATCAGCTTCATCTTATTGGGATAAAAATTATAATATATTTATTGTTATTGAAAGATTTAATGAAGCCTAGAAGAAATAAAATATTAAAAAAGTAGCTATTAATTTTTTCTATATTTCATTAATAAAACATATAAGAATTAAGATTAGATATTTAAACTTCTCAAGGAAAATTCCTTTTAAATACATAATTTTTCTGACATAAGTAAGAAATTATTACTAATAAAGGAATCATAAAAATTGCAATTAAATTTTTATTTACTCCAAATTGGAAAAATAATTGTATAAAACTAAAATTTAAGATCCATAAAATTGAAGCCAAAAAAACATATTTTTTAAAAATAATAGTATTTAAATTATTCAACTTAAATACTTTTTTGCCGTAAAAAAAATAACCTATGGATACATTAATTATCTGGCTTATAATTGTTGCAAAAAAAGTTGATATTAATAAAAGTAAAACTTGAAGAACAATATTTGTAATAAGAAAATTCAAAATTCCGTATAAAAGAAATAATCTTTTAGTTTTATTTATTTGAAATATTCCTAAAGATTTCATTTATTAATTTCTATTTAAGATAATTCTTACCATAAAATATTTTACCAATTATTATTTGATTTAATTAAACATTATTGTAGAAATTGGAAAGACCTTAATATAATATTACTTGTACAAAATATAATTAATATGAAAATAATTGCGGCATCACTCATAATTGGAAGAGGAGGAAGCAGTCTTAAGAATAAAAACATTCTACCAATACTTGGTAAACCTTTACTTCATTGGACTGCAAATGCAGCATTAAATTGTAAATACATAGAAAAATTTTATATTAGTAGTGATTGTAAAAAAATTTTAGAGAAAGGAAATGAGGCTGGATACAAAAGTATTTTAAGGCCTAAACATTTAGCGAGTGATACGGCTCAAAGCTCTGATGCAGTTTTACATGCTTATGAAAACATTAAGCTTGATGGTCATGTAGATATAATAGTGGTCCAACATGCAAACGTAGCAACTATAAATTCAAAAATGATTGATGATTGTATAAGTATTTTAATTGAGAAAGGTCCAAGCGAATGTTCTGCTGTTATACCAGCCCATGAATGTTCTGAATACCATCCACTAAGAGCTCAGAAAATTAATGAAAAAGGTATTCTCGAGCCTTACTTAGAAAATACAACGAAAGTATCTGCGAACAGACAAGACTTACCTAGAGCTATATTTTTTGATCATTCATTTTGGGTACTTTGGGCTTCATCTATTGAAAACATGAATAAAAATAAATCTTCCAACTCATGGCCATGTATGGGTAATAAAATTTTTCCTTATATAACTGAAGGATGTTTTGATATTCATAATTACAATGATATTCAAAAAACAGAATCATGGTTAATAAAAAATAAAATAAAACCACCAAATTTCTGATACTTAAAGTTAGGATTTTCCTAATCTATACTTATGATTTTCATATTTGTTTATCTCTTTTGCTTCATTACCTAATATAACTTCAGATTCTCTAATCTTTTTAACATATTTACTGAATTCATCTGTATTAACATCTAAAGCAACTGCATCAAAGTGAGCCCAATCAGAAATTCCTAATTTAATATGTTTTTCTACCATTTTTGCTCCTGCGGCAACTGCTAGACATGATCCAAACCAACCATCATCATGACTAGAATAACCAGGTATTATGTTAGTATATTTTTTTGAAATTTCATCATAGCGTTTAATAACAGCAACGTTACATGCATCTAAAGGTGTTGGATATGCAGAACTGCACTGTAATAAATATAATTTTTCAGATTTATTAAATTTCTCAATAATCCAATCTTCGTAAATGGCATCAGTCATTCCTGTAGAAATGACAATAGGTTTTTTACAATTGTCTGCTACATATGATATGTAATCCTTATGCTCTGATATTGTTGATGGCAACTTTATGGCATAACAATTTGAGTTTATTAAAAATTCATAAGAAATCTTATCAAGAGCTGAAGCAAACCATTTAATATTTAAACTTTTGCATAAATTATCAAGATAGATGAAATCTTCAGGAGAAAGCTCTAATTGATTTCTATAATCTCTAAATGTCTCGCCAAATGGTGATTTATATTTTAAAGCTAATTCATCCTGAGAATAAAAAGTTTCAACATTTCTTGCTTGAACTTTTATAAAATCTGCACCAGAAGCTTTTGCAGATCTGACCAGAGTTGAAAGTCTTTGTCTATCGCCAAAATGATTTGTAGTAAGTTCAGCTACAATTTTTACACTCCAATTATCATTTTTTTTACTTGTAGAACCAAGAAACTTTTCCTCTAATTCCAAATGATTGATTCTTGAATATGATCTTTTACCTACATGAAAAATATCTATTTCTGAGGTCTTCAACATATAAAGAGCATTTAAAAAGTAGTTCTCTTGAATTCCTATTATAAGATTTCTTGTATTGTGATTTACATCCTCATAATTTTTCTTAATTCTTGCAGATTGGCCATCATAGCCTGAAAAATCAAACCCAACCATATAAACATTTTGCGAAGTTTTTTTTAGAAGGGCTATTTGTCTAGCGATTTGTAATGCTGTAAGAAACAAAACATCTTCTATAATTATTTCATCTCCTAATAATCTTTGAATCATAAAATCAGCATTATCTTTATTTAAAGCAACATGCGGTTTTTTAATACTTTTTGCTAAATTAGAATATTTGCTAGCTTCAAAATCTGTAGAAGTGATATAAACATTTGAATTAATACCTTCATTTTCTATAGATTTTTTAACCCAATCTGCATAAAAAATTGTAATGTCAGATTTATAAATACGATCCGAATCATTAATTGCAATTACGAGTGCATTTTCAAAAACTTTTTGATTAACTAAATCTATTGATGGTCCTTTACCTATTATGAAAATATCATTCGTTGGATATGATGACACGATGTCTTTTATTTGGTTCAAGCAATGTTCCATAATACTGATTTCCATTTAGAGTTATCTTACAAGAATGTTCTTGAGCTAACATCAATGATGCTTGTAAATCCCAACAATAAGCTCCTTTTGGATTTACGAATTTCTTATAGCTTCCTTTAATTACATTAAATGAGTTATAGACGCAGCATCCAATTATTCTTGACTCTCTTGAACTTTTTATGATTTCACCAACTTTATCATTATATGATGAAGATAAACCAATTATTCTGGATTTAAATTTTTCGATCTTTTGACCTGAGATTAATAAATCATTCATCTCAGGTAGAAATAAAGCACTTCCAAGGTGTTTCATATCTTTCCATATTGAAATAGCAACTCCCCATTCCTTCAATCCTGATGCAAAATTTTCGGTGCCATCTATAGGATCAATTATGGCTATCCAACCTTTATTAGTTATTGATTCTCCTTTATAACTTTCCTCCGAAATGATCAGGACTTCTGGAAGTATTTCTGTTAGAAATCTAGATATGATTTTTTCGTGCCATAAATCTGCACTAGTAACTGGACTTCCATCTTTTTTATATCTTATATCTTTTCTTAAACTTAAAGTCTTATCTAAATTAGAGATAATTATTTCCCATAAATCATTAAGGAGGTCAATAACAAAATCTGATTGCATATCAAGTTATAAAATGGATAAGCATTACTAAATATAAATTATTTAATTTAATAAAATATAAACAGTTAATTTTTTAAACAATTAATCAAAAAAAAGTGATTATTGTAATTATAAATTTTCTAAAAATTTTAAAAACATTCGGGGTTTATAATCATGTTTTCCATAACAATCCTCATATCCTTGTTTTACTTCTTTAGAAAATAATTTAATTTTTTTATTCAAATCATAAAAAAACAATTTCAACTCCTTATCATTGTTTATATTAAAAGATACTTTTTTTGATGCTAATGCAGTAATTCGGGATCCATCACAATTATAAAATGGACTTGATTTTTCATATTTAATATTTGCTAATGAAGTTAATTCAATCATGGGTTTTCCAAAACATGCAAAATCTACACAACAGTCAGAAACAAATGAAAAACCAAACTCGCAGATAGAAGCCAACTCTAATGACATTAATTGTGTAATACTAAAATATTTAGAATCTGATTTAATTCCTAATAAATTAGCCCATTGTTTCTTTGATAATTCTTTTTCCTTTGGATGAGCTCTTATTAATAAATGATAATCTTTAGATGAAGAAAGAAATTGACCAATTATTTTTAAATAGATATCCCTATCAATAAAATTACACCAATTATTATCGTCTGGTCTTGATGCTAAAGCAATGAATTTAATATCTTTATCTAGATTCAACTCCTTTCTTAAATCTAATTCATTATCTAATTTATTCTTTAATATTTTTTCCTTTTGGTATCCATGACTTGGTACTCCAATAATTTTATAATTAAAGTTTTCATTAGTTAAGTTCCAATCATATAATGATTTGTTTACGCCCGTAAAATCAAGAATAGTTAAATCACGGACGGGAGACCAAAAGCTTCTATTACTATAATGTGTACAACTTATTCCATTTGCATGAAATAGAGAGATCCTATAAAAACTGTAGAAATACCTTAAATAAGGTAAGATGTAGTTTTTCCTTTCCTCAAAAATATCATAAAGGACATAATCATATTTAGTTTTAAAAATTTTAATATATAATTTTTTGAATATCGCGATTGAGGATAAATATCTTATTAAATCACCAATCATATGATTAACGGTTTTAGAAATAATTTTTTGTAAAATTCTTTCTACAGAAAACCTTATAAAAAGTTGCAATTTGAATAATCTATAATTACATAATTCTTTAATCTGGATAATTTTTAGTTTTTTTAAAGAGTAAGGATTCAAAGGGTTTGTTAATACTAAAAATTCACTTATTTCCAAATCATTTTCTAAAACTTTAAGACTAGACAATATACTTTTATAAGATATTGGCTTTGGTATTAAAACATCAATATTATGATCTTCTGACTTTAATTCCTTAAGTATATCTTTCCATTGATTATATAAAGCTAGTGATGGAGATAAAACCAACAAAAAATTCTTCATTAAAAAGTCAATTAATAATTTGTTTAATTATACATATTAAATTAGCAGTTAAAATATATTCAAAAGTTGTATTTATCTGAAAATTGATGTAACTATAAAAAGATTTCTATAACTTTAATGATTAATAAAAAAATTAAAGTTATTAAAATTGATATTTTTATAAACCAATCTTATCGCCAATTTTTAGTTTAATTGAACAAACCCAATTATTAATTCTAAGATGTCCATCTTTAACTTTTATAATAAAATAATCTTCACAAACAAAAGCTACATGAGAATGAGGTACATTGACAAAATTACTGCTATTTTCAATTTGGCAACTAACTATTTTTATTAAGTTATTTCCTACATAAGATTTAGCGCAAGGTCCAGGCTCGGTAATAGCTCTTACAAAATTAAATAATTCTCTAGCATTAGAATCCCAATTAATTAATTCATCACCTGATTTTCTTCGCATACAATAAGAACCAATATTAGAAATAGTACTTTGGGGTGTCCTTTTAACTTTATTGCCAATTATCAACTTTACAGATTCATATAAAATTAAGGGACATTCCTTAAAAGACAACTCTAATAGAGTCTTATAATTATCATGGTCGCTAATCTTAAAAGTTTTTTGAAGAATAATATCGCCAGTATCAACACCTTTATCTACATAGTGAACTGTTATACCAAATTCTTTTTCATCATTTATTAATACCCAGTTTAGTATATTTCTTCCTCTATAAAATGGCAGTTTACTAGCATGACAATTTATGATCCCGAGCTTTGGTAAATTTATTAATTCTTTATCAAAAATCTGGTTAAATGACATTGAGACAAAAAGGTCACACTTATAAGTTGATAATTTTTTTTTAAAAATTTGATTATTTATATTTGAATCAATTAAGAAATCTATACAATTATTTAATGCTTCTTTTTGAAGATACGTATCTGGAGCATTGTATCTTGGGCAAATAAAAGATACCTCTAAGTTTTCATCTTTTAAAAAAAGTGACAACGCTTCGTGGGACCAAACTCCATCTGCAAAAAATCCAATTTTTAATTTAGTATTCATAAATAATTTATAAACTCAATATTTAACTAACGATGGACTGCTTGGAAGATTAAGTAATCTTGAACAAATATCAGAAGCATTATCTAAAGAAGTTCTAGGCATTGATTTATACATTGGGAGTTCACTTAAAATCTTCCATGCAGGCCTAATCATAATATTATTTTCATGGGATTCTCTTAAAATTCTATTTCTTAATTCATATGTATAATTTTTGTTTTCGCATTTTATAAGTAATGATATAAGCCAATTATTAGATTTATTATTTCTATTTTTATCTTTAAAAACCTC
>QCUB01000032.1 GCA_003210895.1 Prochlorococcus sp. AG-676-M04
ATAGACAAAATTAACGTATATAAAAATAAAGTAAAACAGTTTAAATCTAATATGATTAATATAAAACAAGTAAGAAAAGCAGAAAAACTTATAGGAAAAACATTTAGTGGATTAATAATGTCAGTTCAAAGCTATGGTTTTTTTGTTGAGATACCAGAGTTGTTTGTAGAAGGTTTGGTGCATGTTAGTACTCTAAGCAATGACTGGTATGAATATAGATCTAGACAAAACTTATTAATTGGTAGGAAGTCAAAAAAATCTTATAAGATTGGAGATATAATTGATATCAAAATTATTAAAGTTGATATTCTTAAATATCAAATAGATCTTGAACTTGTCTAGAGATCAATATACTATAAATTTACAAGTTTAATTAGTAAAAGCTTAGTATAATTAAAATTAAAAATGAATTTAAAAAAAAAGAGTATAATATTAAGTGTAATTTTAATAATAAGTATACAAATTTTATTATTAATAAATAACAGACATAAAACTTCTCTAAGATATTTTATATGGGATATTGAAAATATAAGTATAGGTAGGTTAATATGTATATCTTTTATTTCAGGTTTATTAATGAAATCTATTTTAAGTAAAACACTTAATAATACTTTCAGTGATTATACAGAGAAGGAAGAAAAGGATAAAACAAATGATGAGAATGGTTATTCAATAAACAGAGACGCTAAAAATGAATCCGATGAAATGCCACCCGAAAGGGATTTAAGAGAAACTCAACCTACAATTTCTGTTAATTACAGAGTTATTAAAGATAATGGAGATATAGACTTTAAAGATAGAGAGGAGAAATCAAATAAATCTCAAGACAAAGATGATTGGTACAATTATGAATCTGAATGGTAAAAATATAGTTAATAAAAATATTCATAAAATGGGTATTATTATATTTATAATGGGTTTCGGTTTGTAATTTATTTTTATGGAAGAAAATAGTGATTCTAAAAAAGTAAATAATGAAGAAGAAACTTCAAAAGAAGATTCTCTTATTGATAATGAAAACAAAAATGAGTCAAATTTAGTCAATAACATATCAATACCTAAAAACATAGGACTCAACAATCAAGATAAAACTAATGAAGTTAATAATAAAAATTTAAATCCTTTAGGAAAAAACAATGAAACTAAAGATAGTGCTTATGAAAAGGGTGACGAAAAAAATACAAACACCTCAATCAAGGATATTAATAATGTAAAAGTACTTGATCAATCTGAATCTTCAAATGTTTCAAAAATAAAACCAAAGAAAGAAATACCCATTGAAAAGAAACCTTTTAATGAATTTGTTAATGATCATCTATTTCCATCCTTAATAAAAGAATTTGGAGATAGAGGTTTTGAGGTTGAAGTAATTAATCTTAAAAACACCTCCAGACCTATTGCTGGTGATAAATGCTGGGTTATTTATTTTGAAATAAAAGACATCTGCAACTTTTGGTTATCATTTGAAAGAGATGATATAACCTCTTTAAAGAGTATTTCTTTGTGCAAAACTAATCAAAAGCCAAGTGTTATTGAATCATTTTTAATAGATGAAAAGAGAATTACACTCAAATTGATTATTTCTAGAATTCTGCAAAGATTGAATGGGCAGAAATTAATCGGAATTAATTAAATACTCCGAAGAATGACACCTAGTTAACTTTTTACTCAAAAATACAATAAATAGTAAATAATAGTAATTAATGAATAGTTAAATATGACTCAACAAACAATTGAATCAAAAAATATAAAATCTGTTAATAGAGGAAAGGATATAGCTAAAGACACAATCCTAACTCCAAATTTCTATACAACTGATTTTGAAGCAATGGAAAATATGGATCTATCAATCAACGAAGAAGAATTGGAGGCCATTTGTGAAGAATTTAGAAAGGATTATAATAGACATCACTTTGTAAGAAATAAAGAATTTGAAGGTGCTGCAGATAAATTAGATCCCAAAACGAGAGAACTTTTTGTAGATTTTCTTGAAGGAAGTTGTACTTCAGAATTTTCGGGTTTCCTTCTATACAAAGAATTGAGTAAAAGAATAAAAGATAAGAATCCACTTCTAGCAGAATGTTTTGCGCATATGGCTAGGGATGAAGCAAGACATGCAGGATTTTTGAATAAATCAATGAATGACTTTGGATTACAATTAGATTTAGGATTTCTAACAGCCAACAAAGATTACACTTATTTTGCACCAAGAGCGATTTTTTATGCAACTTATATATCTGAAAAAATTGGATATTGGAGATACATTGCAATTTACAGGCATCTTGAAAAAAATCCGAGTGGCAAAATTTTTCCACTTTTTAATTTCTTTGAAAATTGGTGTCAAGATGAAAATAGACATGGTGATTTCTTTGATGCATTAATGAGAGCACAACCTCGAACAGTTAAAAGTTTAAGTCAGAAGTTTGAGATCTTTGGTTACACCTTGAAACATCCAATTTTTGATTATTACCATAGATTTAGATATTTTTTAAATAATCATCCCTTAGTATCAAAATTATGGTCTAGATTTTTTCTATTGGCTGTTTTTGCAACTATGTATATAAGAGATCTTGGCACAAAAAAAGATTTTTATGGAGCACTAGGTTTAAACGCTAGAGAATATGACCAGTTTGTTATTAACAAAACAAATGAGACCTCTGCAAGAGTATTTCCTGTAGTTTTAAATGTTTATGATGAATCTTTTTATAATAGACTAGACAGAATCGTTGAGAATGGCACACGCTTATCAGAGATAGATAAGAAAGATAATCCAAATATAATTAAAGTATTTTATAAATTACCTATATTTATTTCAAACGGTTATCAACTGATAAGACTATACTTATTAAAACCTCTTGAAAGCGACGATTTCCAACCATCAATTAGGTAATCTGATCTACTCAAGAGCAAAAGGTATAAGTATCAAATGGTAACTTCGAGTATTAAATCTAGCGAAATTAGATTTGGTGAATGCAACAAAAAACTTTTAGAAGAAGTTATATTCTATGGCATATCTCTTGGTGCTGATTTTGTTGAACTATTTATAGAAAATTCTGACAACTCAAGTGTTCTTGCAGAAGAAGATTTTATTACAAGTGTTAGTCCATCATTCGGCAAAGGAGCTGGAATAAGAATATTTAAAGACAAAAGAGATGGTTTTGTGAGCACGAACGACTTATCAAAACATGGACTGATGAGATCCATTTCTCAAGCGATTGAAATGTTAGATATATCAGAAAAAACTAATAAGTTGACATTTAATGGACTTAATAAACTTAAAAATTACAGTGCATCAAAAATTGATTGGCTTAATGAAGTTCCTTCAATAAATGAAGTAAGCGAAAAATTATTACTTAGCACTAAGTCTTTAAAAAAGGACAAGAAAGTAGTTGTTAGAAAAGGAAGTTACGCAAGAAATTGGCAGGAAGTAATAATAGCTTCAAGTGATGGAACATACTCTACTGATATTAGATTGCATCAAACGGTAGGACTTAACATAATAGCTACTGACGCACAATATCGATCTAACGGCAGTAGAAGATTTGGATCGCATGGGATCCCTGATGAATTTAGATCATGGGATCATGAAAAAGCTGCAAATGATGTTTACGAAAGTTCTATGAATATGTTGTACGCAGACTATGTACAAGCAGGACAAATGCCAGTTATATTGGCTAATAAATTCGGTGGCGTTATATTTCATGAAGCTTGTGGGCATTTACTTGAAACAACACAGATTGAACGTGGAACAACTCCGTTTAGTGATAAGTTAAACACTAAAATAGCTCACGAATCTGTGACGGCGATAGATGAAGGCCTTTCTGAAGGGTCATTCGGATCATTATCCGTTGATGATGAAGGGATGGAACCTGAGAAATCTATACTTATTAAAGATGGAATATTAAAGAAATTCCTATCTGATAGAGCTGGTGAATTAAGGACTGGTCACAAAAGAACTGGAAGTGGTAGAAGACAGAATTATTCATTTGCGGCTGCATCAAGAATGAGAAATACTTACATAGCTAAGGGTGAATTCACTAAAGATGAATTAATTAATAGTATTAGCGATGGCCTTTACTGCAAGTCAATGGGCGGTGGAAGTGTAGGAGCGACAGGTCAGTTTAATTTTGCTGTTGAGGAAGGATATTTAATAAAGAATGGTAAATTAACAAAACCCGTAAAAGGAGCAACATTAATAGGAGATGCGAAAGAAGTAATGCCAAAAATTTCTATGTGTGGAAATGATTTAGAATTAGCACCAGGTTTTTGCGGCTCAGTCAGCGGGAGCGTCAATGTAACAGTTGGTCAGCCACATATTAAAGTTGATTCAATAACGGTAGGGGGTAGATAAAAATGAAGGCGACAGACATAACAACTCAAATATCAACCACAGCAAAGATGTTGAACATTGATAAATGGGATTACGGAGCAAGTTTTTCTAATGATTATTCTGTTCAAGTTGATAGAGGAGCAGCTAAACAGTTAAAAGCCTCTCAAAAACAGGTCATAACTTTGAGAGTTTGGAATAAAGAAAACTTAGTTGGAATCACTACTACAAGTGATCTAAGTGAAACAGGTATTAAAAAAGCTTTAAAACAAGCAAATATAGCTTCAGCATTTGGAAATAAAAATGAATTCACTGATTTTTCCCCCTTAGCCAAAGATCCAATACAAGTTAAAGAATTTGATAAAAAAAATCCATTAGGGATTAAAAAGCTTCTTAAAATTCTTAGAGAGGCTGAATCAAAGCTAATTGACAGTCATAAAGCTATTAAATCTATTCCTTACAACGGATTGTCAGAAAGTTTTTACGAAAGAATTTATGCCAATAGTGATGGAGCATTTCGAAACTATAGTAAAAGTCAAGCTGCATTGTATCTATATGCCAGAGCAGAAGAAATAGATAAAAAGCCTCGTAGTTCAGGTTCAGTTAAACTTGGATATGGTGTTAACGATATTGATATTGAATCCTGTATCAAAGAGGCATCGAAGAAAACAATTGCACATCTAAATTACTCATCAATAAAAACCGGTAAGTATTTAGTCTGTCTATCACCTGAGGCATTTCTGACCTTGATAAATGCCTTTAGTTCGATCTTCAATGCAAGAAGCATTATAGACGGTGTAAGTCTTTCAAATAAAAACTCCATTGGGGAAATAATTTCAATTCCAGCATTAAATATATATGACGATGGACTTAATGAAAAAAATATATCTTCTGCACCATTCGATGGTGAAGGAACTCCAACAAAAAAACTAAGCTTAATCAATAAAGGAAAATTAGAAAACTTTCTTCATTCGGAATCAACTGCTAAAATTTTTAAAACTATACCCACTGGGCATGCAGGTCTTGGTTCAAAAGTATCTGTTTCTCCAGACTGGTTAGTAATTGAAAGATCAAATGAGTGTTCGGATCTAAATATGTCATTGGAACATACAAACTACCAAGGAGAGTTTGTATACATTGAAGAATTAAACGCTATTCATGCAGGGGTTAGAGCTAGTCAAGGTTCCTTTTCACTTCCCTTTGACGGATGGCTTTATAAAAATGGAAATAAATCTTCCATTGAATCCGCAACTGTAGCAGGAGATATAAAATATCTTCTAAAAAATATATTAAATATTGAAAATGAAAAAGAATTAACTACAAGTGGTATTTCTCCACATGTATGGATTAATGAGTTATCTATAACTGGTGACGAGTGAGAATTATATTTTGGGGTACTCCTGAATATTCAGTTAAAAGTCTTGATGTAATAAACAAATCAGAGCATGAGATTGTTGCAGTAATTACCCAGCCAGATAAAAAAAGATCTAGAGGTAAAAAATTAGTAGCATCACCAGTAAAAGAATATGCCATTAAAGAAAACATTCCAGTTTTTACACCAGAATCAATAAAGAATAATATTGATTTTATAAGTCAACTTAAAGAATTATCTTGTGATCTGTTTATTGTAATTGCGTATGGAAAGATATTACCCAAAGTAATATTAGATATTCCTAAATATAAATCATGGAATGCACATGCATCACTACTTCCAAGATGGAGGGGTGCAGCACCAATTCAATGGTCAATATTAGAGGGAGATGAATTTACTGGTGTTGGAATAATGAAAATGGAAGAAGGATTAGATACTGGAGACGTCTTAGTTGAAAAAAAAATTAAAATTGATGAAAAGGAAAATTTAAAAACATTATCAAAAAGATTAAGTAATTTATCATCAGAATTATTAATGAAAGCAATATTCGAAATAGAAAATAACAAAATTAATGATCTCAATCCTTTACTTAAAAAACAAACAGATTTTCAAAGAGAATTAAAATATGCAAGAATGATTAACAAATTAGATTACAGAATAAATTGGCAAAATTCTTCAACTGATATTTTTAGAAAAGTAAATGCTTTATACCCAAGAGCCAATACAACTTATAAAAGGAAAAACCTCAAAATAATAAAAATAAAGATCCTAACAAATGATGAAATACAAAATAATAATTATAAAATCATAAGTAATATATTAAAACCCGGATTAATTATTGGGCTTATAGAAAACGAGGGGATTATTATAACAACAAAAACTGATCCAATTCTTTTATTAGAAGCAAAACTAGAAGGTAAAAACGTATCTAGTCAAAATCAATTGATACAACAATTAAATCCTGTAATTGGAGAAGATTTTTCTGACTAAGTTATTTGATCCCTTTTGGACAAACCCCAAATGAAAGAAATTAATATCAAAATATAAAAATAATAATCAGGAAGAATTGCCTCCGTAATTAATGTATTTAAAAGAAGCTTTATCCCAACAATTAATATAGCAATGTAACCAGCGGTTTCTAATCTTAAAAATTTCTCTAAAAGACTAAGAAATAAACCTGAAGTAAATCGCAATGCTAATACACCTATAATTGCTCCAAAAATAATAAGAATATATTGATCACTTATTGCAACAGCGGTTGTAATACTGTCAATTGAAAATGCAAAATCAGTCAAAGAAAGCAAAGCAACGATCTTTAGAAATTTAAAATTATTATTCTTTTTTTCATTGTCTGATTCTTGAGTATCGTATTCGCTGCTAAAAAACACATTTGAAATAAATAAATAAATAAGATATAAACCTGCGAATATACGAATTATTATAAATTTAAGAAGAATATTTGATAACAGAATGAGAAAAATTCTGAATAATAAAGAAATAGTTATGCCTATATTTAAAGCTTTAGATCTCAATAAAGGACTATCCAGAGATTTAGTAAGTGATGCCAAAGCAATAGCGTTATCTGCCGATAACAACAATTCTAAAATAATCAATATCGGTAAAAGTGTAATAATTTCTGACCAACTATCAACTTGATCAAGAGTTGGTATAAAGGAGTTTATTGCAGCAGAATCCATTAATTATTATTCACAATCTTAGTAAAATACAATATAATATAATCTAAAGTAGTAATCAAGTTAATTAAATATAAATGAGTTTGAATTCATTAATTAGTTATATTTCAAAGTCACAAATAATAACAGAGTTAGTAAAAAGGATTAAAAATAAAAACGAACTAAATATAGTTGGCTCAAGCAGATATGCAAAATCTATTATAATAAATAGTATTGCTAAGAAAGAAAATAAAGATATCTTACTTATAAGTCCTAATGAAGAAATTGCATACAAATGGTATGGATATTTCGATAGTATAGATAACAGAAATGTATTATATTATCCACCAAGTGAAAATTTACCATATGCATCAATTAACAAGTCAAAGGAAACTGAATATTCACAGTTATCAGTTATCTCTAAAATTATTAAAAAAGAAAGAAAAAATATTAATATAATAATAGCAACTGAAAGATCCCTTCAACCTCATTTAATTAAAAATAATCAATTTAAGGAAAATATATTTACACTAATCAAGGGAAATGAACTTGATATTAAAGAGTTAACAAAAAAGTTAGTTTTACTAGGCTATAATAAAGAAAATTTAACTTCTCAGGAAGGGTCGTGGAGTAGAAGAGGAGAAATTATTGATATTTATCCAGTTAATAATGAACTGCCTATAAGAATAGAATATTTTGATAATATTATTGAAAAAATAAGAGAATATGATCCCGTAACACAAAGAACATTAGATAGTATTGATAAGGTTGAAATTGTACAAGTAGGCTTTAATTTATTAATAAGAAAAAGATTAGAGAATTTATCAGAACAAGGTACATTTAATTCAGAAGAAAAAACAACTAAGAATAATCTTGATAGATACTTGGGGATAATTGAAGAACATCCATCAAACCTATTAGATTACATAAATAAAGAAACATTAATTGTCATAGACGAAAAAGAGGAATGTAATAAATTTTCTAACAATTGGTGTCTTGAATCAGATAATAATTTTGAACTATATAAAGATGAAATAGCCAATAACTTAAAATCTAATAATATAAATATAAAAGTTAGATCTAATCTTCATGAAAAATTTGAATCAGTTATAGAATCATTTAGTAATAACAATGTAATAAATTTATATGAATTTGAGTCAAAAAGAAATATAGATAATAGATTTCTTTTGTCAGATAAACGCATAAATACCTCATCTAAAAATATTGGCAAACTTTCAAAAGAAATAAATAAATTTATATTAAATAAAGATAAAGTCTGGATATTATCCGCGCAGCCACTTCGGACAAGAAGTTTATTTTTTGAGCATGAATGTAATACAACTTACTTAGAAAAGTCCAACGATCTTGAAAGCGCGTATAAGTTGATTGACAATTCGACGCCAGTAATTATTAAAAATAAAAATAATTATGAAATAGAAGGATTTTATTTACCGATATGGAAAGTAATTCTAATAACAGATAAGGAATTATTTTCTCAGCAAGCTTTATTTAATAATGTATTTATAAGAAGAAGAAAAAGGAGTATAAATTCAAATATAAGTGTAAATAAAATAAATCCAGGGGATTATATAGTTCATAAAAACCATGGTATTGGACAATTTTTAAAAATAGAGAAAATAAACATTACTGGTGAATCAAGAGACTACTTGGTTATTCGTTATCTTGACGGAAAAATAAGTGTTGCAGCTGATCAACTTGGGAGTATAAACAGATATAGATCTAGTGGAAAAATAAAGCCTAGAATAAATAAATTAGGAGGTACAGAATGGTTAAAAATAAAAGATAAAAATAGAAAAATAATTAAAAAAGTTGCCTTAGACATTTTAAAACTTTATGCAAAAAGGGAAAAACTTAAGGGTCATATATTTCCAGAAGATGGGCCATGGCAAAAAGAGTTAGAAGAGTCATTCCCTTATCAACCTACACCAGATCAACTAACAGCTGTTAATGAAGTAAAAATTGATATGGAAAGTGATAAGCCAATGGATAGATTAGTTTGTGGAGACGTCGGGTTCGGAAAAACAGAAGTAGCAGTAAGAGCAATTTTTAAAGCAATTACATCTGGTAAGCAGGTAATCTTACTAGCTCCAACAACAATTTTAGCTCAACAACACTGGAGAACTTTTTATAATAGATTTTCTCCTTACCCAATAAAGGTATCTCTACTGAACAGATTTAAAACAAATACTGAGAAAAAAGATATTTATAATGGTTTAAAAAATAATAAAATTGATTTAGTTGTAGCTACTCATCAAATTTTAGGAAAAGATATTGAAATTAAAAACTTAGGATTACTTGTTATTGACGAAGAACAAAGATTTGGAGTTAGGCAAAAAGAAAAAATTAAAAATATTAAAACTAATATTGACGTTTTAACTCTCTCAGCTACACCAATCCCAAGAACTCTATATATGAGTTTGTCTGGCCTTAGACAAATGAGTTTATTAAATACTCCTCCTCCTTCTAGAAGATCGATTAAAACATATTTATCTGAAATTGATATGGATGTAATCAGAACTGCGATAAGTCAAGAACTTGATAGAGGTGGTCAAATTTTCTATGTTCTTCCAAGAATATCTGACATTGATCAAGCGGTTAATAAATTAAAAAATATGTTTAAAGATTTAAAGTACATTGTCGCTCATGGACAGATGAATGAAATAGATCTTGAAAATGCAATGATTGCATTTAATAATGGCGAGGTTGATCTAATGATTTGCACTACAATTATTGAAAGCGGATTAGATATACCTAGAGTAAACACAATCGTAATCGAAGATTCACATAAATTTGGTCTGTCACAACTTTATCAATTACGTGGAAGAGTCGGAAGAAGTGGAATACAAGCTCATGCATGGCTATTTTATCCAAATATAAACAAAATAAATGAAGCCTCTAAGCAAAGGCTAAAGGCTATCAAAGATTTCTCTGAACTAGGAAGTGGATATCAACTAGCCATGAAAGATATGGAAATAAGAGGTGTTGGAAGCTTATTAGGCGAAGAGCAAAGTGGAAAAGTCAATGCCATAGGATATGACTTATATATTGAAATGCTTCATGAAGCAATCTCAGAAATAAATGGTCAAGAAATACCTGAAGTAAATGATACGCAAGTTGATTTGCCTGTTAATGCTTTTATACCTGCAACATGGATATTAAACCGAGAAGAGAAACTAGAGGCTTATAAATATGCTACCGAATGTACTAACCATAAGGAGCTTACAGAGCTAGCAACTGACTGGTCAAATAGATATGGAGTTTTACCCAAACCTGTTGAATCCTTAATACTGCTAATGAAGTTAAAATTGTTAGCTAAAAAGTGTGGCTTTAATAAAATTAAACTTAAAAAACCAAATG
Source organism: Prochlorococcus sp. AG-676-M04 (assembly GCA_003210895.1). Taxonomy (GTDB): domain Bacteria; phylum Cyanobacteriota; class Cyanobacteriia; order PCC-6307; family Cyanobiaceae; genus Prochlorococcus_A. The sequence continues at coordinate 10,751 of QCUB01000032.1, forward strand.
TAATAATAGAAACTAGGCTAAAAAACTCTACATTTAAACTTATTAAAAAAGCTTTACCATCAAGTATTCAATCAAAATTTAATTATGAAGAAGATGATCAGTTCTCAAAAATAACTATTAGAGGATTAGGTGTCACTGATATTCAAAATCAAATTGATCAGTTGATTTATTGGTTAGGACTTTTTGTAAAAGAAATAAATAACTTCGATAAAGAAACTTCCGTTACAAAGATGTAAAACATTAAATAAATATTTAATAACCGCGGATAAGTTAAATTTCGGTTAGGTTAGTAAAAATTTTTTTTGTTAAATGGGTGAATACATTGATGTCGGATTACAAACTTCGATTTTACCTTTTTCATTATTAATCTCATCAATAGTTGTAGGAGCTTACGCCTTACTTGGTTTTGAGGCAGAAAATGATGATGATGATTCAGATTCTGGAAGTGGTGGTTTAATGAATCCTATTTAAATGTAATTGGTCTAGATCTTCTTTTTGATATTTTTATTAATCTAGAAAAACCCCCCAACATAAAAATAAAAGCAATAACTAAAGAAACAACAATAAATATCGCTAAACAAATTTCATAAGAATAAGTCAATGAATTCAAAAAATTAGCCATTAATTTATCCAAATTACTAAAAAAATCATTAAAAATTGAAATCTTATTCGGGATTATATAATTAACATAAATTAAAAAGAAACTAAAAGATATCATAAGAAATGATTCCTTTATTAGTTTTCTTTTGGATTTTCTTCTTAAAGATAACTTTTTTTTAAAAAAAAATTTATTAGAGTTCTTATTCAAATTGGGTATTTTTAAATCAGCCATTTATAAAAATTACGCTATTTAATCAAAAATTATTCTTTGAAAAGATTTTTTTTATAGTAACTTGTTTATGGGATTAATGCTAATAAAATTGTTTTTATTATTTAATAATGAGCGGTTATCATTGTTATCATAAATATAAATAAATGCTGTAGAAACAAGAAAAATAGAGCATAAGGAAACTAATGGTGGCAATAGAAAATTTAAAATATTATTTTTATCCAATAAAAAATACTTTTTATTCTTTAAAATTTTAAATTCTTCAGAATAAATATTTCTAACTTTATCGGAAGAGCTCAATTGATCAAAGCAATTTATTATATCGGCTAAGGCTGAATTGCCAATCTTAATATTTAATGGCTTTACATTAGGTTTAGAACTCTTTAAAAGAAGAATATGTGTATAAGAATTCTCAGGCTTAATATCAATTAAATTTGATTCAAATAATGAAATATCATCATTTATAAGTGAACTAGAGTAAGAATAAAAAGCTCTCATTATCGACCTAAGATGATCTATGTTTCCCTCAATAACAGGCTTATCAATAATCATAAGTTTCCATTGAGAAATAATCGATATATTATCGTTATTTTCGTTATTTGAATAATCAGGTAATCCAATAATTTCAAGACTGACTGATGATTGATTAAATAAAAATTTATTTTGCAACATATCAATAATTAAGTAAATTAGTTCTTAATTTAATAAAACCATCATCTGAAATACAAAACGCTAATGTAAGTATGATTTTAATAAAAAACTCATCATTCAAACTGGGATCAAGCAATCGTTTAACCTTCATACTATTAGTATTTAATCTTTCACTA
>QCUB01000033.1 GCA_003210895.1 Prochlorococcus sp. AG-676-M04
AAGCAGGTCATAAGCCGGGTTCTGTTCATCTTTATTAAGATGGGCAATCATCTATCTAGGGCTGGAATTACTTCACAGTCTCAAGCGGCGCTTAAAAGTAGATTTTTTAATGGTCATAAATCTACTAAGCCTTGCTCCCAGCTGGGGTTTACCTAGCCAACACTTCTCAATGTTGCTGGTGCGCTCTTACCGCACCCTTGCACCCTTGCCATACTTATAGTATTAGGCGGTATGTTTCTGTGGCACTATCCTCACGGTCGCCCGCACTGGGAATTACCCAGCAAGCCTGACCATATGGGAGCCCGGACTTTCCTCAAAAAAGTTTTATTTTCAAAACAAAATAAAACTTTTTTGCGATTGCCTCTCCTGCTTTCCTTTAGCATAATGCTTATTACCCCAAAAAACATCTCTTGGGGCTGTAGCTCAGTAGGATAGAGCGACGGTTTCCTAAACCGTAGGTCGTGGGTTCGACTCCCTCCAGTCCCGTTATAAAGTTAATAAACTATATGTAGTATGTGTGCAAATTTGCAACTCTCTAGCTAGCGTGTATTTAGTAATAAAGCTTTTATGGCTAAGCTGCACGATATGCGTCTAAAACTCTTAATTCAACAAGAGCACGAACGTATTTCTAAATCTCAACCTAATGATTTAGACCTTTCAATAGTTCAAGCAAGGTGTCTTTGTTGGCTTGCTTTGTTAGCAGAGGCTCATGAAGATCAAGCAAATGATGCAGAAAAGAGAGGAGATGCTGAGCAGGCTATGGGATGGTTTGCAGACTCAATGAGATTAAGAGATGTAATTAATTTGGTTACTAGTATTGAAATACCGTTACCTGATAGCCCAGACTCTCTTGATGAAAATGACGAATTATTGGATGGACCTACAATCATGCCTAAATAGTGCGATGATATAGATAGAGTTATTAATTCTTTTGAAAGAAGAGCCATGTCAATGTCAGGATTGCCAGAGATTCTATAAAGAGCATGATCGTTTAATACGAGAATTTCCTACTTTTAAACAGCAACAGGAATTAAATTGGGCATCTATTCAATCTTTTAGAACTCTTTGTAGCAAAGTTACTGAAGAATTACAAAAGCAATTATCAGATAAACATATTGAAGGTTATAAGCATATCTCTGATATAGAACTTAGAGACTCAATAGATGAACTTGAAAATGTTAATGCTTACTTATATTCGATTGAGGCTTTAATGGAGCGAATTTTTGATATTAACGCTTCTGAAAATGTTGAAATTAAATTTAAAGAGATTTCTAAAAAGCTAGCTCCTGATCCACTGAATGTTGACAGATTAATATTAAATAGACTATTTCATCAAACACCTGATTTACCTGATAAGAATAATTCTAAGTAGTTACTTCTTCAACATCACATGTAATTTCAACTGGCATTGGTGAGACTTTCCAAATAGTTTCACAATATTCTCTAATAGATCTGTCTGAAGAAAAATATCCTGATCTTGCAGTATTTAATAGAGCCATTTTATTCCATGCTTTTTTGTTATTCCAACAATTACTCACTTCATCTTGCTTTTTTAAATAGTCTTCGAAATCAGCCATTACAAAAAATGGATCATGTCCAGTCAAGCTATTTAATAAAGGTTTGAATAGTTCCTTATCCCCATTACTAAAATGACCTATTTCTATTAAACGTATTACTTCTTTTAACTCAGGACATTTATTGATGAAAGTCTTGGGAGAATAGCTATTATTTTTTAAGTTCATTATTTCACTTTCAGTCTTTCCAAAAAGGAAGAAATTTTCTTTCTTCACTAAATCCCTCAACTCTACATTTGCACCATCAAGAGTTCCTATGGTCAAGGCTCCATTCATAGCAAATTTCATATTTCCTGTGCCTGATGCTTCTTTCCCAGCAGTTGATATTTGTTCAGATAGATCTGTAGCAGGATAAACTATTTCTCCAAGCTTTACATTATAATCCGGTAAGAAAACGACCCTTAAAAGACCTTCCATATCGGGATCTGAATTAACGACATCTGCAATACCATTGATAAATCTGATCATCAATTTAGCCATAAAATAACCCGGAGCAGCTTTACCACCAAAAATTACTGTTCGGGGAGCTTTATAGTTACTAGTCCCGTTTTTAATTCTTAAATATTGAGCAATAATTTGCAGAGCATTCAAATGTTGCCTTTTATATTGATGAATTCTTTTTACCTGAACATCAAACATACTTGAGGGATCAACAAGTATTCCTGTTTTAGAGTGGATAAAACTAGCTAGTTTACGTTTTCCAATTAATTTAGTTTCTTCAAATTTTTGGAGGAAATTTGCATCTTCTTTTTTCTTTTCTAAGTTTTTTAATAGTTCCATATTGGTTATCCAATTTGGCCCTACCTCTTTTTCCAATAAATTAGATAAAGATGGATTGGCTAATGCCACCCATCTTCTAGGAGTTACTCCATTAGTTACATTGGTAAACTTTTCTGGCCAAAGTTCAGCAAATTCTGGGAGAAGTTGCCTTTTGATAAGATCAGAGTGAAGTGCAGCAACACCATTTATGTGATGAGCACCAATAGTAGCTAAATGAGCCATTCTTACTGACTTAGAGCCTTCTTCATCAATAATAGATAGTTTTTGTAAGATCTTGTCATCTCCTGGATAACGAAGTCTTAATTGCTGTAGAAATCTCCAATTTATTTCATAAATAATTTCTAAATGGCGAGGGAGTAAATCACTAAAAAGACTTAAATCCCATTTTTCTAATGCTTCAGGAAGCAATGTATGGTTTGTATAAGCTACTGATGAAGTTGTAATATTCCATGCTTTGTCCCAACCTACTTGATACTGATCAATTAATAGACGCATCAATTCAGCTACTGCAATAGCAGGATGTGTGTCATTTAACTGAACAGTCCAATGCCTAGCAAATTCTGTTATGGGTATAGATCTTTTTTCAAGACTTCTCAACATATCTTGAAGGGAACAACTAACAAAGAAATGTTGTTGTTTAAGTCTTAATCTTCTTCCTTCATCAGTTCCATCATTTGGATAAAGAACTTTTGATAAAGTTTCAGAGGCAACTTTTTCTTCTACAGCTCCATAATAATCACCAATATTGAAAGCATAGAAATCAAAACTTTCTGTTGCATCAGCTCTCCATAATCTTAATCTGTCACATGTATTAACTCTATAACCCAATACTGGTACATCATGAGGTACCCCAATTGCATGTTCAGAGGGAACCCATCTTGATCTGTAGTTGCCTTTATCGTCTCTATAACTTTCAGTTCTTCCTCCAAAACCAACGAAACACGATTCGTCAGGCTGTGGCAATTCCCAAGGCCAGCCCCCTTTAAGCCATTTATCAGTAACTTCGATTTGCCAACCATCTCTAATTAACTGGTTAAATATACCAAATTCGTATCTAATACCGTACCCTACAGCAGGAACTTGTAAGGAGGCTAAAGATTCCATATAACAAGCAGCAAGTCTACCGAGACCTCCATTACCTAACCCTGGCTCTTCTTCGACTTCAAGAATTGTTGACAATGATTCTATCCCAAATCTTTTTAAAGCATCTTCTGCTTCTTGTGTTATGCCTAAATTTAGTAAGTTATTGCTTAATTGCGGACCGATTAAAAATTCTGCAGATAAATAGGCTACAGTTTTTTGAGGCTTTTTTCTTATTACTTCTTGACTAGCTAAATACCTCGTCATTAATCTATCTTTAACTGCGTAGCTTAAAGCCATGTACAAGTCATGAGGACTTGCTGAAGTTGCTAATTTGCCAAGAGTAAAGAATAAATGCGCTGTCATTCCTTTGAAAAGCGCATCAGAATCCATGCCAGCTTTCTCAGGATCTAAATAGCAGCCAGGGGTAGGCAAGCGTAGATCAAACGGTTCGTTGGAATTCATTGGATTTAACATATATATGACAATAGCCAGTTTTGTTTAAAATTCTTTGTTGTAACTTCAGATCCACACTTGTTGAGTATTTTTGCTTTTTTTTACAGACTTGGTAAAGTGGGCCCTTCATAAACTATCTTCCAATTAGTTAGTTAAATTTTTCGCGCATTTAAAATGTATCCTTTACTTGCTGAATTAAGTTCACATGATTTAGAAGTTGCTGAGACGCTCATCGGAGTAATTAGATTTCTATTGATATTTTTAGCTGCAAGAGCATTAGCGGAAGTATTAGTCAGACTAAGTTTACCTACTATTGTTGGAGAGCTTTTAGCAGGGGTTGTTATAGGAGCATCTGGTTTCCATTTATTAATTCCACCCTCTGCTCATACAGAATTAAATCAAGGATTGGTAAATGTAATAAGTTCGTTGGCATCAATACCGCCAGAAGTTGTTCCTGAAGTCTATTTTGAGAGTTTTCCTTCTCTGCAAGCTGTAGCAACACTTGGATTATATGCGCTTCTTTTCTTAACAGGATTAGAAAGTGAATTAGAGGAATTAGTCGCAGTTGGCGCGCAAGCTTTTACAGTTGCTATGGCAGGGGTAATTTTGCCTTTTGCATTTGGTACTTTTGGATTAATGTTTATTTTCCAGGTGGATCTTATTCCAGCAGTATTTGCAGGAGCATCAATGACGGCTACAAGTATAGGCATTACAGCAAGTGTTTTTGGCGAATTAGGATATTTGAAAACTAGGGAAGGTCAAATCGTTATTGGAGCAGCAGTTTTAGACGATATTCTAGGCATTGTTATTCTTGCGGTAGTTGTAGCTCTTGCTGCTGGTGGCTCCTTAGAAATAGCTCCAATAGTTAAATTAGTTGCAGCAGCTGTTGTTTTTGTAATTGCTGCTATTGCATTAAGTCGTACAGCAGCTCCTGGATTTGATTGGCTTCTTGATAGGCTGAAAGCACCTGGAGCAGTAGTGGTAGCGTCTTTTGTGATACTTGTTTTATGTTGTTTTGTCGCTACAGCGATAGGCCTTGAAGCAGCTTTAGGGGCTTTTGCAGCTGGTTTAATTCTTAGTAGTTCTAAAAATAACCATGCTATCCAGCAATCAGTTTTGCCATTGGTTTCATTATTCGCGACCATCTTTTTCGTACTGGTAGGCGCTGGTATGGATTTATCAGTTATTAATCCACTTGATCCAGGGAGTAGATCTGCGCTTGTAGTTGCAGGATTTTTATTAGTTGTTGCAATTATTGGGAAAATTGCTTCTGGTTGGGTTTTTTCAAGTGATAAGCCTACAAATAGATTAGTTGTAGGTTTAGGAATGATGCCTAGAGGAGAAGTGGGGTTAATTTTTCTTGGATTAGGAACAAGCGCTAAGCTTTTAACACCATCCCTTGAGGCAGCAATTTTATTAATGGTTATTGGAACGACATTCCTCGCTCCTGTTCTTTTAAGAATTGTTTTAAAAGATAAGCCCCCTGGTGGTGATAATAAAATTTCAGATGATGTTGCAGCTGATCCAGTAGGTCTTCTTTAAGGAATAATTTTATTAGAATTATTCAAAATAGAATTTTGATAAATGGAAAAAACAGCTCCAATAGATAGTGATTTGAATTATGACTGGAATTTTTTAAATTACCCAATACATACTGTTTCAGCTAAGCCTGAACATACCTCCAAAGAATGTGCAATTTTATTAATTCATGGTTTTGGAGCTTCTACGGATCATTGGAGATTCAATATCCCTATCTTGAGCAATAAATATGAAGTTCATGCAATGGATCTAATTGGTTTTGGAAAAAGTCCTAAGCCTCAGGATATTGAATATTCTGGATCTTTATGGAAAGATCAGGTTGTATCATACGTAAAAGAGAAAATAAGAAAACCTACTATTATTGTTGGAAATTCATTAGGTGGCTATGCAGCATTAGCAGCTGGTTCAGAATTAAATGATCTTAACGCAGGCGTTATTTTACTCAATGCTGCTGGGTATTTTAGTGAAGAAAAATCCATAAAGAAGAATATTTTGCAAACTTCAATTGAAACAGTTGCAGGAATATTTTTGAAAAATGTTGTTCTTCAACGTTTGATTTTTGAGAATATGAGAAATCCAAAAAATATAAAAAAAACTTTGAATCAGGTTTATTTTAATAAAAAAAATGTTGATGATTTTTTAGTTGAGTCCATAAGAAAGCCTTCGCTAGATTATGGAGCATTTAATGTTTTTAGAAGTGTATTTAACCCTTCAGGTCCTCAAGGATTACCTTTAGATAAGTTATTCGCAAAACTAGATTCACCATTATTACTGCTCTGGGGAGGCAAAGATCCATGGATGAATACCCCTAAAAAAAGAAATCTATATAAAAAATTTACTCCAAAGGATACAAAAGAAATTATTCTAGATGCTGGACATTGTCCTCATGATGAAATACCTGAATTAGTTAATCAGCATATTTTGGATTGGGTTGATTCTCTTTAAGTAATAATTGTGCGAATTAAATTATTTAGTAAGGAAAAAGGAATTTATATTTTTCAATTAGATCAAAATAACTATATAAAATTTTGCCCTAAAAGAGGGGGCGTTATCACAAATTGGGTTGCGGATGGTAATGATATACTTTATTTCGATGAAAAAAGATTTACGGATAATACAAAAAGTATTAGGGGAGGTATTCCAATTCTGTTTCCAATTTGTGGCAATATAAATGCCTCAAGTTCAGTATTTGGAAAAGATTACTTGCAGTTAATGCAACATGGTTTTGCTAGGGATTTGCATTGGCAATACAGCTTAAACGATAGTGAAAAATCTTTATGCCTATTTTTAAATGAATCTCAAACAACAAAAAAATATTATCCTTTTGATTTTGACTTGCGGATAGAGGTTACCTTAAAGATTAACTGTTTAGAATTTGAAATTACTATTCAAAACAAAACAGAAATTGCAATGCCTATAAATTTTGGATTGCATCCTTATTTTAATATTTCAGATTTCAAAAATTTAGACTTTATTGATTATCAAATTAATTGTCAGAATCAAGAAACAAATATTCTAAGTAATACTTTGGATGAATTAAAAAATATTAATTTAGGAGTTGATCTACTTATGTATACCTCAGGTAAAAGTATCTTTCGAGATAAAGTCCTAAAAAGACAGGTAACGGTAAATCATCCATATCCTTTTGACCTCGGCGTTATTTGGAGTGACCCTCATAGAAGAATGATATGTCTTGAACCTTGGACTAGTCCCAGAAATTCTTTTGTTGATGGAATCAGAAAAATTATGATTCCTTCAAGTGATATTCAAAAGTTTAATGCTTCAATACAAATAAAATCTCTTTAGTGATTATGAGATACTTATGAAATTTGTTGTTATAGATGATGATCCAACAGGCTCGCAAACTGTTAATGATTGCTTATTACTTCTTAAGTGGGATTATTCAACTTTAATTAAAGGTTTTGAATCTGAATCTAATCTATTTTTTATTTTGGCAAATACAAGGTCACTATCTGAAAATGATGCGAAATTAACAATAGAAGAAATTTGTAAAAATCTTAAGGCCGTTATTGCTTCCGCAGATTATGGAGAAGAAATTATTTTTATAAGTAGAGGAGATTCTACTCTTCGCGGGCATAACTTTTTAGAGCCTAGTGCCATAAATAGTTGCTTAGGACCTTTCGATGCTACTTTTCATATCCCAGCTTTTATAGAGGGTAAAAGATTAACAATTAATGGATCACACTTTGTTGATAAAACCCCTATTAATCAAACAATTTTTGCAAGAGATAAAATTTTTGGATATGAGACAAGTAATGTCAAGAATCTTTTATTTCAGAAGAGTAAATCTCATATTAATTTAGATGATATTCAAAATCTTTTATTATCAGATCTCGAAATTCTTAATGATGAAGAAAATAACATCGTTTTTAAAACACTCAAGAATTTGAAGAATAATAAACATGTAATTGTAGATGTAGAAAATTATTCTCAACTTAAAAAGTTTTCTTTAATAATAAAAAAATTAAGTAAACAAAAAAAATTTCTTTTTCGAACTGCAGCAAGTTTTATAAGTTCAATTTCTGATAAAAAAAGTAATCCTCAGGATGGGATATTTTTTTCTAATTTAAGAATAAAAAATAAAGAAGAAAGTTTTCTTCCTGGACTGGTAATTGTTGGATCCTATTTGGAACTTTCAACATTACAATTGAAAAATTTATTAGAGATAAGTGCCTGCGAGCCAATTGAATTAGATGTTTTTGAATATTTTAGAATTTCTTCATCAGGGAATAATCAAAAGCAAAAGAATTTGTTTAAAAATAAATTTTTGAGAGAAATTAGATTTTCCTTTCAGAAAGGAAAAACTCCTGTATTGTTTACTTCAAGAAAATTTATGTCCTTAGATTATTCTGAACAATTTAATTTTTATAGTGCACTTGCTATTTTTATTGCTGAATTAGTCGAAGATTTGAAATATGAAATAGGATATTTGATTTCAAAAGGCGGAATAACAACGAATGTGATTCTTAGTAATGGACTTAATGCAGATTATGTTTATCTTGAGGGACAAATTTTAACAGGCATTTCTGTAGTGACTTACAACCTAAAAAATGATGAAAAGCTTCCTATCGTTACACATCCTGGAAACATTGGCACTAAAGATTCATTAGTTAATATATGGAAAGTTTTGGAAAATAAAAATAATTTTTAAAATTAGAAATTTGAAATAATTTCTTCAGCAAAACTGCTGCAGGATAAAGGTTCTACTTTGGGTTCCATTAAACGTGCTAGATCATAGGTGACTTTTTTTTGCTCTATTGCCTTGCTTAAACCATTAGTAATTAAGTTAGCTGCTTCATCCCAACCAAAATATTCAAGCATCATTACACCACTAAGAATTACTGATCCTGGATTGATTTTATTTAAGCCTGCATGTTTTGGGGCAGTACCATGAGTTGCTTCGAAAATTGCCGCATTATCACCAATATTCGCACCAGGAGCCATACCTAGTCCACCCACTATTGCGGCAGCTGCATCAGAAACATAATCTCCATTAAGGTTTAAAGTTGCAAGAATTGAATATTCTTGAGGTCGAGTTTGTATTTGTTGAAATATACTGTCGGCTATCCGATCATCAACAAGAATAAGTTCTTTCCATTTACCATCTCCATGAGAATGTGATATAGATGAAAGAACTTCTTTAATTTCTTCGCAAATAAATGCTTTTTTATTATTTGTAAGCTTGTCAAAACCTGGTTCGATTTTCCGAGCATTATTTTCAATTGTAATTTCTGGATTTTTCTGAATATTATCTAAAATCCAGCTTTCTCTTTCTGTAATGCAATCTTCTCTAAATTCATTTATTGCTAATTCATATCCCCAATCTCTAAAAGCACCTTCAGTATATTTCATAATATTCCCTTTATGTACAAGAGTCACATGCCTTTTATCTCCTGATAATCTTTTTGCATGCTCAATAGCCTTTTTAATATGCCTTTGGCTACCTGATTTACTTACTGGTTTTATTCCAATTCCTGATCCCTTTGGGATGGATCTATTTTTTAAATTTTTACTATTTGGTATCACAATTTTATTTATGTGATTAATTAATTCAAGACAATTATTATCCTCGGCTTCCCATTCAATTCCCATATAGATATCCTCTGTATTTTCTCTATAAACAATAACGTCTAAATTTTGAGGGTTTTTATGAGGACTTGGTGTTCCTGAATAATATCTGCATGGTCTAACACAGCTATATAAATCAAAGATTTGTCTTAATGCAACATTAAGAGATCTAATACCTCCACCGATGGGAGTAGTTAAAGGACCTTTGATGGCTACACCGAAGTGTTTAATTGCATCAATAGTATCTTGAGGGAGATAGTTATATGTTCCATAAAGTTCACAAGCTTCATCTCCTGCATATACTTTAAACCAATTAATTTTTCTCTCATCTCCGTAGCTTTTTTTAATCGCTGCATCAAGAACAATTTGAGTTGCTGGCCATATATCAACTCCAGTTCCATCACCTCTAATAAATGGGACAATTGGATTATCAGGAACATTAGGCTTGCCGTGATTAAAAGTTATTATCTCTCCTTCATTAGGCAAATTTAATTTTTCAAATTTTGGCATAGTATTTAATTAATTACTAAAGATAACTCATTTAAGTTTTTCGTATTGTAATTTGCGATGAGTTATTTTCTTTAAAAGCTAGAAATTTATTATTCAAATGTGAATAGAGAATACTTTATTGATCAGCATTTCAACATCTTTATTAAAAGAAAAAGTAGTTAAGAAGCAAGTAAAAGGAAATTATGTCATTTTCTAAAAAACACTCTGCTATATATGAATGCGAGTTCAAATGTAAGTAATTTTGAAATAGCTAATAAAATTGCTTCTACTGCAGCTTTGTTTAGGAAATATTTTCCAGATGCAAGCGTAAACTTCAGTCCCTGGGAAAATTCTAATAATGAATCCATGAAGGATACTATTGATTTCGCCTTTCATTTCCCGGGTTGGAGTCCTCTTATTGAATGTAGAGCAATACTCTTACAATTAAGAATTGAAAATGAAAATCATAATAATAATAGAGTCCCAAAATTGTTAGGAATAATAATGCGAGGAATGATTGTTCCCTCCGAGAGATGGAGAGTAGCTACTGTCGGAGAGTGGGAAATGACTGGTTCTCATTTACCTCAAAAGAAACAGAAAGATAATCTTTTTTTGGTTTGTAAAGAACTTTATAAGTTATTCTCTACAACATCCGCTGGTAACAAAAATTAGCTGTTTTATGTGTTTTCCTTGTAGATTAAATATATATACAAAATAAATTCAAAATAAATGGCAGTCGCTCTTGCAGGACAACTAAGAGAAGGGACAAAAAAATCCCACACTATGGCAGAAAATACTGGTTTTGTGGCTTGTTTTTTAAAAGGAGTTGTCGAAAAAAAATCATATAGAAAATTAATTAGTGATTTATATTTTGTTTATGAGGCTATGGAAGAAGAAATTGAAAGATTGGTAAATGAAGAACATCCTGTAATAAAACCTATTGGTTTTAAATCATTATTTAGGAAAGAAACCCTTGAAAATGATCTTAAATTTTATTTTGGTGATAATTGGAAGAATGAAATTAATATCTCTCAATCAGCAAAAGAATACGTTGAAAGAATCCGTGAGGTCGCAAAAAGTTCACCAGAGTTATTGGTTGGCCACCACTACACACGCTATATAGGAGATTTATCTGGTGGTCAAATTTTAAAAGGGATCGCTAAAAAAGCATTAAATTTAAAGGGCAATAATGGTTTAAAATTTTACGAATTTGAATTAATTGCTGACGAAAAGAAATTTAAGGAAGAATATTCCCATACTTTGAATCAACTTCCGATAAATCAAACGACTGCTGATGAAATTATTGATGAAGCTAATCAAGCATTTACTTATAATATGAAAATGTTTAAGGAACTTGAAGGTAACTTAATTGCTGTTTTAGGCAAGATTGTATTTAATTACATTACAAAAAAAGTTAGGAAGGGAAGCACTGAGACCTAGTATTTATGTTTGATTCATTAGTTGATTTCCTTAAAACCAATATTGATGAATTAAATGGTCATGAAGTTCAAATATCTAGCGAATTTAGAGAACATCATAATAAAGATTCAAAATATATTATTAAAAATTGGCTTTTTTCATCTCCCGAATATAGAAAGTGGCGAATAACTAGATTAGATGGTGGTAAAAAACTGCAAGTGTTTAATACGGTTGCATATCCAAATTTTGATAGTGAATTGCCTATCCTGGGAGCTGATATTTTATGGTTTGGAACTTCTCAAAAATTATTAGCAATCCTCGATTATCAACCCCTAATTCAAGAAAGTGATTATCTCGAAAAATATTGTTCAAGTTTAGGTTTTATTAAGCAAAAGTATTCTGCATTTGAAAATAATAAAATGAAGAATATCTACGATTCAAAAAAGTATTTTTCGCCATGGGTAATTATATGTAGAGGAAATAAATTAAATCTTGATAGAGATTTAAACAAAATATTCCATTCATTTGTTATTAATTATTTGAATATTTATAAATCGAACCCTGTTAATCAATTTTTAAACTTAGATGAAATAAAGATTAATCAAATTAAATATGATAAGTACAGTTTTGAAAAAGATCCTGCAGATAAATTGTTTAAATCTTTTTTTGGAGAAAAATGGACAAAAAAATTTATTAATAATTTTCTTTTTACATTAAATAATGAGATTATTCATTGAATGTTAATACAAAATACTATTTTTTATAGACCAGATTGGAAATGGCATAATTTTCTAATATATTTAATTGATAATTTAAGTAAATATAATTGTATAGAAAAAATAATACCCTCTGAATACTCTTATAAAGATTC
>QCUB01000034.1 GCA_003210895.1 Prochlorococcus sp. AG-676-M04
TTGATGGAGGTAAACCATTATTTAAATCCCATAAAATCTTTTTACTAGATTCTTTATTCTGAAAAAGCATTTTTTTACTGAAATCAATTCTGGTAATTTTTTTTGTAGAAAATTCTTTTTCTATTTCATCAGCTAATAAGCCTGTCCCTGATCCGAGATCTATCCATTCACCTTTTTGAATATTTAGTTTTTTGATGAAAAAAACAATCTTTTCAGCAAAATGTCTTTGAATATTTGAATAGCCTAAATAATTTGCCGCAGCATTATTAAAGTTATTTTTAACTGTTTCATTCCAAATCTTATTTTTCATATTTGTTATCCAGAGTTCTTTTGATGATTTGATAAAAATTTAAGTTGGCTAAACAATGCCCTTGATTAGATAATTCAATTACAGTGGGCTTTTTATTTAATGTTTTATTTAGTAATTCAATAAAGCTATTACTTGAATTTTGGTCAAGAATCAAATCATTTTTTGAATTTATAACGATGACATTACAATTTTTCTCAAAAGATTTTAAGGAATTTTTATTGGTATAAAGTTTTTTAAGGTCATTTAATAGAAGATTATTATTTAAACCCCTTAAATTTTTATAAAACATATTTTGGAAATTAATCGTCATATTATTTGGCGAAAAAGATAGCCTTATAAATTCTTTTAACATATCCTCTGCTTCAAATGATATTATTTTTTTCTCCATTCTCTTAAGAGATCTATAAATTAGATTTCTTTTTTTGCTTGAGGGAAGAAAATTATTAAATGAATTTATAAAGACAACGTGGGATGCTTCATCTAAAAGATTTCCTTGAATTAAATGAAAACCTAAAGAGTGACATAAAACCATCTTGATTTGATCATTCAAATTATTTTTTATCCATTTTGCTTGATTTAAATTTTTTGAATAATAACCTCTTTCATTATTTTGCCAATGCCATCCATTTTGTTGAAATTCAATTTTATAACTATCCCAGAAACTTTGATCTAGCCCCCATCCATGCTGAGTAATAACTTGGTTCATTTGAAATCCTTTAATACAGAAGTAAGATTTTTAAGTATGTCTAGATTTAAATCTCTTCTAACTGTTAGCCTTATTCTTGATTCGTTCAAATGAACAGTTGGTGGTCTAATAGCTATAGCTAAAAAACCATTTTTTTCAAGATGTTTTTGAAGAAGAATTGTTTTTTCTTCTTGTCCAACAACTATAGATAAAATTTGAGAATCTCCCTTAACTGGGTAATTCAAATTTTGAAGTATTTCTTGTTTCCACTTTTGTGATGCGTTCAATAAATTAATACCCCATTCTTTATTAGTTTTGATTTTTTGAAGAGATTTAAGTGCACCTGCAGCTAAAGCGGGGGAAAGAGCAGTTGTATATCTAAATGCTCCACTCGTTTGTATAAGGTATTCACCAATCTTTGAATTGCAAGCAACGAAAGCTCCGCCGCTTCCAAAAGATTTGCCAAAGGTTCCAGTCAGCATAGTTATGTCATCAGATAAATCAAAACTTAAACCTTTACCTTCAGGTCCTAAAACCCCAAGAGCATGAGCCTCGTCGACTAGTAATTGAACATTATATTTTTTACAAATCCCAGTGATTTCTTTGAGAGGAGCAATTGAACCTTCCATGCTGTAGAGAGACTCAACAATTATAAGAATAGACTTTTGTGCTGAATTGAATTTAAGAATTTTATTTTCTAAGTCTTTTATATCATTATGTGCAAATCTTACTAATTTTGATCCAGCAGCTTTTACTCCAACTAATAAAGAATTATGAATAAATTTATCTGCTATTACAATACTATTTCTGTTTGCTAAACCTTCCACTGCAGCAATATTAGCTTGGAACCCACTTGGGAATAAAAGAACCTTTTCTTGATTAAGCCATTCCTCAAGTTCTTTCTCTAATAAAGAATGTATCGGTCTTGAGCCAGTTATAAATCTCGAACTACCTGAACCAAGACCTTCAGATAAGCTTATTTCATAAGAGGATTTTATTACATCCTTATCTCTACTTAACCCAAGATAATCATTACTACATAAGTCAATGAGATTATTGTTAGTTTCCCCTGGATTTAAATTTTGAAGTTCATATGGTTTTTGACCTAAAGTGAATGTTTTTAACTTGCGAAGTCTATTTTTTGGAATTTTTATTTTATACATTATTAAACAAATTCAACTAGTTGATTTTTCTAAAATGATCTAGATTTACAATTAAAGTGTGCAATGTCTTTATTGTTTATTAATATCTATATAGATCATATCTTAAGAAGTTAACTCCTCCTCCCTTCAATCACAATTATTGCTTGATTTAGAGGAATATTTTCCATTCCAACTAGATCCGTTCCAATTAGAGGCAATAAAAGCTATAAATAGTGGTAATTCAGTTGTTTTAACTGCTCCTACGGGTTCAGGTAAAACATTAATTGGTGAATTTGCTATTTATAGAGCTTTATCTCATAAAAGTAGAGTTTTTTATACAACGCCTTTGAAAGCTTTATCAAATCAGAAGTTTAGGGATTTTGTTAATCAATTTGGAGACAAGAAAGTAGGTCTCCTAACAGGTGATATCAGTATAAATAGAAATGCTCCAGTCTTAGTTATGACAACTGAGATTTTTAGGAATATGCTTTATGGAGAATTTGAAGAATTTGATGACCCGTTAGGAAATTTAGAATCTGTTATTCTTGATGAATGTCATTATATGAACGATCCTCAAAGAGGAACAGTTTGGGAAGAAACAATAATTCATTGTCCTAGTAGAACTCAGATAATAGCTTTATCCGCAACTATCTCGAATGCAGATCAACTTAAAAATTGGATAGACAAAGTTCATGGGCCTACAATCCTGATAAATAGTGATAAAAGACCAGTCCCATTAGAGTTTATTTTTTGTAGTGCAAAGGGTCTTCACCCACTTTTGAATAATAAGGGTAATGGAATTCATCCAAACTGTAAGATCTGGAGAGCACCAAAAGGGCAAAAAAAGAAAGGTAAAGTAGGCAGAATAATCCAACCAAAGTCTCCTCCAATTGGCTTTGTAATTTCTAAACTTTCAGAGAGAAATATGTTGCCAGCTATTTATTTTATTTTTAGTAGGAGAGGATGTGACAAGGCTGTTGAACATATCAAAGATTTATCTTTAGTAAGTTATTCAGAAGCAAATCTAATATCACAAAGATTAGATATTTATCTAAAAAATAATAAAGAAGGTATAAAAGATAAATTTCATTGCGAAGCTTTGAAACGAGGTATTGCCTCACATCATGCAGGTCTGCTGCCAGCATGGAAAGAATTAGTTGAGGAATTATTTCAGCAAGGATTGATAAAAGTTGTTTTTGCAACTGAAACTTTAGCTGCGGGTATTAATATGCCTGCAAGAACAACAGTCATTTCGACATTATCAAAAAGGACAGAAGAAGGACACAGATTATTATTTAGTAGTGAATTCTTGCAGATGTCAGGAAGAGCAGGGAGAAGAGGAAAGGACTCACAGGGATATGTTGTAACATTACAAACTAGATTTGAGGGTGCTAAAGAAGCTAGTACTTTGGCGATAAGTCAACCAAATCCACTAGTTAGTCAGTTCACACCAAGCTATGGAATGGTTCTAAACCTTTTACAAAATTATAGTCTAGATAAATCACGAGAATTAATAAAAAGAAGTTTTGGTAGCTTTTTATATCTAGGAGAATCTTCAGAAGAGAAGGTTGTTCTTAATAATTTAGATAGAGATTTGATCGAACTAAAAAAAATAACTTCTAATATTTCATGGCAAGATTTCGATGCATACGAAAAGTTGAAAAGTCGATTAAAAGAAGAAAGGAGATTATTAAGGATTTTAGAAAAACAAGCAGCAACAAAACTATCAGAAGAAATATCTAATGCACTTACCTTTATTAAAAATGGAAGTTTAATCTCTATTAAAGCACCTCAAATAAATAGGAAGGTTGTTCCAGCATTAATTTGTAAAAAAATCTATGAATCAAATAAGATTAAAAGTTTGCTATGTTTAACAATTGATAATTTATTTATTCTTATAAAGCCTTCTTACATAGTAAATATTTTTCCTGATTTAGATGAAATTGAAATTTTGAAACTTGAGGAACCCAAGATGAATTTTTCAGGAGAAGTAGTTAGAGGAGATAATGAATCGCAAATTTTTGTAGATAAGATTTTTGAAATTTCTAAAAAATATGATTTACAAACTCCTCAATATGATCTAACAACTGAAGTTTTGGCACAACAGAAACTAATTACCGATTTAGATAAAACAATAACTAATCAACCTGTGCATAGATTTGGTGATTCTAAAAAATTAAAAAGATATAGAAAGAGGATTATTGAGATAGAACAAGAAATAATTATGAGAAATAATCTTCTTGATGATAAAGAAAATTACAACTGGAAAAAATTTACTGATTTAATAAAAATCCTAAATCATTTTGGCTGTTTAAATGATTTAGAGCTTACGGAAGTAGGGCAATCAGTTGGCGCCATAAGAAGTGAAAATGAATTATGGGTAGGACTTGTTTTACTAAGTGGCTATCTGGATGATTTAGATCCACCTGATTTGGCAGCAGTCGTTCAAGCAGTTTGTGTTGATGTGAGAAGACCAAATCTTTGGTGCAATTTCAAGCCTTCCATAAAAGTTATAGATGTTTTTAATGAGTTACAAGGACTACGAAAATTAGTGGCTTCAAAACAGAATAAGTTTCTTATTGATACCCCAATTTTTTTGGAAACGGAGTTAATTGGAATAATTTCAGAATGGGCAAGGGGTAAAAAATGGAAAGAACTGATTTTTAATACTTCTTTAGATGAAGGAGATGTTGTAAGGATCTTAAGGAGATCTATAGATGTTTTATCACAAATTCAATACTGTATAGGAGTTAGTAATAAATTAAAAAATAAAGCGAAATTAGCATTAAAAGCTATTAATAGATTTCCTGTTTCTGAATCGAATGATTTGTTAAAAGTCTCCGATAACATCAACCCTGCAACAAAAAGAATTGATAATAATTCCTGATCATATATTGATTAGATCATTTCACTAGTATTTATTGCATCATCAAAATCAAGAGCACTTAAGTATCCTAATTTCATTGATGCCTCTTTTAAATTTATTGATTCATTAAAGGCAAGATTTGCAATTTCTGCTGCTTTTTCATAACCTATTTTGGGTACCAATGCTGTTACAAGCATTAATGAATTTTCAAGATTTTTTTTTATATTCTTTGGGTTAGGTTGTATTCCCTCAACTAATTTTACTCTGAAATTACTTATTGCATTATTCAGTAATTTTATACTCGTTAAAATATTAAATCCAATAAGTGGCTTATATTCATTCATTTGTAAAGTGCCGCTAGCATTAGCTATTGATACTGCATATTCAAAACCCATTACTTGTGTGCATACCATAGATAATGCTTCACATTGTGTGGGATTTACTTTGCCTGGCATGATTGAGCTCCCAGGTTCATTCTGGGGAATGATTAATTCATAAATACCTGACCTAGGTCCTGAGGACAATATTTTAATATCATTAGAAATCTTAAATAATGCACCTGCTAATATTTTTATTTGACTCATTACATGCGCTAATCGATCATGTGATGCCATTAAAGAGAAATGATTATTTGATCTATAGAAAGGCAGATCAGTATCCTCTGATATTGATTTTATAGATTCTTCAGAAAAATCTTTTGGACAGTTAATACCAGTGCCAACAGCAGTACCACCAATTGGTAAGAAGCATAATTCATCAATACTCGTTAAGAGATTATTTTCGGCGTCTTTCAGCTGTTTTGACCAAGCGGAAACTTCCTGCCCAAGAGAAATTGGCACGGCATCTTGAAAATGAGTTCTACCTATTTTTATAAGATCTTTCCACTCAGAACTCTTTCTATCAAGAACCATAGTAAGTTCCTTTATTGATGGAACTAATTTTTTAATTATTTCAGCGACAACAGATATCTGAATAGCAGCTGGAAAAGTATCATTTGTAGACTGAGATTTATTAACATCATCATTTGGATGGATAGGCTTATGGCTACCAAGTTCTGAATCCGTTTTTAGTGAGGCAATATTAGATATGACTTCATTTATATTCATATTTGATTGAGTCCCACTACCTGTTTGCCATATTTTTAAAGGAAACTGAGCATCATGTTTTCCATCGAGTATTTCTCTGCAGGCTTCAACAATGAGATCTTTTTTAACCTCATCCATTAAACCTAATTTGAAGTTAGCAATTGCGGCCGATTTTTTTATAACTGTAATTGCATAAATCAATTCAATTGGGATTAATTCCTCACCAATAGAAAAATTTATGATGGACCTTTGCGTTTGTGCTCCCCATAAAGCCTCTGCAGGAACTTTAATTTTCCCCATACTATCTTTTTCAAATCTAAAGTTTTTGGTCATTAATTGTAAAAAGCTGTTGTTAAACTTCAAATAAGATTTAAAAGATTTAAATACTTAACTTTTTCCATATTACATTTAAATTATTGAGATGAATGGTGGGGTCGAAGCATTTATTTAAATCATTCTCAGTCACTAATCCCATTATTTCTGGATCTCCCGCAATATTTTCCCTGAAATTACCATTTTCATTATTCCAAGCTTGATGAGCATTTTTCTGAACTAAACTGTAAGCTTTTTCTCTAGACAAACCCTTTTCTACAAGTAAAAGTAAAACTTTTTGACTAAAGATTACGCCTCCATATATATTTAAATTTTTGAGCATATTTTCTGGATAAACTTTTAAATTACTTATTATTTCCTTCATTTCTCTAAGCATAAAATGTAGGCATATAGAAACATCGGGTAACATTATGCGTTCATTAGAACTATGACTAATATCTCTTTCATGCCAAAGTGGGACATTCTCAAGTGCTGTTACAACATAACTTCTCAAGATTCTAGATAAACCGCTGACCCTTTCACTACGAATAGGGTTTCTTTTATGGGGCATAGCTGAGCTACCTTTTTGACCTTTTGTAAATCCTTCTTCAACTTCTAAAACATCTGTTCTCTGAAGGTTCCTTATTTCAGTAGCAAATCTATCAAGCGAAGCGCCAACAAGCGCGATTGTTTGAACGTATTCTGCATGTCTATCTCTTGATATTACCTGAGTACTTGCTGTATCTGGTTTCAAACCAAGTAATTCGCAGGTTATTTTTTCTATCTTGGGGTTTGTATTAGCGTAAGTTCCCATCGCTCCACTTATTTGCCCTATGGAAATAGATTCTTTAAGGACTAGTAATCTTTTTTTATCTCTTAATATTTCCGCTAACCATCCTGCCAATTTAAACCCAAACGAAATGGGCTCTCCGTGAATTGCATGCGATCTGCCAATCATTAATGTATTTTTATGTTTTCTCGCTAATAATCTGACTTCATTTTCTAGTTTTTCAATTTCTTCTAATAACAATTCGCAGGAATCTTTTAGCTGCAATGATAGGCCAGTATCAAGGACATCACTGCTAGTCATACCAACATGAATATATCTTCCGGCATCACCAACAAATTCATTGATATTTGTAAGAAATGCTATTACATCATGTTTTACCTCTTTCTCGATTTCCTTAATTCTCGACTCTTCAAATTTTGCATTTAAACAAATTTCTTTTAAGGCCTCTTCGGGCATTTTACCAAGCGAACAATTTGCCTCACATGCTGCAATTTCAACTTTAAGCCAACTCTGGAATTTTGCATTTTCTGTCCAGATTCTTCCCATTTCGGGCAATGTGTATCGTTCAATCACAATTTTTAAACATCTTCAATTTCAACTTTATAACTAAAATCTCAATATTGCTCTATACATTAAAGATGTACTTTCCATTGAACATATTTGGATGATTATTATTATCTTATGTAATAGCTGTTGTATTTATAAATATTAAGTCATTTTTAAAGTGTTTAAAACTTACGATTGGATTATCTTTATAAAGGATAAATAAGTATTTAGTTTTTATGGAAATTTTTAATTATCATTATTTTTCAAAAATATAAAATGAAAATAGTCATTAATTATTTATTAAAAATTATTTTTTTTAGAGTAAATGATTAAAAAAATTAGATTAGATCTCTATCTTCTGAACAAAGGTTTATGTGAAACTCGTCAGAAGGCTCAAGGTCTTATTCTTGCAGGAAAAGTTAAGGATATAAATGGTAAGATTTTCGATAAACCTGGTCATCAAGTATTAATAGGGGCTGAATTTTTTATTGAATCTGAACCTCAATTTGTATCGAGAGGGGGAGAAAAACTATTAGAGGCTTTTAAAAAACTAAAGATTAATGTAAAAGATAGAGTTTGTATTGATGTAGGAATTTCTACTGGCGGATTTACTGATTGCTTATTGCAACAAGGAGCGAAATTGGTTTATGGGATAGATGTAGGTTATGGACAAACGGCTTGGAAAATAAGGAAGAATCCACAAGTCATACTCTTTGAAAGATCAAATATTAGAAATTTAAAACCTTTAGAGTTATATTCTAAAAAAAATTTATTACCAAATTTTGTTGTTGCGGATTTGTCTTTTATTTCACTAAAGTTAGTATTTGAACCTATTAATAATTTATTATCCGGAGATGGCATAGAGGGAATATTTCTTATTAAACCTCAATTTGAGGTTGGAAAAGGTCGAGTAAGCAAAGGTGGTGTTGTAAGAAAGGCTGATTATCATATTGAAGCTATAGAGTCAGTTATTAAAGCTGCAGAAGAATTTCAATGGAAAATCAAGGGTCTATTAGCTTCCCCATTAGTTGGACCAGCAGGTAATCATGAATACCTAGCTTGGATGTCTAAATCAGGAATATCTAATCCAATAATAAACAGGAAATTTATAGAAAATTTAGTAAAAGAAATTCTTTAATTAAAGAGCTTCTTCATCGGTTTCTCCTGTTCTAATTCTTACCACAGAATCGATAGGTGATATAAATATTTTACCGTCTCCAATTTCACCTGTTTTTGCAGCTTCTGCAATTGCATCTATTACTGAACTTACTTTTTCATTTTCTACTACAACTTCTACTTTAAGTTTCTGAAGAAATTCAACTGTAAATTCTGAACCTCTGTATCTTTCAACCTGTCCTTTTTGTCTCCCAAACCCTCTGACTTCACTTACAGTCATTCCAACAATTCCAGAATTTACTAATGCAATTTTCACATCTTCCAATTTAAATGGACGTATGATTGCCTCAATTTTCTTCATGATTTGATCTTGAATATTTTAATCTTAATTCCTTTTCTGAAAAACATCTAGCATTGAAACTCTAGAAAATGATTTGATGTTAAGCCCAGCGCTAGTTGCATCTTTAACTAATAACTTAGAATTTTCTTTTGAAATTATTACTTCATTATTAGATAATGCCTCCCATTGATTATTATCAAAGTGAGTCTGTAGCCATAACATTCCAATAACGCTAGTTGGTTTAAGGGATTTATTTAAATTTTTGTCAATATTTACCAAGCAGATGTCCATGAATTTTTTTAAAACTAAATACATATAAACCCCTCCAATGTCCTTAGGATTGTAACTGTTGATACAAATCAAAATTTTATATCCTTTGACTTATTGATTTGTAATACTTAAGTCTGTTTTAAATTTTTGCGAATTGTTAGCTTTTTATATAGTTTTAGTAAATATGATTTTAAAAAAATGAGTACAGCTAATTTAAATGATTCGACTAATAAGCCTTTATATGGAGAAAGATTAATAGAGCAATCAAAAATAATCTGCTTTGAAAATCCAAATAAACAAAGAATTTATGAAATTTCAATTGAACTTCCTGAATTTACTTGTAAATGCCCTTTTTCTGGATACCCAGATTTTGCGAAATTAAACATCTTTTACCAGCCAAATACCAAAGTTTATGAGTTGAAATCCCTAAAACTTTATATTAATAACTTTAGAGATCTCAAAATATCACATGAAG
Organism: Prochlorococcus sp. AG-676-M04; assembly: GCA_003210895.1. Classification (GTDB taxonomy): domain Bacteria; phylum Cyanobacteriota; class Cyanobacteriia; order PCC-6307; family Cyanobiaceae; genus Prochlorococcus_A. The sequence continues at coordinate 9,938 of QCUB01000034.1, forward strand.
AAGTTGTAAACAGAATTATGGACGATCTCTTGAATGCGGCGGCGCCACATTGGATTCATTTAAACGCAGATTTTAATCCTAGAGGAAATGTCTCTATGAAATTAGATATTTATAGTGGAGAGAAAAGAAACTAATAATTCTTTATCTCATCTGATAATTTTAAAAATTCCTTTTTAAAACCTAGAAGATTTCTATTACTTAAACCACCAATAAATAATTTGTTTGAATTTTTATTTAATAAAATCCATACTTGATTTGTGGGAATAAGACTAAAAATTGTTCCAAAAATTATTAGAGTAAAAGATATATAAATAAATGGTATTGAAGGATCATTTTTAATAATTAAACCACTACTAGGAATTATTTTTTTTAACGATAGTTTTGAAGAGTTAATTTCTACTGGATCATTATTTAAATAAACAAAACTTTTAGAAAAATCTTCAATACTTGAGACTTTAAGAGGACCATTTTCATTATCAATAGTTAAAAGATAGTTTTTTTTATTTTCTCTACCTAATTCTATTAATAGTCCCCATATCTGATCTCCTATCTCAGGAATAGGCTTTAGTTGGATTTCGAATAGAGCATTATCAATTTCCATAATAATATTTGATATCGACCAATCTGCTTGATAAATAGTTAAGCCTTGAAATCTTATAGGGTGGTTTACTTGTACTATTTTTACTTCATTCAAATTTTCCTCTTCTGAAAAAAAGTCTAAATTTGAAATAAATTGCTTTGGTTTTCCATCATTTTCACGTTCTATTAAAAAGTTTTTTAATTTTATTGTTACTTTCGAATGTTTACTCTCATTTATTAAATTTAAACTTTCTCCTAATTTTAAATATTGCTCTTTAGATTGGCTACTGAAATTTCCATATGCAGAACCAATAAGTAAAATAATTAAACCAATATGAACGATGATAGGTCCAAGTTTTCCTGCTAAGCCTTTTCTCGCAGATAAGGAATTTTCAAATTTGGAAATGTTCCAACCTTTTTTTCTAAGTAAAGAATCAGCTTTTAATACATAATCTATACCTTGCTCTATTTCGTAATTTGTTATTAATTGAAGTTTATAGAATCTTTTTTCATCTTTATAATAAGTCCATTTCAATGCAGCTTTTAAAGATGGTATTTGCCTCCTAAAGCTGCAAGCTGCAAGAGAAATACAAAGAAGTATTAATGAAAATAAAAACCAACTACTTGTATAAATATGATCCAATTGGAGTTTTAGAACTTGGTTTCCATTTATAAATCCAAATATTGGAGTTTTATTGTAGAAATCAATATATTCTTGTTGATTATTTCCTTGAGGTATGAATGTTCCAACCCCACTTGAAACGGCAATAAAAATTATTAATGAAATTGCAAATCTTAAACTTGATATTTTTAAAACAAAATTTTTAAAAATAATCATTTAAATCCAATTTGAAACTAAATTTAGAATTCCTATAGAAACTAAAAATAATCCACTTAAAGTAGGGATTATTTGACTATATTTTCTTAATTCTAGAAATTGCTTTAGATTTTCAGTTGTCGCTCCTGCAAGAATTAATGGAGTTACTTGACCAAGTCCAAAGAAGAACAAAAAAATTATTGAAATTGTGGGGGTTTTTGCTTGTGATACCCATGCTAATAGTGTAGCTAATACAGGAGTGATACAAGGCGAGGAAGCAAGTCCAAAAGCTCCTCCGATTACAAAAGGCGTTAGTAAAGAAGGCACCTTATCTTCCATAAATTTTAAGTCTGGTCCATTTGGTAATTGGAATTTTAAAATTCCTAATAAATTTAGGCCCATAATTATTGCTATAAAAGCCACTAAAGATGTGAAGTAAGAGGGTAATTGTCCATATATTTTCCCTAAGAATCCACTTAGTGCTCCTAATATGATTAACGAAAAAATAACCCCACCAGAAAAACTGATTAGTTTAAATTTATTATTCTTAGTTCCACCAACATAAGCAATTGTTATTGGTAGTAAAGATAAAGAACATGGGCCGAGACTTGTTAATAGGCCTGCGGTAAAAACAAAAAATATAGCAAAAGGACCTGGATTATTAAGTCCCTGCTCCATTAGGAAATTACCCTTTTGAGCCAATTCTGAAATAAATAA
>QCUB01000035.1 GCA_003210895.1 Prochlorococcus sp. AG-676-M04
GGAATGGGGTCATGTATATCCATGATTTTACATATTCTGGGAATGATATTACTGGGGCTAATAGTCCAGAAAGGAATAGAGTTGGAATAAATAATAACCTTTCTATTGATGAAGCCTTTTCTGTCCAAAAACACATACAAGCAATAATTGATTGAATTAGAAATTGAATTAAAAAAGAAAAAAATGTAGCAAAGCAAGATAATAAAAAAATACCTAAACTTGGAATCCATATACTTTCTTGATTAAATAGAAAAAATACTAAAGCAATTATTATTGCAAAAGGGAATCGTGTAATTTGCTCTGCTAAATGTTGAGCTAAATATCTAAAAAAGGGGTTTAAAGGTTGAATCAAATATGGTGAGATTTTCCCTAAAAGAGCGTCCTCTTCAAAGGTAAATACAACCCAGACTACAGAAAATTGTCTTACAAAGAATGCACTTAAAAAATATCTAGACAGCATTACATTACTTAAGTTAATAGATTCATTTAAGTTGTTATTTGTCCATATATTAAGCATGAAAAAAGGTATTATTCCCGATATTGCCCATAAAGCTATTTCTACTCTGTATTCCAACATATTTGAGTACTGTACTTTTAATAAAGTGATTATTTTATATCTGTTTAAATTAGACATTTATATTTTTTTCTTTATTAAAATATTCCCAATTATTTCATCAACTGGTGGTTCATTTATGTATATATCTTCGATATCAAATTTGTTAAGAATCTCGTTTAGACTAGATCTAATAGCATCTTTTTTTATAGTTATTGTTATTTCTTTTTGGTTTCTATTTTTAATAATAAATCCTAAATTGCTCAATTGATTAGCATCTTTTTCTGTCTTGAAGATAATTAGAAGATCTTTAACTGGTGATATTCTTTTTAATAGTTTATCAAGATTACCATCATAAGTAATACATCCTTCGTGAATACATATCACCCTCTTACATAAAGATGTAATATCTTTCATATAATGACTAGTTAGACATATTGTTGCATTTGTTTCTTTATTATAAATTTTCAAAAATTTCCTAAGATTTCTTTGAGCATTTATATCTAGCCCTAATGTAGGTTCATCTAAAAATAAAATATTAGGTTTATGTATTAATGCTGCTAATAATTCTGCTTTCATTCTTTGACCTAAAGATAACTTTCGAACTGGTATATAAAGCTCTTTATCGATCTCAAGCATATCCGACAACTTTCTGATTCTACTTTTTGCTTCAAATTTTTCTATGTCATATATTGCAGCATTTAGGTAAAATGATTCGATTGGTGGAAGATCCCAAATCAGTTGTTGTTTTTGGCCCATTATCAAAGTTATATTATTCAGAAAACTAGTCCTTCTTTTGTAAGGTAGATAACCTGCAACTGCTAATTTCCCCTTACTTGGGTAAATCAAACCGCAGAGCATTTTCAGTATTGTTGTTTTTCCAGCACCATTTGCTCCAAGAAAACCTACTATTTCTCCTTTCTTTATTTCAAAATTTATATTTTTTATAACCTCAACACTTTTTGTTTCCCTTTTAAAAAAATGCTTAAGTGTTCCTTTAAGACCAGGTTCTTTTAAAGAAATATCAAATGATTTTGATAAATTCGCAACCTGAATAATTTTCTTTTCCATATTACATAATTAGAAAATTTTTAATTTTGGATTCTATAAATATAAAAAAATAAAAACACTTTATATTTAAACTAATTTTAATTATGAATTATAAAATATCTCTTACTGAAAAAATTAGCCAGTTCATAAAATTAATTGGATTCAAAAGTTCACTGAATTTTAATTTAGGAACGTAATTTAGATCATTCAAAACATCAATTATTAGATTCTTTTTTTCGTTTTTATTTTCTTTTATTTCTACTATATTGCCTTTCTCATCAAGAATTTGAATTTCGTTATCAAAAAACCATTCCTCTTTCCCATTAGATAAGTTAAGAACTACACCAATACCTTTACCATCAGTAATTTTGAAATCACTAATAGTACATTCCGATTGAATATTTATAGCTTCAATAGTTTCTTTAGTTAATCTATCTTTAGAAAGCTCTAGATTAACTCTTACTGTATTACCTATTTGTACTTTATCTAAAATTGTCATTTTTATAGGTTATTGTACTTACTTTATTTCTATTATTGTAGAATAACATTTAAATTCATATTCTTATTTTTATTTATTGGGATTTTTAAATAAGGCTTCTAAAACTTTTTTGATAGATATTGCTAATAATCTTAAAAAAACAAAGCTTATACCAAGCCACCCTAATAATACTGAAATTGATAATAAACTTGAACCAAGATCTCGTTGTAAAAATTCTGGCATAAAGAATTAATAATTTTATGCATTTACTTTAATTTATATTTTTCGAATAATAGTTAATTTAATATTAATGCTTATAAATTTATTGTAATTATTCTGAATTTACATTTTAGTTTGATGAATTAATTTCATAGGCTAATATATGTTTATTTGGAATTTTATTTTCTTGGACCTCTCTTTTAATTCATACTTAGGAATGTTTTTTATCTTAATTGGTTTAATAGTTCGGATTGATTTTAAATTTATTATGCAAAAGGATGTGTAATAACTTTTCTTTATATTAGTATTATTTTATTTATACATTTAAGCTTCCCTAAGATTTACAAAATTAATATGGTTTAGCAAATTTCAATTTTTTTTATTTTTATTAAGAAATTGAATTGACTTTTAGATTTAAAGGACTAATAATAATTAAAATTATAAACTTTAATCATGAATAAAGACATTGAAATCTTTAATTATTTTGTTGATGATCTTCTTTCTTCGGATGCTAATTTATTGAAAAATGAACTTGATATCCTATTAATGCAATATCTTTTTAATTCGATGGATCTAGACTTACTAAGGAATATGGATAGTGAAGAAGATATTAATGTTGCCTAATAATTCTTAAATATGAAATATTTTTATGAAAAATTCTGGGTCCCTTTCTTTGGTGGGATATTAACAAAGTTTGTTTTCTTAATTGAAGGTAAACAAACAAAAATTAAAAAAAAAACTAAAATTTAACCGAAAACTTTGACTACTTTTTATACGTGTTTGATTGTTTATATATTGAAAGCAACAAAACATATTTCTTTAATTCAATAATTTATGCATGGTTAAAGTATCTAAAGCAATAGTATTTTAACTATTTAAAATTTAATGAATAACAAGCCTTTTTTAAAACCATATACTGTTCATTATAGAGATTTTCAAAATCTTAGATTAGAAAATTGTTTTTATGCATTAGATGCCTATGAAGCAAGAACATTAGCTATGGAGTTCAATAAATATATATATGAGCATCCCAATAGTATTGATTTAATAAGATGCGAAAAGTGATATTTAAGTAATAGATATTTGAAAGTTTAAATGCTATACACTTAAAAATTTATCAATAACTGTTTGGCTTAATTCACTTGTTGCACCACTTGCAACAATTCCTCCCCTTTGCATTGCATAATATCTACTTGCCTGTCTAACAAAGTGTAAGTGTTGTTCAACTAATAAAACTCCGATACCAGTTTCTTTAATTATGAGATTTATAGCGTTTTCAATATCTAATACTATATTTGGTTGAATTCCTTCAGTAGGTTCGTCTAATAATAATAATTTTGGTTTACCTAATAGTGCTCTAGCAATTGCAAGTTGTTGTTGTTGCCCCCCACTTAGATCACCTCCTTTTCTTAATAGAAAGTCTTTTAAAATAGGAAATAAATCATAGATACTTGAATCAATATTTTTATTTTTAGATAACCCCCCAGGTAGCGATTCCATTCCCAACATTAAGTTTTCTTCAACAGTCAGATAAGGTATTATTTCTCTTCCTTGAGGAACGTATGCCATTCCTTTTCTAGCTCTTTGATGTGGAGCCTTTCTACTTATATTTTCACCAAAAAAGTTTATTTCTCCTTTCTTAGCCTTTAATAACCCTATTAATGATTTTAATAAAGTAGTTTTCCCTACTCCATTTCTACCTATTAAACAGATCATTTCTCCAGATTTAAGGTTTAAATCTACATCTCTTAGGATATGGCTTTCTCCATAATAAGTATTTAATGATTTTACTTCTAGTAGATTTTTCATATTTATTCCTCCGGTCTTCCTAAATAAACATCAATTACCTTTTTATCATTTTGGATTGTATCCATTGTACCTTCACATAATACTGTCCCTTGATTTAAAACTGAAACATTACTATCAAGTCTTCTTATGAATTCCATGTCGTGATCTATAACAACCACAGTATTTTCTCCAGATAATGATTTTAATAAGTCTGCTGTTAAATCAGTTTCCTCATCTGTAAGACCTGCGACAGGTTCATCAACGAGCATTAAGTCTGGTTTTTGGCCTAATAACATTGCTATTTCTAACCATTGTTTTTGACCATGTGATAGAGCACCAGCTTTTGTATTTATTTTTTTAGATAAGTTTATAACTTGCATTAAATGTTCTATTTCATCTAATTGACCATTTTTGATCTTTTTATTAATTAGATTTAAAGGACTTTTAGGAGTGCTTACTGATATCTCAAGATTTTCTTTAACAGTTAGATTTTCGAATACTCTTGGGCTTTGAAACTTTCTTCCAACGCCTAAACGTGCAATTTTATGTTCTTTTCTTCCTATTAATGATTTTCCTTTAAAAAAAACTTCACCTCTAGTAGGTTTTACTTTACCTGTTATTACATCTAGAAATGTGGTTTTACCGGCTCCATTTGGTCCAATTACGGCTCTTAATTCTCCTTTTTTTAAACTTAGGTTTAAATCATTTAATGCTAGAAATCCTTCAAAACTAACAGTTATATTCTCCAGGCTTAAAAGAGAATTATTATTCTTATTCATTTTTTAATCCCTCCGTTTTATTTTTAATTTCAAGGCTTGGGTATGTTTCGATTTTCCTTTTTAGACCAAATCTTTGAAGCAGATTTCTTGGCCCCTCTCCTTGTACCCATCCTAAAACACCTTCTGGTAATGCTGTAACTACTAGAATAAATAACCCCCCTTGAATAAACATCCAGCTTGCCGGTAAAGCTTCACTTACTAAACTTTTTGCATAATTTATAAAGACGGCACCAAGTATTGCTCCCAATAAAGTCCCTCTACCTCCAACTGCAACCCAAATAACCATTTCTATTGAAAATGGGACTGTCATAAATTGAGGGGATACTATTCCTGATTGAACGGTATACAAAGCTCCGGATATTCCGGCTAAACCACCAGCTATAGAGAATATTATTGTTTTAAATAAGACAGGATTATATCCTGTGAATCTTACTCTTGGCTCGTCATCTCTAATACCTATAAGAATATTTCCAAATCTTCCTTTTACTACCCATTTTGAAAAAAACCATGCCGCAACAACTATTAGGGCTGTTAACCAAAAAAACATTCTTTGCATTGATTCTGAACCAACCATTTGTCCAAAAAGTTGAGTTACATCAGTTTTTAAACCGTTTGTACCATTAATAAGTTTTTGTTGCCCATTAAAGAAATTAAAAAATACCAACAGAGCAGCTTGGGTAAGTATTGAAAAATATACACCTTTTATTCTGTTTCTAAATACAAGAAATCCAAGCATTCCGGCAACTAATGCAGGTATAACCCAAATTGCTAATAAACTAAAGATTGGAGATCTAAATGGTTCCCAGAAGAAAGGTAAATTATCTACACCGTAAAGTCCAAAGAATTCTGGAATATTATTTGGAAATTCAGAAGAGCTTGTTATCTGTAGATACATTGCTGCGCAGTAACCCCCTAGAGCAAAAAATATACCTTGTCCAAGACTCAATAAACCAGTAAATCCCCAAATTAGATCTACACCCAAAGCCACAATAGCTAATGATAAATATCTACCAAGAAGATTCAATCTGAAAACAGGAAGAATTGATGGAGCTGCGATAATAAAAGAAATTATGATTACCCAAATAATAAGAGTTGTTTTTTTGCTTAGTTTTAAATTTTTAAATTCCATTAACTCTCAACCATCCTTCCTTTCTGGGGAAATAAACCAGTAGGTTTGAATTGCAAAAATATTACTATTAATGCAAAAATCATAACTCTAGCCATACTGGTAGTTGCAAAGAAATTTATTGTATTAGATAGTGGCAGAGGCATATCAGGCCATATTGATAAAAGGCGACCAGCTCCAATTAAATCAGTCATTATTCCTATTCCAAATGAAGCAAAAATTGTACCCAACAAGTTCCCAACACCTCCTAAAACTACAACCATAAAACATCCAACTATATAATTTCCACCAACATTAGGTCCAACCGACCCCAAGAGAGATACTGCAACTCCTGCTACACCTGCCAATCCAGAACCAATTCCAAAAGTAAGAACATCAACTTTTTCTGTTGAGATTCCTAGGCAATCACTCATTTCTCTATTTTGAGTTACTGCTCTTATCCTCATCCCCCAAGCACTTTGATTCAAAAATAAAGTTATTGCAATTACAGATATTAAAGTAATTATTATTATCATTAATCTTGTTTTTGGGAACGCAGTTCCAAGAATCTCAACCTGACCTCTCATCCAGGCTGGAGCAGTGACATCTACATTTCTTGCACTAGCTCGACTTAATTTGCTAACTGAAGATGCAATTAAATGACCGGATAGAACTCCTGCTAAAGATGCAAATATCCAGGAACTAAATTTTACATATTTAAAGTTTATAGACTCTTTTACTTTTGGTGAAAATACTGTTGGTAGAAATAAACCTATTATGAGACTTATTACTAGTCCTGTCCCATAAGCTAAAGGAACACTTCGTACGAACTGTTGAAGAATAAGGCTTACTCCCCATGTTGCAAGTAACGTCTCTAATGGACTTCCGTATAATTTTCTAATTACAGTTTTTTCTAAAAGTATTCCTACTACTCCACTGACAATAAATGCAAAAAAGATAGAAACTATAACATATGAGTTGTAATAGGGTTTTAATAGTGGGAGTTTGAAAATTAATTGAGTTACATATGTCGTGTAAGCACCAAGCATCATAAGTTCACCATGAGCAAGATTGATTACACCCATCAAACCAAATACAATAGCTAAGCCCAAAGCAGCTACAAGTAAAACTGATCCGATCGCTACACCGTTGAATAAACTATCAAGAAGCAATTCCAATTTTATAAGAAAAAAATTTAAGTTGATATAAGAAGAGGAGGCATTAAGCCTCCTCTCTTTTTTTTAGAATAAGCTATGAAATTAAAGCTTATATCTTTCTCCTTTAGATGGGTCTGTCCAGTCACATGCATAACCTTTTGAACTTGGTTCAAATTGGTTCCATGCTTGTGGATATACAACTCCAGGAGTTTCTTCAAGAATTTCAAATCCACCTTCTGGCTTGATTAAACCAATTCTTACTGTTTGAGCAAGGTGATGGTTAGGCATAACTTCAACTGGTCCTTGAGGCGCATCGAATGTTTGACCTACTAGAGCTTCTCTAACAGCACTATTCTCAAATGTTCCTGCTTCTTCTACTGCTTGTTTCCATAAATAAACCATGTTGTAAGCAGACTCCTGTGGATCAGCAACTACTCTGTCACTTCCATATAGAGCTTTGAAATCAGCTGCAAATTTCTTGGATTCAGGTGTGTCAATAGACATCATGTAATTCCAAGCACCATAGTGGCCTTCTAAAAATTCAGGTCCAATAGTACTTATTTCTTCCTCTGCAATTGAATAGTTCATTACATAATATCCATTGCTTGGAGTAATCCCAGCATCCTGAATTTGTTTAAAGAAAGCAACGTTTTGGTCACCATTAAGTGTGTTGATAATTACTCCACCACCAGAGGGTGCTAAGGCTTTCTTAATCTTGGAAATGATAGGAGCAACTTCAGTATTTCCAAGAGGTAAATAATCTTCACCTACAACTTTTCCTCCAAGAGATTTAAGTTGTTCTTTTGTAATTGTATTTGATGTTCTTGGGAAAACATAATCTGAACCAACTAAGAAAAATGGCTTTCCAGCTGCAGGAGATCTCTTATACATAAAATCAGTTGCTGGTTCTGATTGCTGGTTTGGTGAAGCACCAGTGTAGAAGATGTTGTTTGAACATTCTTGCGCTTCATACTGAATTGGGTAGTAAAGGAATGGCATACGTTCCTCAAGGAAGAGAAATAATACCTTATCTGACTGTTGAAGAAAACTTAATGTTGGGAATGGAATCGCTACCTGGGGGGTTATCTAAAAATAAAAATATTGATTCAAGTATCTATGATTTATTTCCTATTTTAAAAGACTTTCTATTAAGAAAAGGAGGTGATCTAAGTGGGGGGCAACAACAACAACTTGCAATTGCTAGAGCACTATTAGGTAAACCAAAATTATTATTATTAGACGAACCTACTGAAGGAATTCAACCAAATATAGTATTAGATATTGAAAACGCTATAAATCTCATAATTAAAGAAACTGGTATCGGAGTTTTATTAGTTGAACAACACTTACACTTTGTTAGACAGGCAAGTAGATATTATGCAATGCAAAGGGGAGGAATTGTTGCAAGTGGTGCAACAAGTGAATTAAGCCAAACAGTTATTGATAAATTTTTAAGTGTATAGCATTTAAACTTTCAAATATCTATTACTTAAATATCACTTTTCGCATCTTATTAAATCAATACTATTGGGATGCTCATATATATATTTATTGAACTCCATAGCTAATGTTCTTGCTTCATAGGCATCTAATGCATAAAAACAATTTTCTAATCTAAGATTTTGAAAATCTCTATAATGAACAGTATATGGTTTTAAAAAAGGCTTGTTATTCATTAAATTTTAAATAGTTAAAATACTATTGCTTTAGATACTTTAACCATGCATAAATTATTGAATTAAAGAAATATGTTTTGTTGCTTTCAATATATAAACAATCAAACACGTATAAAAAGTAGTCAAAGTTTTCGGTTAAATTTTAGTTTTTTTTTTAATTTTTGTTTGTTTACCTTCAATTAAGAAAACAAACTTTGTTAATATCCCACCAAAGAAAGGGACCCAGAATTTTTCATAAAAATATTTCATATTTAAGAATTATTAGGCAACATTAATATCTTCTTCACTATCCATATTCCTTAGTAAGTCTAGATCCATCGAATTAAAAAGATATTGCATTAATAGGATATCAAGTTCATTTTTCAATAAATTAGCATCCGAAGAAAGAAGATCATCAACAAAATAATTAAAGATTTCAATGTCTTTATTCATGATTAAAGTTTATAATTTTAATTATTATTAGTCCTTTAAATCTAAAAGTCAATTCAATTTCTTAATAAAAATAAAAAAAATTGAAATTTGCTAAACCATATTAATTTTGTAAATCTTAGGGAAGCTTAAATGTATAAATAAAATAATACTAATATAAAGAAAAGTTATTACACATCCTTTTGCATAATAAATTTAAAATCAATCCGAACTATTAAACCAATTAAGATAAAAAACATTCCTAAGTATGAATTAAAAGAGAGGTCCAAGAAAATAAAATTCCAAATAAACATATATTAGCCTATGAAATTAATTCATCAAACTAAAATGTAAATTCAGAATAATTACAATAAATTTATAAGCATTAATATTAAATTAACTATTATTCGAAAAATATAAATTAAAGTAAATGCATAAAATTATTAATTCTTTATGCCAGAATTTTTACAACGAGATCTTGGTTCAAGTTTATTATCAATTTCAGTATTATTAGGGTGGCTTGGTATAAGCTTTGTTTTTTTAAGATTATTAGCAATATCTATCAAAAAAGTTTTAGAAGCCTTATTTAAAAATCCCAATAAATAAAAATAAGAATATGAATTTAAATGTTATTCTACAATAATAGAAATAAAGTAAGTACAATAACCTATAAAAATGACAATTTTAGATAAAGTACAAATAGGTAATACAGTAAGAGTTAATCTAGAGCTTTCTAAAGATAGATTAACTAAAGAAACTATTGAAGCTATAAATATTCAATCGGAATGTACTATTAGTGATTTCAAAATTACTGATGGTAAAGGTATTGGTGTAGTTCTTAACTTATCTAATGGGAAAGAGGAATGGTTTTTTGATAACGAAATTCAAATTCTTGATGAGAAAGGCAATATAGTAGAAATAAAAGAAAATAAAAACGAAAAAAAGAATCTAATAATTGATGTTTTGAATGATCTAAATTACGTTCCTAAATTAAAATTCAGTGAACTTTTGAATCCAATTAATTTTATGAACTGGCTAATTTTTTCAGTAAGAGATATTTTATAATTCATAATTAAAATTAGTTTAAATATAAAGTGTTTTTATTTTTTTATATTTATAGAATCCAAAATTAAAAATTTTCTAATTATGTAATATGGAAAAGAAAATTATTCAGGTTGCGAATTTATCAAAATCATTTGATATTTCTTTAAAAGAACCTGGTCTTAAAGGAACACTTAAGCATTTTTTTAAAAGGGAAACAAAAAGTGTTGAGGTTATAAAAAATATAAATTTTGAAATAAAGAAAGGAGAAATAGTAGGTTTTCTTGGAGCAAATGGTGCTGGAAAAACAACAATACTGAAAATGCTCTGCGGTTTGATTTACCCAAGTAAGGGGAAATTAGCAGTTGCAGGTTATCTACCTTACAAAAGAAGGACTAGTTTTCTGAATAATATAACTTTGATAATGGGCCAAAAACAACAACTGATTTGGGATCTTCCACCAATCGAATCATTTTACCTAAATGCTGCAATATATGACATAGAAAAATTTGAAGCAAAAAGTAGAATCAGAAAGTTGTCGGATATGCTTGAGATCGATAAAGAGCTTTATATACCAGTTCGAAAGTTATCTTTAGGTCAAAGAATGAAAGCAGAATTATTAGCAGCATTAATACATAAACCTAATATTTTATTTTTAGATGAACCTACATTAGGGCTAGATATAAATGCTCAAAGAAATCTTAGGAAATTTTTGAAAATTTATAATAAAGAAACAAATGCAACAATATGTCTAACTAGTCATTATATGAAAGATATTACATCTTTATGTAAGAGGGTGATATGTATTCACGAAGGATGTATTACTTATGATGGTAATCTTGATAAACTATTAAAAAGAATATCACCAGTTAAAGATCTTCTAATTATCTTCAAGACAGAAAAAGATGCTAATCAATTGAGCAATTTAGGATTTATTATTAAAAATAGAAACCAAAAAGAAATAACAATAACTATAAAAAAAGATGCTATTAGATCTAGTCTAAACGAGATTCTTAACAAATTTGATATCGAAGATATATACATAAATGAACCACCAGTTGATGAAATAATTGGGAATATTTTAATAAAGAAAAAAATATAAATGTCTAATTTAAACAGATATAAAATAATCACTTTATTAAAAGTACAGTACTCAAATATGTTGGAATACAGAGTAGAAATAGCTTTATGGGCAATATCGGGAATAATACCTTTTTTCATGCTTAATATATGGACAAATAACAACTTAAATGAATCTATTAACTTAAGTAATGTAATGCTGTCTAGATATTTTTTAAGTGCATTCTTTGTAAGACAATTTTCTGTAGTCTGGGTTGTATTTACCTTTGAAGAGGACGCTCTTTTAGGGAAAATCTCACCATATTTGATTCAACCTTTAAACCCCTTTTTTAGATATTTAGCTCAACATTTAGCAGAGCAAATTACACGATTCCCTTTTGCAATAATAATTGCTTTAGTATTTTTTCTATTTAATCAAGAAAGTATATGGATTCCAAGTTTAGGTATTTTTTTATTATCTTGCTTTGCTACATTTTTTTCTTTTTTAATTCAATTTCTAATTCAATCAATTATTGCTTGTATGTGTTTTTGGACAGAAAAGGCTTCATCAATAGAAAGGTTATTATTTATTCCAACTCTATTCCTTTCTGGACTATTAGCCCCAGTAATATCATTCCCAGAATATGTAAAATCATGGATATACATGACCCCATTCC
>QCUB01000036.1 GCA_003210895.1 Prochlorococcus sp. AG-676-M04
GTTTATTTTCTTAAGAAATTTTTTCAAAATGTGAAAACATTTTTTTACTATAACTTGACTTAAGATACAAATCTCGAATAAAGCCATTTAATAAATGGACCTAAAATAGGCACTGGACCGAAGGTAGGTCCACAAAAATCAAAATAATCCCTATGTTCTTGGATTAAGCCATTTTCAGCAAATATCAAACGTGTTGTTCCAGGATAAATAAATTCTTTACCCAAAATTTTTAAGCCCATTGTCCATTCCACGAATCCACAGTTTCCATTAATTGATATTGCATGAGTTTCTAGATAAACATCATCACATCTTTTAACAAGTTTTTCTTGAGCATGAACATAGGAATCTAGCCCTTTTGTTTCCTGAGTTGGATCAATAAAAGTTACATCAACATTATAAAACTCTGCCCATTTTTCTTTTGTTGGTGCATCTTCTCCATAAGGTTTAGTAAATAGTTCCCTTAAATTTTCAACTGAAATAATTCTCGACATTAATAAAAAAAATATTAAATATTATCCTATTAGTTATATTTTAAAAAAGCGGATGAAGAGATTCGAACTCTCGACATTCTCCTTGGCAAGGAGATGCTCTACCACTGAGCTACATCCGCATAATTAATTTATTTTATCCTAAAAAAGGGCTGAAATGAACCAAAACTTACTTTTTTTGAAACTAATTTAAATTTTTGATTAGAGATCCCATCTCAATAGCTTGTAAAGCATAATTCCAACCTAGATTATTTTTTATACCAGCTCTTTCTAAAGCCTGTTGCATATTATCAGTAGTTAGAACCCCAAAAATAATCGGAACATTATTTTCATATGAAACTTGCGAAACCCCCTTACTTGCTTCAGAAATTACAACATCATAATGAGAAGTTTCTCCACGAATAACAGCCCCAAGAGCAATCAAAACGTCATAATTAGATTTTTTCACTAGTGTTTTAGCTGCTATTGGCAGTTCTAATGATCCAGGCACCCAGACAATATCAAGTTCTTTGCTTGTTTCGGAAGTATCTAAACCGTGCCTTTTTAGACAATCAAGGCACCCAGATAATATTTTGTTGGTAATTAAATCATTAAATCTTGCCACTACTATGCCCACTTTTAAAGTGGAAGCATTTGTAAAAGATCCTTCAAAGATAGTCATTATTTTTTTTTTAATATAACTACACTCTCATGAAAAGGTATTAAGTTCAAACTAGGGAAGAAACAATTCCTGTAACAAAGACTAAAACGACCCAAACTGCAGCAATGGAATATATTTTTCTTCTACTCTCTTTCTGTCCTTCTTCACTTGAGGGTTGAGTTACGTATAAAACGGGAACTCCAACCACTGCGATTAGAGAAGCAAATAAAAGAGCATTTACAAAGAAAAAGTTAACTGCCTGCATGATTCAAACTTATTTTTAAATAATTATAGATACTATGATCTCATGAAAATGAATATTTTTGGAGAAAATTTACATACTTTTAGTCACTGTAAAAATGCAAAAAGAAAATTAGTACCTAATATCAATTTATAAATAATAAAAATATGCAAGAAGATACAATAATTCAAAAAAATTTATTTACGATTAATCATGAACCTTCATATCCAAATAGTTCGAACCAAATTCCTGAAGATTTATCCACAGAAGAATTAAAAAAAGAATCGAAGAAAAGACCCAGACAAAGAAAAAATTCCAAAAATTTTATCAACACATTCAAAAATAGTTTTAATAGCGAAAGAAAGAATGATTGCATTAATGAAAAATCTTACAGTTATAAAACAGTTGAAAAACAAAAATTAACCCCAATTCTCAAACATTATGTCAAATTGAAAGAAGAAAACAGCAATAGATTGTTGTTATATAGATTAGGTGATTTTTTTGAATGTTTTTTTGAAGATGCAGTATTCATCTCTAACTTATTAGAGATAACGTTAACCAGCAAAGATGCTGGGAAAGAAATTGGTAAGATCCCTATGGCAGGAGTACCTCATCATGCAATGGAGAGATACTGCGCAGAGTTAATTAAGAAAAACCATTCAGTAGTTATATGTGACCAGTTAGAAAAAAGTTCTGGGAATTATGGAACACCACTTAAAAGAGGAATAACAAGAATAATCACACCAGGAACCGTCATTGAAGAAGGTATGTTGGTTGCTAAAAAAAATAATTGGATAACAGCAATACACTTATCAGAAAAAAATACTGAAGATTTATATGAATGGGGCATTTCAAGAGCAGATGTGAGTACAGGAGAATTATTAACTATGGAGGGAAAATCAATAACAAAACTATTCGATGAAATTATTAAATTAGATACATCAGAAATCATCATAGGTAGTAGTGAGGAGAAAAATTTATTAGAAGAACAACATCAAAAAATCACATATACAGTAACCAAAGAGACTTTTTTCAGCATTAATGAAGCGAGTTCAACTATAAAAAACTATTTTAAAATTATAAGTTTAGAAGGTCTTGGATTAAAAAACTTAAATAATGCGACTAAAGCGCTTGGCGGATTACTAAATTATTTAGAGAAAATTAATCCTTCTAATTTAGAGAATGGTTCTTCTCTAAAAATTTCTTTAGATTTCCCACAAATACAATTTCCAAAAGATCATTTAATTATTGACTATCAAACTCAAAAAAATTTAGAAATTAAACATACTCAACGAGAAAATAATTATGCTGGCTCACTTCTTTGGAGTATTGATAGAACATATACCTGCATGGGGTCAAGATGTTTAAGAAGATGGATAGACTCTCCACTATTAAATGTTGATGAAATTTGCAAAAGACAAAATATTATTGCAAATTTTTTAGAGTCTAAAAAGTTACGAATAGATACTCAAAATATACTTAGAGCAATGGGCGATTTAGAGAGACTTTCAGGTAGAGCATGCGCTGGTCATGCGAGTCCAAGAGATTTGATAGCAATATCAGAGGGTCTAAAAAAATTACCTAGATTAAAATCAATCGTTGAATTATTTAATTATGAAATACCAGCTTGGACAGATCAATTAAAAACTATTGATAATGAACTTTTAGAATTAGCAGATCTAATAAGTTTCAAGCTAGTAGAAAATCCACCATTAAATACTAGTGAAGGAGGAATTATCCATGATGGGGTTGATAATGAATTAGATGGCTTAAGAAATTTAATTGACGATTACTCAGATTGGTTGAATCAAGAAGAATTAAAAGAAAGAAAAATTAGTAAAATATCTAACTTAAAAATTCAATTCCATAAAAACTTTGGTTATTACATTTCAATAAACAAATCTAAAGTTAATTTAGCACCTACGCATTGGATTAAAAGACAAACTCTTACTAATGAGGAAAGATATGTAACTACAGAAATTAAAAATAGAGAAAGTAAAATATTTCAAGTCAAAAATCGTGCTGCTGCTAAAGAATATGAATTATTTTGCGAAATAAGAAGTCTTGTAGCTTCAAAAACAAAAAACATTAGATCTATCGCAAAATCTATTGCCTGTATGGATGCATTACTAGGGTTAGCAATTACATCATTAGAAAATAATTTCATCAAACCAACTCTTTTACCCATTGCAGATTCAATAGCTCAACAAAGCACAGAAATAATTGCAGGACGAAATCCTATCGTTGAACAATTATTAACTAATAAAAAATTTATATCTAATGATATTTTGTTTAATAAAAAGCAAAAATTAATAATTTTAACAGGTCCAAATGCTAGTGGAAAGAGTTGCTTTATTAGACAAATAGGATTAATACAAATCTTATCTCAAATTGGGAGCTATATCCCTGCCAAAAAAGCGGAAATTCAAATTGCAGATCGAATATTTACAAGAATTGGAGCTGTAGATGATCAATCATCAGGACAATCGACATTCATGGTAGAAATGTCAGAGACTGCATCAATTCTAAATCAAGCGACATCAAACTCTCTTGTCTTACTTGATGAGATAGGGAGAGGCACATCTACTTTTGACGGACTATCCATAGCATGGTCAGTGAGTGAATATCTTGCGAAAGAAATTGTATGTAATACCATTTTTGCTACCCATTACCATGAACTAAATTATCTTAAAAATACAAATATAAATGTAGAAAATTTTCAAGTTTTAGTTAAACAGAAAAAAGATCAACTATATTTTTGTCATAAAATTGAAAAAGGAGGTGCGAATAAAAGTTACGGAATTGAAGCTGCAAAGTTAGCCGGGGTTCCTAAAAAAGTCATCGATAAAGCTAGGTTAGTTTTAGGTTATTTAGAAAAAAATAATAAATTGAATTCTCAAATTAAAATTAAATAAAAATATCTAGATATGTTATTTGAAAAATTCTTTTAAATAGTTTCTCTTAATAAGGCGTTAACAGCTGCGGCAGCCATTGCAGCTCCTCCTCTAGTAGAGTTGACAACAATCTTTGGATAATCAGTATTGAGTAATTGTTTTTTACTTTGCTGAACCCCAATAAAACCAACAGGCATTCCAATAATTAAACTGGGAATATGTCTTGAATTCTGTAGAATCTCTAATAAATTGATTAACGCAGTTGGAGAACTTCCAATAACAATTATTGGTGATTGACTTCCTAAATTTTTTGCAGATAATTCAAACCAACCTTTTTCTATCCCATAAGCAGTTTTAGTTAATCCTAATAAATTTTTATCATTAAACCATTTCTTTGCCGAAACAACTGAGTTCCCGCTTGTATTTTTTGCCATTGATTTAATAGCGGCTGCAGCCATATCGGTATCAGTCAAAATTGGTGCTCCTACTTTTAATGCTTTTACAGCTTTTTCACAAGCTCCTTCACTAAATTCCAAAAGTTTCTGAATATTAAAGTCACCTGAGGTATGTACTAATCTTTCTAAAACTTTATTTTCTAAGTAATTAAAATTATTTTCAATCAAATTAGATCTTATAAATCTAATACTTTCTAAAAAAATAGGATGATCTTTTACCATTAAAATTTAATTTAATTTATCTTAAAAGGAAGCATAATTATAGTAAGCCTTTTTTTAACAAATATGCCAATACAAATAATATGGGGAAATGATTTAAATGCAATCAATAAGTTTATTAAAAAAGTAATTGATCAAAAAGTATCCAAAATATGGGGAGAAATAAATGTGAGCTATTTAAATGGTGATGATGATAATCAAGTAAAACAAGCATTTGATGAAATACTTACCCCTCCTTTAGGGGATGGATCAAGAGTAATTGTATTAAAAAATAACCCATTGTTCACAAACAAAAATGAAGAACTAAGAATCAAATTTGAAAAAATTTATCAAAACATTCCTAGTAATTCTTACTTTATTTTACAAAACAACAAAAAACCAGATACTAGACTCAAGAGTACAAAATTTATTCAAAATTTAATAAAAAAAAATTTAGCAACTGAGACTTCATTTTCTTTGCCTGATATCTGGGATTATGAAGGCCAGAAAAGATACCTAGAAGTCACAGCAAATTCGATGAATATCAATCTAGAGCAAGGGGCAGCCGAATTAATTATTAATTCAGTGGGAAATGATAGTTTTAAATTAATGAGTGAATTAGCAAAAGCAAAGATCTATCTATCTGCATCTAATAATAATGCAAATAAAGAACTTATTTTAAGAAGTGATGATGTAAAAAAAATATTTAATGACCATCAGTCGAATATCTTTAAAATAATTGATCATCTATTACAAAATAAAATTAGTGAAAGTCTGATAGAAATCCATTATTTATTAAAAAAAGGAGAACCTGCTATAAGACTCAATGCGGGATTAATAAGTCAAATAAGAATGCATACCATAGTTAAATTAGTACATAAATCTGAAGAGCAAGATTTAGCAAAAATATGCAAAATTGCTAACATATCGAACCCAAAAAGAATTTTTTTTATCCGTAAAAAAGTAAGTAATATATCCGCAGATTTCTTAATTAAATTGATGAGTAATTTATTAGATATAGAATCATCACTAAAAAAAGGCAATAATCCTATTAATGTCTTTACCGAAAATCTCGTTAACTTAAGTTAATCTAATATTAAGTTTGATAATTTATATTATGATTTCAGTATGGCTTTATTAATCAAAAAATTTGGCGGTACTTCGGTTGGAGATATTACAAAAATAAAGGCTATTGCGCAAAGTATTGTTGAAAGTAAAGAAGCTGGAAATGATATCGTCATAGTTGTATCTGCAATGGGTGATTCTACAGATCAATTAAATAAGTTAGCAGAATCAATTAGTAAAAATCCAAATAGCAGAGAATTAGATATGCTCCTTTCTACAGGGGAGCAAGTAACTATTTCACTACTATCAATGTCATTAAATGAATATGGAATCCCTGCAATATCCATGACAGGTAGCCAAGTTGGAATTATTACTGAATCAATTCATGGAAAAGCAAGAATTCTAGATATCAAAACAGAACGCATAAAAAACTATATTGATCAAGGTTATGTTGTGGTGGTCGCTGGTTTTCAAGGTTCAACGCTTAGTCATACTGGATCAATGGAAATAACAACTTTAGGAAGAGGGGGTTCAGATACTTCAGCAGTAGCTCTTTCTACAGCATTGGGTGCAGAAACTTGCGAAATATATACAGATGTTCCTGGGGTTCTTACTACTGATCCAAGAATAGTACCTAATGCAAAATTATTAGATATTATTAGTTGTGAAGAGATGCTAGAACTTGCAAGTGTTGGTGCATCAGTACTGCATCCAAGAGCAGTAGAAATTGCTCGCAATTACGGAATTAAATTATATGTCAAATCGAGTCAAAACCTATCAAACGGAACTCTTTTAATTAGCAAAATAAAACCATTAGCTCTCAAAAGAGGAGCCTTAGAATTAACAAAAACTGTTAATAGTCTTGAAGTATTAGAAAACCAAACTGTATTTAGTATTTCCAAACTACCTGATAGACCTGGAATCGCAGCTCAAATATTTGAAACCTTATCTGAAGCAAGCATAAATGTTGATTTAATAATCCAAGCTACACATGATGGGAATAGTAATGACATTGCATTTACAGTTAATAAGTTTGAATTAGCCAAAACAATTGAGCAATGTAAATTGATAACCAATCAATTAGGCGGCGAATATAATTTCAAAACAAATATGACTAAATTAAGTATTCAAGGAGCTGGAATAATGGGGAGACCAAGTGTTTCCGCTGATTTATTTGATACTTTATCCCAAGCAAATATAAATGTAAGATTAATAGCTACCAGCGAAATCAAAGTCAGCTGCGTAATTGATGTAGACAATATTCCAAAAGCTATTAGATTTGTGGGTGAAAAATTTAAATTGTCAGAAACACAAATATTTATTAATCCAGTATTTGAGAGAGAAGAGCAACCTGAAGTAAGAGGCATTGCACTAGATAAAAATCAAGTTCAAGTTAGTTTTCGCAACCTACCTGATAAACCAGGAGTAGCTGCTTCAATATGTTTAGCTCTCGCAGAGGGTAATTTAATTTTTGACACTATTGTTCAATCTGAAAGGTTAACATCTTTCAAAACCAAAGATATAAGTTTTACTATGAACAAACAAGACAGAGCAAGATCTAATAAAATTTTTCACTCTTTAACAAAAAAATTAGAAGGCTCATTTATTGAAGATGGACCTGCAATAGCCAAAGTAAGCACAGTAGGAGCTGGAATGGCATTTAAAGTTGGAACAGCTGGAAAAATATTTAGAGCACTTGCTAATAAAGATATTAATATTGAAATGATTGCTACAAGCGAGATAAGAACTTCTTGTATCGTTTTAGAAAAGGATTGTGACCTAGCAGTAAACGCTATACATTCTTATTTCGAATTAGATAAATAAATAATTAACTAACTATTTCTAGATAATTTTTGCCTAAGTTTCTTAATTCTATCTCTAAGATTTGCTGCCTCTTCAAAATTTAGATCTTTTGCTGCATCTTTCATTTTATTTTCTAACTTATCAATTAAATCAGGCATTTCTTCAAGCAAACATTGATTATCTTTAGAATTTAAAATATCATCTGTTTTATTGTTAACAATATTTATAAGATCTTTAGATAATCCTCCACTATCTAATTTTCTTGATAATTCTAAAAATGATAATATCGAGTTTTCTATTTTCTTTCCTGCAGGTCTTGGAGTTATACCGTTTATTTGATTATATTTTTTTTGAATAGTTCTTCTTCTATCTGTTTCAGATATGGCTCGTTTCATAGATTGGGTAAAGTTATCTGCATAAAGTAAAGCAACCCCTTCTACATGCCTTGCAGCTCTTCCAATAGTTTGAATTAGAGAACGTTCTGCTCTCAAAAAACCCTCTTTATCAGCATCTAAAATTGCAACTAAGGAAACTTCAGGTAGATCAAGTCCCTCCCTCAACAAATTCACTCCAACTAATACATCATATTCACCCAATCTAAGGTCTTGTATAATTTCTATCCTTTCAATTGAATGAATTTCAGAATGCAAATACCTCACCCTAACTTTATTATCCGATAAAAAATCTGTAAGATCCTCTGCCATTCTTTTTGTAAGAGTAGTAACGAGTACTCTTTGTTTCTTTTTAGCTCTAACTCTTATTTCTGATAAAAGATCATCTATTTGACCATCACTAGGCCTTACATCAATGATTGGGTCTAAAACCCCAGTTGGTCTTATAACTTGTTCAATAAATTTGCCTTCGCATTGATCCAGCTCCCATTGACCTGGAGTTGCACTAATAAACAATGTCTGTCTAGATTTTTCCCAAAATTCCTCACACTTTAAAGGCCTGTTATCTGCAGCACTAGGCAAACGAAAACCATGATCTATTAATACCTTTTTTCTAGCTTGATCTCCGTTATACATTGCATGTAATTGAGGGCATGTTACGTGACTTTCATCAACTACTAATAACCAATCTTTTGGAAAATAATCTATTAAGCATTCTGGAGGAGTTCCTGCTTCTCTGCCAGCCAAATGACGTGCATAATTTTCAACGCCGTTACAATATCCTACTTCTCTAAGCATTTCTAAATCATATTTTGTACGCTGTTCTAAACGTTGAGCCTCCAATAACTTTCCTTCATAAGCAAATTTGTCTAATTGCTCTTTTAATTCACTTTTTATAGCACTTATAGCAGTCTCTAATCTCTCTTTTGGAGTAACAAAATGCTTAGCAGGATAAACACTAACTTGATCAAGACTCTCAAGGATCTCTCCAGTTAATGGATCAACAAATCTTATAGCCTCTATCTCATCACCAAATAATTCAATTCTTATCAATCTATCTTCATAAGCTGGACCAATTTCTAAAACATCTCCCTTAATTCTAAATCTACCTCTAGTGATCTCTACATCGTTTCTTGTATATTGATTATCAACTAATGCTCTTAAAGAAGAACGTAAATTTATTGATTCTCCTACTACAAATTGAACAGCAGCTTTTAAATATTCACTTGGTATTCCAAGACCATAAATACAGCTAATAGATGCAACAACTATTACATCTTTCCTCTCAAATAATGATCGAGTAGCCGAATGCCTAAGCATATCAATCTCCTCATTAATGGAAGCAGTTTTTGCAATATAGGTATCACTTACTGGAACATAAGCTTCAGGTTGGTAATAATCATAGTAAGAAATAAAATATTCAACAGCATTTTTTGGAAAAAACTCCCTTAATTCATTGCATAATTGAGCTGCTAATGTCTTATTATGAGCCAAAACAAGTGCAGGTCTACCAGTTTGTTCTATTACATTTGCAATAGTGAAAGTTTTTCCTGTTCCAGTTGCTCCCAAAAGAGTTTGAAACTCTTTACCGCTATTAACTCCATGAACTAATTTTTTGATAGCTTCAGGCTGATCACCATTAGGTTCATATGGTGCTTGAAGCTTATATTTATTCATTCAGCTAGTAGCTTAATCTTTTTATATATTAGGAAATTTTTTCTTTAATTATTGAATTCTCTAAAGATTCTTTTAAAACTCTCACAACAGCAATCATTGAAATTAAATCATCTAATTTGTTAACTACAGATCCAACACCAACTGCAGAAGCTCCGCATGATAATGCTAATGGACATGTAACCTCACTTAAACCTGAAGCACTCATAATTGGAATGTTAATAGACTGTTTCTCAAATTCTTTGTGTATTGCAAAAGTAGCTGCCAATGTGGGTACTGACTTTTCTATTAATCCCTGTATCCCTGAATTATATGGATTAGAACTTTTACCTCCTTCAGTTTGAATAATATCAGCACCTTCAAAAACTAATTTCATAGCAAGATCAACTTGCCTGTCTATGGGAATAGTATGAGGAACGGTCACTGATAGAGGAACATTAGGTAAAATATCTTTAGTTTCTTTTGTAAGATTTAAAACTTTCTCCTCCGAGAAATTAATTCCTTTTTCATAAAAACTATCATAATTTCCTATTTCGATTAAAGAAGCTCCTGCTTTAACTGAATTTATGAATAATTTAGGCTCTACAGAACTTACACAAATTGGTAATGATGAGATCTCAATAGCAGATTCAACCAATTCTGGTTTACAAGCTATATCAATCAAATCAGCACCCCCTAAACAGGCTGCTTCTGAAATCTTTTTAACTGATTGAGGATCAAAATTACTTAATCCTGAAATAACTTTGAGTAAAGATTTATAGCTTAACTCTTCTTGGATTTTTTGTGGCAAAAGATTAATCAGACTCATTGACTTGATGAATTTATTACCTGATTGTGACATTGTTTTAGTAAAACAGTGAATTTTTTAAAAAAGATTATTTGAGTTAAACAATATGTCTCATGAAAATTTAACGCAAAAAAAGTGGACATCCTGGCACCATCTTCTTCATAAGGAATTATTAAGCGACAAAAAACTAATTCCTAATGGAGCAAATCTATTAATAGCTGTTTCTGGAGGACAAGATTCAATGGCTTTGTTAAATCTAATAAATGATATGAAAACACAGCACAATTGGTATGTACATGTTTGGCATGGAGATCATCAATGGCATGAAAAATCTGAGAAATATGCACTTGAATTAAAAAGATACTGTGATAAAAAAAATATCTCTTTTTTTTGTGACCGAGCTAATAAAAAAACAATTGCTTCTGAAGAAGAAGCACGAGATTGGAGATATAAAAAATTAAAAGAAAGAGCAAATAAATTATTAACTGAGAACCAAAAAAATATTGATATTTATTTAATAACGGGTCACACCAGTACAGATAATGCTGAAACGTTTATCCTCAATTTGGCTAGAGGTAGTAATTATGCTGGTCTTAGCAATATTGAAAAAAAAAGATTGCTGGAAAAGCAAATTTATTTAATTAGACCAATCTTAATTTTTACTAGAGAAGATACAAAGAAATTTTGTGCAAGAATGAATATTCCCGTTTGGGAGGATCCAACTAACTCTGATATAAAAATTAAAAGAAACTTAGTCAGAAAAAAGGTTATTCCTATCTTAGAGAATATTTATCCAAGGTGTTCAGAAAGAATAAATAATTTTACCCAAAAGATGAAGAACTATGATGATGAACGTAATGACCTTAGTGAACTGGCATACTTATTTTGTAAAAAGAAAAAAAGTATTAAAAGAGATCTTTTAAACAGTCTATGCCTCGATGCAAGATGTACTATTCTGAATAAATTTCTAAGTGAAGTTTGCACAAAACAACTGAGCTCTAAAAATTTATCAAATTTAGCAGCTGAAATTTTAAAAAAAAATAACGGGAAAATTGATTTGCCAGGAAATTTTAAAATTATTTGGAATAACAATTATATAGATTTTGAAAAAAATTAGGATGCTACTGCAGATCTCCTTCTTCTTGTGCGTCCGGAAGAAACATCCTCTTTATTTCCTCTTGATTCACCAGCAGAATTATTTTTATTTTGATCATTCTTTAATTGATTTATATTTTTATTGGATGGTTTGTTTTCGTTATTATGATTAGCATTTCTTGGTTGATTGTTAACATTTGGATAATGTTTATTGCTGGATTGAGGTTTTGCTTCATCAACAAATTTGGGCTGATATGC
>QCUB01000037.1 GCA_003210895.1 Prochlorococcus sp. AG-676-M04
ACACTATTTATGATTTAATTATGCATTAATCTCCAACTGTTTGACATAACTAAGTCCTGAAATAACTCTAAAAATTACAATTGAATCACAATCATCACATTTGGATCAAACTTTATATATCTGAACTTTGACATATAAGTCATATCAATAACATTTTATTGTCTATCAGTACTTCAATCACAAAGTAATCTCATCCCAAAAATTGTTTAATAAAGGTTTACTTGCACACAGTTTTAATTATTTTTTTAATGCTGCGCAAAATTGAAAGCGTATTTTTAGAATATTAAAAACTATAATTTTTAACATTAGATACTTTTTTTAGTTTATAAAATTAAAATGATATATATTTGTAAAAACTAGTTTCATGTCGGGTTTATTAAATGCATTTGTAGGTACACCGATTGTTCTAAGTATAATCACTTCATTGATTATTCTCTTATTTGGTGGGAAATTATTTGGTTACATAGTTGCAATTTTATTTCTTTGCTTCTGGTTCAAAATGGTTTTTAGAGGTGGAGAAAAAAGGGCAGAAAATGCCTTCGTGAAATTCAAAGATACTCTCATGAAAGATGAAAAAATAATTGAGCAAGGTATTGATACTAGGCCTTTTGGTTTGTTATCTCGAAGGAAAGTATTTGCAGTAACAAACTCAAGAGTAATCGAAATGAACAGGGGAATATTGGGAGGATACAAAATGAGAGACTTTCAATGGAAAGATTTAAAGGATGCAGAAGTAAATGAAAATATATGGCCAAATTTATGTGGATCAACATTATCTTTTAAATCAAATCTCAAAAAAGATTCCTTAGATTTCAATATTGAAGTTTATCCTCAATCAAAAGTAGCAACATCTGCATATAAACACGCTCAAATGGAAGAACAAGCATGGGAAGAAAAGCGGAGAATCAGAGCAATGGAAGAAAAAAGAGCTCAAGCTGGCGGAATTATGATTGGGAATCAATCTAGTCCTTCTCCACAAGTTGAATCAAATACTGAAATTGATATTACAGATCAACTCTTAAAATTAAAAAAACTTCTGGATGAAGGCGTTTTAAATGATGCAGAATTTCAAGAAATGAAATCAAAATTACTTTCTAAGCAAAGTCAAAATTTTTAGTAAATATCTCGCAAGAATGATATTTAAAATAAAATTTAAGAAATTAACATTATTTTTCTAAATATTCAAATTTGTGCAAAAATAATAAAAAAATAATTTCATTATGTTGAAGTTTTTATCATTAATATTGATTTCTTTATTACCCATTAGTGCCTTCGCAATTGAGATCAGTTCACCTGCATTTAAAGATGGAGAAACAATACCAAAAAAGTATGGATGTAAATACAACGGTGGGAAAGACATATCCATACCAATAAATTTTTCAAACGTCCCTAAAAATGCACAATCAATCGTCCTAATAATGGATGATCCTGATGCAAAAAAAGTCGTAGGAAAAACTTGGGTACATTGGATATTGTCAAATATTCCCCCTGATACAAAATATTTAGATGAAGTTAAATATGGAAAAGTTGGTATTGGAGTGACAGGAAAAAACAGTGATAGAAGTAAAAAATATTTTGGTCCTTGCCCACCAAAAAATGAACATCAATATAACATCAAAGCTTATTCTCTAAACACAAAATTAGAGAAAAGTTTAAAAGCATTAACTCAGGAAAAATTTGAGAAATTATATGAAAACGAAATTATCAGTTCATTTATGATTTCTGGTAAATTTAAATAATTTAAGTTGCTAATTTAGTGGTCAAAAAGTGGTATCTCCAAAACACCATCTCTCAAAACTATTGCTCTAGAATATATTTTGGGTTAGGTAGTATATTCGCTATTAATAGATACAGTAGATACGATAGTTTCTTTAGATTATTGTGAAAAAATCAATCAATAAAGGTTGTTTTTACTCACTAATATTTTTCCTGACTTTACTTGGTGGATGCAGTATATATTTAAAAAAAATTGCAAAAGATTTTGCAGAAGAGTCTAAAAATTGTCTAGTTCCTTTAGAAGTAAATGAACCCAACAATATTTTATTAAAACGATATGAGATTCTTATTCCTAGGCAATTCAAAATCTTAGATGCTTTCGATACTCGCAGATGTAGTTTTAATGGTGATGGAGAAACTATTGGAATATTTCAATTATCAAGTGATACAAATAATATACAGGAATTAATTAAAATAGATGGTCTGAAGTGGTTTAATGGGCCTATAAATGAGAGATATGAAATTGATAATTTATATAGATTTGCATTTGCAAGTCTTTCTTATTATTTAGAAAATTTCAATAGACCTGCTCTACCAAAAAATCTCATACCAGTAACAAGAGAAGAATTAATTAACTCCAAATCTTTTTTTCATATTGGAAGTTGCCAAAATTCCAAAAAGGAGGAATTTATTCCATGCGGAAATGGTTATCTGATGATTTTTAATACAAGTACAAAATTACTTTATGTGAGCAAATTTGATTCGTAAAATTAGTGGTATTTTAGTGGTATCTTGATTTTTACAAGTATCAAATACGTTAGTATCACTATAGTTTGGGGTTAGGTGGTATATTCGCTATTTATTTCAACATACTTTTTAGACAAATCACAACCCCAAGCAGTTCCTTTTGCTGTGCCAGAATTAAGGTTAAGAGCTATCGATACTACATCCTCAACTAAATATTTACCATTCATTTTTGTTCTCATGTAATTTGCTACTTTGTCAGGATCAAATTTGTTTAACTTACCCTTTTTCAAAATCTGAAAATTTCCAATATATAAATCAACAATATCTAATTTAAAATCAATTCCAGAGTTACCTGCAGCTGAAATAATTCTGCCCCAATTTGGATCACAACCATGCAGTGCAGTTTTTACAAGTGAAGAATTACATATAGATTTAGCAATCTTAATTGCATCAGAATCATTCTTTGACCCTGTAACCAATACCTCTAACAAACAGTTTGCTCCTTCTCCATCTCTAGCTATATTTTTTGCCAAGCTTTGGCATACAATATCCATTCCTAATTGGATCTTTGGCAAAAATTTCTTATTAATTGTTTTTCCTGCATTTATTCCTATAAAAGCATCATTAGTACTTGTTTCTCCATCCACCGAAATAGCATTAAAGGATTTTTTAACAGCAATAGAAATCATCTTGTCCCATTCTTCTTTCTCAACACCAACATCACATGTCAGAAAAGCAAGCATAGTAGCCATATTGGGGTAAATCATTCCTGATCCTTTTGCAAAACCAGATATCAATACCTTTCTACCTTCAATCAATGTTTCTATTGTCATTTTTTTTTCAACTAAATCAGTAGTTAAAATGGCTTCTGCTGCATTCTGAAAATTATTTATTTTTAACTCCTTAACCAAATAAGGTAAATTATCAACTAAATCTATTATTTTTATGGGTCTACCAATTACACCAGTTGAACACATTAAAACTTCTTCTTGATTAATTCCTAATAATTCTGAAATCTCCTTTGTAGCAATTAAAGTATGTTGCATACCGAAATCTCCAGTACATGCATTTGCTTGTCCGGAATTTATTAATATTGCTCTTATGTGACCCAATGATTGTTTAATCCTTTGCTCACAAATATCTACACAGGATGCTCGTACTTTTGATTGTGTAAACAGACCACTACAAATACTATTTTCTGGGGCTAATATTAATGCCAAGTCTTTCTTCCTAGAATCCTTTAATCCTGCAGAGATTCCAGCAAAAGAAAAACCAGCGGGCGTTACCCCACCATCACTAACAAATGACCATTTTGTCTCAATCTGACTCAATCTTTTTTTATAAATTAAATATATATTAACTATTCTTTCGATTTAAAACACACCAATATAGATTCTTATTAAATTCATGAGCATCCAACCAAAATTAATTAATAATCAGCGAAGGATAGGTCTCACTGGAGGAATTGCGAGTGGAAAATCTACAATAGCTAACTATATAAACAAATATAGAGACATTCCTATATTGGATGCAGATCATTATTCAAAAGAACTAATCAAGCCAAATAGTAAGGGATATAAAGAAGTGTTAGCTTATTTTGGAGATCAAATAGTTGATCATTATTCTTCAGAAAATGATATAAACATTGAATTATTAAAAAAAATCATTTTCAATAATTCTAAACATAGAAATTGGATTCAAAATCTTCTTCATCCATTAATAAAAGAAAAAATGATAGCGCAATGTAATCAATTTGAAAAAAATAAAATTTTACTTTTAGTTATTCCTTTACTATTTGAGGCAAAATTTACGGATCTTTGTACCGAAATATGGTTGGTAAAGTGTCCAAAAGAAATCCAAAAGAAAAGACTTATTAAAAGAAACAAAATAAGTGATTATGAGGCTGAGAAAATTATAAATATTCAATTAAACTTCGAAGAAAAATCCAAATTTTCAGATGTTATCTTAGATAATTCAGATGATCAAAAGTTATGGATAAATACAATACAAAAAATTATTTAGAAATTAACTATTTAATTTTTCTGAAAGAAGTTTATTAGCAAGTTTAGGATCAGCTTTACCTTGAGTTTTTTTCATAAGCTGACCTACAAAAAAACCAAGTAATTTTGTTTTTCCGTCCTTAAAAGATTCAACTTCTTTAGGATATTTAATGATAAGTTCTTCAATAATTGGAACAAGACTTGCAGAATCAGATATCATCGCCAAACCTTTCTCCTCAACTAATTTTTGTGGGGAAATATTATCTTTAATCAATTCTGGTAAGATTTCTTTTGCTATTTTTCCACTAATTTCTTTTTTAGTAATCATATTAATCATCTCAGCAAGAGTATTAGGGCTAAGCTTTAAGTCAGCAAAACTTTGTTTATTTGATTTCAAATAACCAACAATATCACTTGTAATCCAATTTGATGCAAGTTTAGGATCGGCACCATTTGCTACTGTATCTTCAAAAAAGTTTGCCATAAAAACTTCATCTGAAATAACTCTTGAATCATATGGTGACAGGCCTAATTCTTTTACATATTTATGCCTTTTCTTAGAGGGTAATTCAGGCAATTCATTAAGCCATTGTTTTTTTTGTTCTTTTGATATTTCAATTGGGCCAAGATCAGGATCAGGAAAATATCTATAATCACTACTTCCTTCTTTTAATCTCATACTTTTTGTCAATTGTTTAGTTTCGTCCCATAACCTAGTTTCTTGATAAATTTTCCCTCCATTCTCATATACATCAATTTGTCTCTCTATTTCATATTCACAAGCCTTTTGAATTGCAGAGAATGAATTCATATTCTTGATTTCAACTTTAGTACCGAAAGGGGCATCAGCTCCCCTCCTCACTGAAATATTCACATCACATCTTAATGAACCTTCTTGCATATTTCCATCTGAAACACCAAGGTATCTAACAGTTCTTCTTATTTCTGAAGCATATTCTGATGCCTCTCTACCTGTCCTGATATCTGGTTTACTAACAATCTCAACGAGTGCAATACCTGCTCGGTTGTAATCAACTAATGAATATTTAGAGCCAGCCAATCGATCGCTTCCTGCATGAACTAATTTGCCGGCATCTTCTTCCATATGGAGTCTTTCAATACCAATTTTCTTTACATATGTTTCTTTATCTTTTTCTAGTATTTCAACTTCTAGCCAACCATTTTCTGCTAAAGGTTCATCAAACTGAGAGATTTGATAATTTTTAGGCAAATCAGGATAAAAATATTGTTTTCTGTCAAATTTACAATGTTCTGCAACATTCAAATTTAAAGCTAAAGAGGTTTTGACTGCATATTCTAAAACAGTCTCATTTAAAACAGGAAGAGTTCCTGGCAAACCACAAACAACAGGATCTACATGAGTATTGGGTTCATCGCCAAAAGCGGTCGATGCAGATGTAAATATTTTACTTTTAGTATTAAGCTGGACGTGGGTTTCTAAACCAATCACAGCTTCCCAAGGTTCTAAATTTTTCATTATTAAATGTTCCTTTCTTAATCTTATTGGATATAAGGTAAAAGAGGATCAAAACATATGTAAATTATAAAATTAATTAAATGAAATCAGAAACTAAAAATTCAATTTTAATTATAGGTGGAGGACTAATAGGTTTATCTATTGCTTATGAATTTGCACGTAATAAATTCAAAGTTGAAGTTTTAAGCAAAAACAGAAGTGAATCAGCAGGATTCGTCGCTGCAGGAATGTTAGCCACCCATGCTGAGGGACTTGAAGATGAATTATTAATGTTTGGTCAGCAAAGTCAAAGTTTAATTCCAGGTTGGATTAAAAATATCGAATCCGATAGTGGCATTGATTGTGGT
Source organism: Prochlorococcus sp. AG-676-M04 (assembly GCA_003210895.1). Lineage (GTDB taxonomy): Bacteria > Cyanobacteriota > Cyanobacteriia > PCC-6307 > Cyanobiaceae > Prochlorococcus_A. The sequence continues at coordinate 6,309 of QCUB01000037.1, forward strand.
TTAAAAAAATGTGGAATAGTAGTACCGTTTAAAAATATTAAACAATTAAGGAAATTCCCAACTTATAAGTTTGGAAAATATTTAAATAAGGAAAAACTTAGAAAAGAAATAAGTGGGATAGATGTAAATTGGGAGCATGGATTACTTTTCGAAAAAGACGGCCAAATAGATAATAGAAGAAGACTTATGCGTGCTCTTGAACGTGCATGTTCGTTGCATGGCGTAAAATTTCAAGAAGGATCTGATGTAAAAGAATTAATACTGGAAAAGAACACAATTCTTGGTGCACAAGTTTTACATGCCACAGGAGAAATAAAAAATATTTTTTGTGAAAAAGTAATTTTATGCTGTGGTGCTTGGAGTAAAAAAGTTCTAGATAATTTACCAATCTTTCCTGTCAAGGGACAAATGCTCTCAATACAAGGTCCAGAAAATTCTATTAAAAGAGTTCTTTTTGGTCCAAAAACTTACTTAGTTCCTAGAGATGATGGTCTTATTGTTGTTGGAGCAACTGTTGAAGATAAGGCTGAATTTAATCAAGGCAATACACCTAAAGGAATAAATCAACTTCAAGAAGGTATTAAATCCTTATTACCAGAAGCATTAAACTGGCCACAAATGGAACATTGGTGGGGATTTAGGCCTTGTACGCCTGACTTTAAGCCAATCATTGGTAAATCTGATATTAAAAATCTTTATTTGGCTACTGGGCATTACAGAAATGGTGTGCTCTTCTCAGCAATTACAAGCGATATCATGTTCAAATTAGTTCAAGAAAAAACTCTAACCAATATTGAAACTAATTTTCTGAAAAAATTTAGCATAAATAGATTTGATATCAAATTTCTTTAATTTTCTGATCGCCATTCATAATCAGAAGTCTCCCAATCACATATTTCATGTTGATCAAACCATAAATTAATTTCAAATTTTGCAGTTTCTATTCCATCTGAACCATGAATTATATTTCTACCTATATCTATGGCTAAATCCCCTCTGATAGTGCCAGGTTCGGCTTCTAGAGGTTTTGTAGCACCAATTAATTTTCTTGCACTTAAAATCACTCCCTCTCCTTCCCAAATCATTGCTATAACTGGGCCGCTTGAAATAAAGTCAACTAAATCTTTAAAAAAAGGTCTCTCTCGATGCACGCCATAGTGGTCTTGAGCAAGTTGATTTGATGGAATTAATTGTTTTAAACCTACCAATTTAAAACCTTTTTTCTCAAATCTTCCGATAATTTCTGCAATATATCCTCTTTGAACACCGTCTGGTTTAATTGCTAGAAAGGTTCTCTCTTTAATCATTTAATTTAGTATTCACTTTATGTATATTCTTCTTTTAGGTGGTAACTTGGCAAGTAATCATTAAAATAAAAGATATTGTTTTAGTCATTGTCAAAACATTTATAAATCACAAAAACAAAATTGACCAATTTTGAACCAAAAAAATTAAATAAAAATTGGACTATAGAAGATAGTATCTCTACTTATGGTATTGATAAATGGGGAGACAAATACTTTTCAATTAATTCTATTGGCAATATATCTATAACACCAAATAGAAAATCTACAAAAGAAATTGATCTTTTCAAACTTGTTAAGGAGATAAAAAGTAGAGAAATAAATACTCCTTTAATAATAAGATTTAACGATATTTTGAAAGACCGGATTACAGAATTAAATAATGCCTTTTCTAAAGCGATAGAAACTTATGACTATAAAAATATTTATCAAGGAGTTTTTCCTATTAAATGCAATCAGCAAAAAAATGTTCTGGAAAAAATTATTGAATATGGAGATCCTTGGAATTTTGGTTTAGAGGTAGGAAGTAAGTCAGAATTATTAATTGGATTATCAATTCTAGAAAACCAAAAATCTCTTTTAATTTGTAATGGATATAAAGATAAAAAGTATATTGAGACTGCGATTCTAGCCAGAAAACTTGGTAAACAGCCAATTATAGTTATTGAGCAAAGAGATGAAGTTAAGAGAATTATAGAAGCTGTCAAAAATCTTAAAGCAACCCCCATACTTGGTATTAGATCAAAGTTATCAAGTAAAAGCAGTGGAAGATGGGAGAAATCAGTAGGAGATAATTCTAAATTCGGATTATCAATTCCAGAGATCATGCTTACAATAAATGAACTTAAAGAAGCAAATCTAATAAAAGAAATGAAATTGCTTCATTTCCATATTGGCAGCCAAATAAGTGATATATCAGTAATAAAAGATGCATTACAAGAAGCTAGTCAGATATTTGTTGAGTTATCTAAGTTAGGCGCACCAATGGAATATATAGATGTAGGCGGAGGATTAGGAATCGACTTCGATGGGACTAAAACTTCTTCAAATACTTCAACAAATTATTCTCTTCAAAACTATGCGAATGATGTTATTGCAACATTAAAAGATTCATGTGAAGTAAATAATATTCAGCATCCAATAATCATCTCAGAAAGCGGGAGAGCAATAATCAGTCATTGTTCCGTCTTAATTTTTAATGTTTTAGGTACAAGCTATGTAAACTCTCAAGTAAAAATATCCCCTTCCAAAAACCAATCCCTTATCATAACGAATCTAATTCAAACTCTTAATCAGCTAAAAAATCTCTCAAAAAAACCAGAAGATTTATCTGAAATAATTGAATTATGGAACGACGCCAAAAAGTTTAAGGAAGATTGCCTAGTCGCTTTTAGATTAGGATTTATAAGTTTGGAAGAACGTGCTTATGCTGAAGAACTTACATGGGCTTGTGCAAAAGAGATTGCAAATCAATTTGACAATGATGAAATTATCCATCCAGATTTATCTGAAATAACTGACACACTTGCATCAACATATTATGCTAATTTATCAATTTTTAAATCTATTCCTGATTCCTGGGCAATCAATCAAATTTTCCCAATTATTCCTATACATAGACATTTAGAAGAGCCCTTTTGCAAAGGTAACTTTGCCGATTTAACTTGTGATTCAGATGGGAAGATGAACCGTTTTATTGATAATGGGAAGATTAAATCACTTTTAAATTTACATCCCCCAGAAGGAAATAATGATTACCTAATAGGCATTTTTATGGCAGGAGCGTATCAAGAAGCATTAGGAAATTTCCATAATTTATTTGGAAATACTAATGTTATTCATATTGATATAAATGAAGATAATACTTATAAAATTAAAAACTTTATTAAAGAGAACAGCAAATCAGAAATTTTACAATTATTAGATTACAGTTCAGATAATTTAGTAGAATCAATAAGAGTAAATACTGAATATGCGATCAATAATAAAACTTTGAATATTCAAGAAGCACGAAAGTTAATTGATCAAATAGAAACCAGTTTAAGAAAAAGTAGTTACTTGTCAGAATAACTAAGGAGCTTTATCCTCAAATTTTTTCTTGCATATTCCAAAGCATCATTTAATTTATCAATATCTTTAGCGCCTGCCTGTGCAAAGTTGGGTTTACCTCCCCCTCCCCCAGAGCAAATACGTGAAATATCATTAATTAATTTTCCTGCATGCATACCTCTTTTAACTAAGTTTTCCCCAAAAGAGACAACAAATAATAATTTTCTATTTTCCTTATCTGGTATTCCTCCAAGAATCACAACCGACTTATCTCCCAATTTAGAGGTTAAATCTAATGCTGCAGATTGTAGAGAATTTCCATCTAGCCCATCAAGTTGACTAATAATCACCGAAAATAATCCAATTTTATTTGCAGAAGAACTTAGCGAAGAGTATTTAAAATAAGCTATTTCATCCTTCATTTTTTGTATTTCTTTATTTTTATTAATCAGCTCTGATTGCAAAGAATTAACCCTTTCAAACAGTTGCGATGGACTTGCTTTTAATAGATAACTAAGTTTATCTAACGTATCATTTCTTTCTTTTAAATAATCTAAAACTAACTGACCAGATAGTGCTTCTATCCTTCTAATTCCTGAAGATATTCCTACTTCACTAATAATTTTGAAGCTGCCCACTTCAGATGTTTTTCGAACATGTGTCCCTCCACAAAGCTCCATTGAAACACCTGGAACATCAACTACCCTGACAATATCTCCATATTTCTCTCCAAACATAGCTAAAGCTCCTGCTTTAAGGGCATCCTCCTTCTCCATGTATTTCACTTGAATAGGATGATTTTCTAAGATCCAAGAATTAACCAAAGATTCAATTTGTAAAATTTGTTCTTTAGATAAAGGTTGAGGAGAATTAAAATCGAACCTTAATTTATTAAAAGCTACTAATGAACCTCGTTGGCTAACACTATCATCAATAACTATTTTAAGAGCTGATTGTAGTAAATGAGTAGCAGTATGATTTGATTCAGCTTTTTCTCTATTGGAATTATCAACTCTTGTTTCAACTAACTGATTTTTGAAAATTTCTCCTTTTATTACTTTTCCGCAATGCAAGAATACATTTTTTTTTCTTATAACTTTGTCTATACAAATTTCGGAACCATTACCGGAGATGATTCCTGTATCCCCAACTTGACCTCCTGATTCTCCATAAAAAGAAGTTTGATCCAGGATAATTTGAACATCTTGTCCCTTAATAGCTTGTTCTATAGAATTTGATTCAAAAAATATACCCTTTACTAACCCCTTAGAATTTAAAGAATTATATCCTTCAAAAATAGTTTGATCAAATAAATCTATTTCTCTTTCAATTGATCCTTTTAAAGTTAAATCAATTTTTTGAGAAGCTGCTTTTGCTCTTATTTTTTGAGCATCCATTTCTCTTTCAAAACCCTCTATATCAACAGTTATATTATTTTCTTCAAGTATCTCTTTAGTTAGTTCTAAAGGAAATCCATAGGTATCATATAGTTCAAAAGCTTTAGATCCAGGGATTAATTTTTCGCCAGAACTTATAAAATCATCTAATAATTTTTCACCTCTATCTAAAGTTTCAAGAAATCTTTTTTCCTCAATATTAATCTCTCTTAAAATTCGCTCTTTATTATTTTTTAAGTCGGGATAAGTATTTTCCATCAAAGTAATACCAAGAGATGCAAGCCTCGAAAGAAAATCGTCTTTGATACCTAATAATCTTGCATGCCTAATCATCCTTCTTAACAATCTTCTCAAGATATATCCCCTACCTAGATTACTAGCAACTACTCCATCAGAAATTAAATGAATAATCGCCCTAGTATGATCACCAAGTATTTTAAGTGAGATCTTAGTACGATCATCAGAAGAAAAATAATCAATATTAGCAATAAGAGAAGCCTCTTTGACAATAGGAAAAATTAAATCAGTTTCATAATTATTTGTCTTTTTTTGAAGAATTTGAGCCATACGCTCAAGCCCCATCCCTGTATCAATATTTTTAGATTCCAGATCTGATAATATCCCCTTTGAATCGCGGTTATATTGCATAAATACAAGATTATAAAATTCAATAAAACGATCTCCGTCCTCTAGATCAATATTTTTGAGTCCTTTTTCGGGGGTAAAATCATAATAAAGTTCGGAACAAGGTCCACATGGACCTGTCGCTCCAGAAGACCAAAAATTATCTTTTTCGTCTAAATGGATTATTCTTTGTGGATTAATCCCAATATCATCTCTCCATATTTTTTCTGATTCATGATCTTCATGAAAAACACTAATAATAATATTTTCAGGCTTAAGGTGATATAT
>QCUB01000038.1 GCA_003210895.1 Prochlorococcus sp. AG-676-M04
TAAGCGCACTCAGGCAACCAAATTCCTAAGGGTTTTGTTCCAAGAATATCTTCATGACTTCTGATCGCAGTATTTATTTGACCTAAAACTGTTCCAGGATTTTCTCTTAGGATTGGTAAATATCCATGTGTAGCAGCACAAGTAAGGATATCTAAATTTCCTGATATATTTAATTTTTTAAATCTCTCTATTAAGTCCCCAGAACATTTTTCCCAATATAAATAGTTATTTTGTATATTCTTCTTAAGAAATTCAGAGGCTTCTTGTTCTTGATGAGGTAAATCACTCAAAAATTCTATTCTCGTTTTTATCCATGATGCGAATTTCTTTTGAATTTGTTTATTTTGAAGAAGAGATAATAAAGTTGGTGATAAACTAAGTGTTAATTTTGTATTTCTAATATCCTCCTTTTTACAAGATTCCATTACTTGAAGTAAAGGAATATAACATTCAAGTATTGCTTGAAATAACCAATCCTCTTCTAAAGAATTTTTTTCATATTTCCTTACATATGGAAGATGAGCATGCAAAACTATGGCCAATCTTCCTATGTAATTTTTATTAGGGAAAGACCCATTCATAGTATTTTTTTATAATTTAAAATTAAAATTACTTAAAGTCTCTAAATTTACCTTTAGGCAAATATTTAATTATTTGTTTATTAAAGAATACTTTATTTAATAAATATAAAGGCTTTTTATTGATAATAATTTAACCAATAATATTTGTGTATTGTTTCCCAAAGATTCAATTAATTAATACACATCTAGTAATTTTTTTTTAATTGGCTTAATATAGGCTTAATCGTATTTAAATAATGTCCAAAGATCCTGGCAGGATATTGATCTTTGATACAACTCTTAGAGATGGAGAGCAATCTCCTGGTGCAAGTTTAAATCTAGAGGAGAAGCTTGCAATTGCTCATCAACTTGCCAGATTAGGTGTGGATGTTATTGAAGCAGGATTTCCTTTTGCTAGTCCTGGAGATTTCAAAGCAGTAAATAAAATTGCAGAAGTCGTTGGAGGGGAATATGGTCCAATAATTTGTGGTTTAGCTAGGGCATCTACAAACGATATAAAAGCTTGTTATGAAGCTATTAGCCCCGCTCCAAATAGAAGAATACATACATTTATAGCTACTAGCGACATCCACCTAAAACATAAACTTAGAAAATCAAGAAAAGACGTTCTTTCCATAGTTCCAGATATGGTTAGTTATGCTAAATCATTAGTTGATGATATTGAGTTCTCTTGTGAAGATGCCTCAAGAAGTGATCCTGAATTTCTTTATGAGGTGATTCAACTAGCAATAACATCAGGAGCCACAACTATTAATATTCCGGATACTGTTGGGTTCACTACTCCTAGTGAATTTGGGAAGCTTATTTTTGATATCAATAAAAATGTTCCAAACATTGATGAGGCTGTTATCTCCGTTCATGGTCATAACGATTTAGGTTTGGCCGTTGCTAATTTTTTAGAAGCAGTAAAAAATGGAGCAAGGCAATTAGAATGCACAATAAATGGAATAGGTGAAAGAGCAGGAAATGCCTCTCTAGAAGAATTAGTAATGGCATTACATGTAAGAAAAAGTTTTTTTAATAGTTTCTTTGGAAGAAGTTCAGATTCACCTACTCCTCTAACAGCTATAAGAACAGAAGAAATAACGAAAACTTCGAGATTAGTATCAAACTTAACTGGAATGAATGTTCAGCCTAATAAGGCCATTGTTGGAGCAAATGCTTTTGCTCATGAATCAGGTATCCATCAGGATGGTGTACTAAAAAATAGACTTACTTATGAAATTATTGATGCAAAAACTGTAGGTTTGAATGATAATAAAATTTCACTAGGAAAACTTAGTGGAAGAAGTGCAGTAAGAGCAAGATTGGAAGATATGGGATACGATTTAAGTAGGGAAGACTTGAATGATGCTTTTGCGCGTTTCAAAGATCTTGCTGATAGAAAACGAGAAATTACTGATAGAGATTTAGAGGCTATTGTTAGTGAGCAAGTACAACTTCCAGAATCTAAATTTCAACTAAGTCATGTTCAAGTTAGTTGTGGAAGTACGTCCAAGCCTACCGCTACGGTAACTCTTATAAATACGGAAGATCATACTGAAGATACTGCTGTTGCAATAGGAACTGGACCTGTAGATGCAGTTTGCGAAGCACTAAATGAATTAGCCAAAGTTCCAAATGAACTAATAGAATTTTCAGTTAAATCTGTAACAGAGGGAATAGATGCATTAGGGGAAGTTACTATTAGAATTAGAAATAATAATAAAATATATTCAGGACATTCTGCCGATACAGACGTAGTTGTTGCTGCTGCTAATGCTTTTGTAAACGCCTTAAATAGGCTTATTTTTTCAGAGAAGAAAAACTCTATTCATCCACAATTTGATAATTTAGAAAATCCTGAAAAAGAGGTATTATCAAAACCCAAAAATTAAGTTAATTTTGAGATTATTAAGTTTACCCAAAAACCAGTAACCTAATAATGTAGATTAAAGCTTTAAGTTTATATTTAATCAAATAAAGTAATGAGAGAAAGGGTATTAGGATATTGGACTCTTGCATGGGTAGGTTTGATAAGTAATATCATTGCTTTACCCATAATCGCTTTAATAATAAGTTATGGGCCTCCACTAAAAGTGGCTAACATTACTCTAGCCATAAGCCTTGGCTGGCCTTCAGCAATAGTTGGAATAGTCTCTTCTTCCGCGCTTTTAGCGGAGAAGAAATGGGGAGTTACCTTAACTCTCGTTTCTCTTTCAATGATAATTTCTGGGACTGCTCCATATTCTATTTTTCGATTAATCACGCTTAAAGATATTTTTGGAATTGGTGGTTTTACACTTTTATCTACTTTATTTGGTATCTTGGCATTAATATATTGGTGTAATCCGAAACATCGAAGAAATATTAGATTATAAAAATTTTAAGCTTAAGAGAAAGTATTATTTTTGGTTGTTGGATATTGAATTCGTCTATGTCTAATTCTTTTCCAAACATTCAAAAAAGATTTTTTAATAAGGAAAATTTCTCCTTTGGAAAGATTGCTATCATCTAACTGGCCATCAACTTGCCTTGAATTAACTATTTTGGATATTGTTTCTAGTGCTTCATAATCAGAAGCATTAATATCCATTGCCCTTAATGCAGCTTCACAACCATCAGCAAGCATCAAGATAGCCGTTTCTTTAGATTGAGGGATGGGACCTTTATATCTAAAATAACTCTCATTAAAATTTAGTTTTTTCTCTTCAGCTTTATGAAGAAAGTATCCCATTTTGAGAGTTCCTTGATGTTCTGGGATGAAATTTGCTATTGGTTTTGGCAATCTATTTTTTCTTGCAAACTTTAGTCCTTCATCAACATGGGCTTGCAAAACCTCTGCACTTTTTAGAGGATCATCTATTTCATCATGCGGATTTTTTGAGCCATCTTGATTCTCAATAAACCAATTTGGAGCATGTAATTTCCCAACATCATGATATAGAGCACCAGTTTTAATAAGATCAATATCACCTCCTATCATTCTTGTCGCTTCTTCAGCCAATCCACATATCAATAAAGTATGTTCAAAGGTACCAGGAGCTTCAATAGAGAGTCTTCTAATGAGAGGTTTTTCTTTATCCGCTAATTCCAATAATCTTGCCTTCGTTAACAATCCAAACATAGACTCAAAGATGGGAATAAATAGTATTGTTATGAGCATAATTATCGCTAAAAGTAGGGAATCAGAAAATATTTGGCCATTTGAAGCAAAAAATCCTTGGTTGTCTAATAAAGAATTTTCTTCATTTCCAATTAATATCCATTGAGAGATCAATGCCCCAATTGGAACAAATATTGAAAGTTGAAGTAACTGAGCTCTACTTCTTATTCTTCCTCCAAGAACCGAAACAACGCAGGCACAAACCAAGGTTACTAGTAGTAGATTACTATTGATATTATTTATTGAATTAGGCCAACTAAGACTGGCTATTGATACCCAAGTTAAGGCAGTTATGGTTCCCATACCTTGAGAAATAATTAAGGCGGGAGGTACTATAATTGATAAAGGGCTAAGTCCAGATCCAAATATATTTTTTAAAGTCTGAACAATTAAAAGGAGTGAAATAATTAAGAGGAGTTGCCTTGAATTAATGTTTGGATTTTCTTTTCTAGAAATTAGTATTAAAAATCCGCAAATAAATAAGACCTCAGCAAAAGCCACTCCCCAAGAAAAAACATCTGAACCTTTTAAATTTGTTACGAGCAGAATCTCATATGAAGATATTATGGAAATAACAATACATATTAGGGAGATAATTAATTTATCTATAGTTGAAATTTGAATAGGCTCCAGAGCAGGAAATTGACTTCTTTTCCAGAAGTAATTTAATTTCTTTAAAATGCTTGTAGGGTTTTGCACAGAATATAATTAAATCTTATTGATTAATTTAAAATTATAGGCATGCTAGGAGTAAAAAGGAGAAGTTTTTCTAAATGTCATTAAAACTAGATGGTAAAAAATTATCTTTAGAAATTGAAGAAAAATTAAAAAATTATATTTATGCTAATAAAACAATTGCGAAAAGAAATCCTGGTTTAGCTGTAATAAGAATAGGCGAAGATCCAGCTAGTGGTGTTTATGTTAAGAACAAAGAAAAAGCTTGTTCTAGAGTAGGGATAAAGAGTTTTATTTTTCATCTAAAAGATACAGTAGAGCAAAAGGAAGTTGAGCAATTAATAGATAAATTAAACTTTAATAATGATATTGATGGAATGTTATTACAACTTCCCATACCAAAGAAATTTAACGAACAAAGATTAATAAGTTTCATCAATCCAGACAAAGATGTTGATGGATTGAATGAGCAAAATATTGGCAAGTTAGTAAAAAATGAACCTGCAATGAGATCTTGCACACCAGCTGGGATTATTAATTTACTAAGATCCCAAAATATTGCAATTGAAGGAAAAAATATTGTTGTTATTGGAAGAAGTCTATTGGTTGGGAAACCCCTATCTCTTATGTTGTTAAATCTCAACGGGACTGTAACAATGACTCATTCAAAGACTAAAAATTTAAACAAAATATGTAAGGAAGCAGATATATTAATTGCGGCGGCAGGAAAACCTAACCTTATAGACTCGAGTTTTGTTAAAGAGGGCGCTGTAATTATTGATGTTGGAATACATAGATTAACAAGTTCTGATAAAAGCAAAAGCAGATTATGTGGGGATGTATTATTAGAGGATGTAATTCCTAAAATATTTGCTTACACACCAGTCCCTGGAGGTGTTGGACCAATGACAGTAACAATGTTACTAGTAAATACTATTTTCAGCTGGGAAAAACAATTTGGTTTATCATCAAATCTTAATGACCTCCTGCCATAAAATCCACGATGCAGAAAAACATTCCTCAACGTAAAAAATGACAGAAGTTATCGATAATATTTTGGATTTTGATAAATATCTAAAAGATACAAAAAAAGTTGTGGAAGAAGCGCTTGATTTCTCCTTAGGTCCAGAGAATCCAGAATTACTTAGGGAATCAATGAGATATTCCCTCCTGGCAGGAGGTAAAAGGATACGTCCGATTTTATGTTTAGCATCTTGTTCACTAGCAGGAGGTAATCCTTCTCTAGCTGTTCCTACAGCAGTTGCCATAGAAATGATTCATACAATGTCATTAATACATGATGATTTGCCTGCCATGGATAATGACGACTTAAGAAGAGGTAGGCCTACCAATCATAAAGTTTATGGAGAGGCATTAGCAATTCTGGCTGGTGATGCATTATTAACGAGAGCTTTTGAAATGGTCTCATTAAGAAGCCCTGGTGTCCATCCAAATAGATTATTAAATGTAGTTGGAGAACTTTCTCTAGTAGCAGGAGCACCTGGACTAGTTGGAGGTCAAGTTGTTGATCTAGAATGCGAAGGGAAAGAAGTTGATCTCGAAACCCTTGAGTATATTCACCTTCATAAGACTGGTGCTTTACTAAAAGCTTGCGTAAGAACTGGGGCGATGATTGCAGGAGCAAATGAAGAATTATTAAAAGCCCTAACCACATATGCAGAGGGGATTGGTTTGGCATTCCAAATAATTGATGACATCCTTGATTTAACCTCTAGTAGTGAGAAACTTGGTAAAACAGCAGGTAAAGATCTTTTGGCAGATAAAACTACGTATCCCAAATTACTTGGGATGGAAGAATCCAAGAAAAGAGCCTTCGATTTAGTTGGTAAAGCAAAAAAAGCAATTGAGCCTTGGGGTTTAAACGCAAAATATTTAATCTCATTAGCTGATTTCATTACTAATAGAGATAGGTAAAAAGTATTAAACTTATGCCAGAACTTTCAGCTTTCTTCGATAATTCAGTTCTTTTCTGGAGTTTATTGTCTTGTTTAATAGCTCAACTTTTTAAAATTATATTTAATTTCTTTTCAACTGGAAAGCTTAGATTTGGAATTATGTTCGAAACAGGCGGGATGCCTTCGAGTCATTCTGCTTTAATAACTGGTGCCACTTCAGGAATAGGTTTTCAATTAGGTTTCGATAGCCCAATATTTGCATTAGCTATTGCAGTTTCACTAATTGTTATGTATGACGCTAGTGGAGTTAGAAAATCGGCTGGAATTCAGGCCGCAGAAATTAACAAACTTTCAAAAAAATTACAGCTTAAATCTGAAGTGGAATTAAAAGAAACTCTCGGTCATACAAAGCTTGAGGTTATTGTAGGAAGTCTTTTTGGCCCACTTATTACATTACCAGGAATAGTTTTTGTAGGTTCTCCTCTAAACCTATTTAATTTGATAATAAATTAGGAATCTTAAGAATAATCAACTTGTGTGGCATCTACAAAGTTTTTTGCAGCTTCTGGGCAACTAGGTAAATGTAAGTGTATCCAACTTGCATGTAATTTTTTATCTGACCATCCTTCATTTTTAAATTCAGTCTCCCATGATTTAATTTCCCATGGTGAAGATAATTGGTTTTTATTCTCAGTTTTTTTTAAATCACATTCTACTGAAAGACGCTCAACTTCCCAATAATGAAATTCATGTCCTCTAATTGATTGATTTTGTTTAATTATTGAAGTGTCTTTTAAACCCTTAATATATCTATAACCTACCGACAATTTACTTTTTTTCGATTTAAAAGGTAATATTCCACTCATTTTATGGTTGTTACCATATTCATCTTTTATTAAGTCTCCTAAGATCATCATCCCACCACACTCTGCATAAATAAATCCTTTTTTACGGAATTCCCTTAATGACTTTAAGCTTTTATCTGATTCACTTATATGATTAGCATATTTTTCGGGAAACCCACCTGGAATAATTAAAGATGAAGCCTCTTGAGGAATTTCTTCATTATTAAAAATACTCCATGAAATCAGAGGAATTCCTATTTCATTCAGAAACTCTTTTGTTTCCGGGTATTGAAAATGAAAAATTTTATCCTCTACAATTGCGATAGGTTTCTTTTTATCTATTTTAAAATCTTTTATATTTAAATAATTTAATATTTTTTTTGTAGGAGATTTCAGAAAATTGCATAGAGAAACTAAATCAAGATTTTTTTCAGCAAAACTTGCAAAATAATCAACATCAATTCTGCTCTCACTATCCAATGGAGAAATTAAACCTAAATTAGCTTTTTTAACAGTTATTTTAGAATCAGAAGGTAAAAATCCCATAATTTTGATATCTTCATTTTTAAAAACTTCTTTAATCAGTTTTTTATGTCTATCTGAATTAACGTTATTAAATATTACTCCTTTTATTGATAATTCATTATCAAAATCTCTAAAACCTCTAACGATTGGGAGAAGAGAGGCTACTTGCCCTCTAGCATCAACAATAAAAATTATTGGAGTATCAAGAAGTTTGGCTACATTTGCGGTACTGGAATAAGCAGTTGCACCTAATCCATCAAAAAGACCCATTGCTCCTTCAATCAATGAGAATTCACATTTCATAGAATGCTTTAAATAATTTTCTTGAACCCAGTCTTCGCCACTTAAAAAAATATCTAAATTCCGACAAATAGGTTGGCCAATTGAACTAAGTTGTTGTTGGTCGAGATAATCTGGGCCTACCTTGAAAGTTTGTATTTTTATCCCTTTTGAAAAAGCCCAACAAGAAATCAACAGAGATAAAGTAGTTTTCCCGCTATCACTTGAAGGAGAAGATATTACACAAGGCATTTAATTACTTTTAATTATTAAAACCATTAAATATTTGATCTGCTACCTTAATAGCATTTTCAAAAAGGGGACTAGTATTTCCTCTACTACTTCCCAATAACTTACTTACATCTGATTCTGACGAAGAAAAATCATTTGGAACAACTTGCTCTATTAATTGCATATCAGCCATACCTCCAGCTTCAAGTCTCATACATTCAACAGATTCACAACCGAGTATTACACAAGTATTGTTTTTAGGAATCTCACTAATTTTGGAAATCAACCTTAACCCAATAACCTGGCCTGAATGAATACTTGTATTTCCCAAAGGTACCGGATTTATACATGTTGAAATTATCTCTCCATTATTTCTTTTAAATTGTATTTTAATTAATTCTCCATGATTATCTATTTTTGAAAATTCCCATCCTAGTCTGTCACTAATCCAAGAAATTAAAAATAACGCCTGAAGAAAATTTCCTTCAGCTATATCTATATCAATATCCGAGATATGGTCTAGGATTGGTCTTCTGGATGGAGGATCAAAAATCATTGCTAATGATTCACGCCAACTTTTAAGTCTTACCCAATTTAAATCATTAATAGCCTTATTTGATCTTATAGATTGATAAAGAATTTTTAAGCATCTTTTGGGCGACCCATTTGCAGTATCAATAATTAACCTAATACCATGATCGGTAAAATAATTAAAAATATCTTGTGATTCATCAAGGCTGCCGTTCCACCATAACCATGTAGGTAAATCTCTTATAGATAGGTCATCAATAATTTTTAATCCTTTATTATTAATAGAATTAGAGTCACCCCTTATAACAACCAGGTCGCCACATATAGGCTGAGTTATAGTATTTTCACTTAGTGGGCAATAGGCAGATACAAAAGTTTTAATCTCTGATACTTTATTTAAAGTTGGTGCTAAGGTAATTAATCTTCTAGGATTTAAAGTACTTATTGAAGATTCAAAGAATTGCCCTCGTAAGTCTTCATAATCATTATTTGATAAATTTTCCTTTAATAAAGTCAATAACTCTTTACTGTTTATTGAAGTAGTGTGTGATAATCCTTTATCTATAATTAGTTTTTTTGCAATTCTTATTATCTCTGGACTTAAAGTTCCAGTGATAGGTCCACTTATAAAGCCTGATTGAACTAAACATTGTTCAAGCCACGCAGGTTGCCAGACTATCAAAGTAAAAGTATTTGCTCCAGAGCTATCTTCATCTTCAGAAATCCATAATTGATTTAAATAATTAGATATTTCTTGATGAGGTAGTTCTAATGGGGTTTGAAGTGTTAATTGAGGTTTCATTATAAAATCAAGGTCTGCGCCAGAAAATATTGTCTTTGGAAAGTAATTGATCTGATTCAGGAGGTCCCCAAGTCATTGATTCGTATTTGTGAATAGGTAACTTCCAAGGGGCATTTTCCATTAATTCTATTAATGGAGTATAAAGCTTCCAAGCAGCTTCTACCTCATCACTTCTTGTGAACAAGGTAGGATCAGAAAGCATAGCATCAGCCAGTAACCTTACATAACCTTCATCAGAAGGTTCTCCAAAAGATTCATCGTAAGAAAATTCCATCTCAACTGGTCTTGATTTCATACCAGAACCTGGTGATTTGACTTCAAATTTAAAAGTCGCTCCTTCATTAGGCTGAATCCTAAGAATAAGCTGATTTGGCGCGGGATTAATAATTGTTGATTCAAACAAATGTACTGGAACATCCTTAAATGTCAATACAATTTCCCCAAGCCTTTTAGGTAGCCTTTTGCCTGTTCTTAAGTAGAAAGGTACTCCTTGCCAACGCCAATTATCAATAAATACTTTTGTAGCAATATAAGTTTCTGTTGTACTGTTCAAATTTACTCCATCTTCATCTCTATAACCTTTAAGTCTTTTTAGGCTATTCCCTCCTTTTGCATACTGTCCTCTTATACAGCAATTCCAGGGTTCATTCTCATCCGCAAGTTTTGAAGCTTGAAGTACTTTTGCTTTTTCATTTCTTATTGCCTCAGGTTCAAATTTACCAGGCGGCTCCATTGCTGTAACAGCAAGCATTTGAGTTAAATGATTTTGGAGCATATCTCTTAAAGCCCCAGAGCTCTCATAATAACCAGCTCTATCTTCGACCCCAACTGTTTCCGAAGATGTTATCTGAACACTTGAAATATAATTCCTATTCCATATAGGTTCAAAAATAGTATTAGCAAACCTCATAACCAGAATGTTCTGAACAGTCTCTTTCCCTAAATAATGATCTATCCGATATATCTGACTTTCATCTGCACAACTCTGAACAATTTTATTTAATTTCTTCGCACTTGAATAATCTCTTCCAAAAGGTTTTTCAATAACGATTCGACTTTTCTTGTGATCATCAAGTAATCCAGCAGCCTTTAGAGTCTTACATCCACTTCCATAGAAGTTTGGAGATACTGATAAGTAGAAGGTCTTATTTCCATGTGTAGCCTGTAATTTATCAATTTCATTTAATCTTTTAGAAAGTCTTACAACATGATCACTTTGCTGCAAATCAACTGGTTCATAGAATAGATAATTTGAGAACTGTTCCCATTCCTTTTCATGGTCAGATATTTGATCAACCAACTTAGCTTTCATTTTTTCCTTAAAATCTTGATCACTCCAAGGCCTTCTTGCACATCCAACTATGGCAAATTCACTAGGTATCCTTCTTTGCAAATAGAGTTCAAATAATGCAGGTATAAGTTTCCTATGAGTAAGATCTCCACTAGCTCCAAATATTATTAGGCATTGTGGAGATATCACTCTTTCTTGTCGCAAACCTAATCTAAGAGGATTACTTAAGGTTGAGGGCATATCTTTTTATAAGTCTTCTATAGATAAAATCGTCTTTTTTTAGCTAATTAGCTACATTTTGTGTCTAAACCAAAAAAGTCTTTAGTTATAAAAATAACTTTATTAAAAAAAATTAATAAGTTTCTACATGCCATCTACCAGCTTTTTTTAATTGAGGCCTTAACTCTGACCAATTCAAACCCTTTTCTTCAGCTGCTTTTGTCATGGCTTCATCAATGCCAGGTTCCATTCCTTTTAAACCGCAAAGATAAATATGAGTTTTTTCATCTTCAA
The DNA here is from genome assembly GCA_003210895.1 of Prochlorococcus sp. AG-676-M04. Taxonomy (GTDB): domain Bacteria; phylum Cyanobacteriota; class Cyanobacteriia; order PCC-6307; family Cyanobiaceae; genus Prochlorococcus_A. Next base: position 11,335 of record QCUB01000038.1, read on the forward strand.
TCATATTAAATATCTCATTTGCAGATTCTAGAACTCTATCTTGAATATACATTCTTCCGCCTTTTGTGTTTTGTTGTTCACGACTAATGGCTTTCGTATATTTAAAGTTATCTGGATAGTTTTCAAGATATCTCTGTAGATCTTCCTCGTATAACAAGTTAGCTGATTTTGGAGCGCCCATAAATAACCACGCTTTACCTTTAAAATTCCATTTATTTTTTTCCTTTTCAGTAGCTTCAAACATTCTCCTTAGATAAGCCCTCATAGGTGCTATGCCAGTACCAGTAGCCAACATTACTATATTTGCATCCTCTTCATCAGGAAGAAGCATTTCTTTACCTACAGGACCTGTAATCTTTACTTTATCTCCTGGCTTAATGTCACATAAGTAAGTAGAGCAAACACCATTAATAGTTTCACCATCTTTTTCATACTGTAGTTGTCTGACGCAAAGAGAAACGGTATTACCCTCGAAATCATCCCCATGCCTAGTACTTGCTATTGAATAAA
>QCUB01000039.1 GCA_003210895.1 Prochlorococcus sp. AG-676-M04
TGGTTTAAAACAATCTGCACAAGATCTAAGTTCGGAATTATCGATTTTTGTAAACTTAACTTCAACAGAAAAGTTTATGTCATTTATAGGAGATTGGGTTTTTTCTTTAGGTATATTTGGAATAATAGTTTTTTTACTATTATTTGTTCCATTAATAATAAATGATGTTGTTCCAAACTATATATTAATAATATTTATAATATTATTAACTACATCTGTCCCAATTTCTATTCCTTTAGTTCCAGCAGTTGTTGCTGGTTTTTATTATGGAGATGTTGATTTTATAAAAAATCAAGAATTTTTATAGGATTTTAAATTTGCATAAATTAATAAAAAACAAAAGAATTATAAAATGAAAGAAATTATTTTCTTAATAGAAGTACCTAGTGATAATTATACGAATGGAATTGCAGAGTCTAATTTAAGATTATTTAATAATATTAAATTTAATCGTGAAGTTTATTTTTTGAAGATAAACCTTTTCATAATGTTCGAATTTATTTCTTATCTAAAATATTTTCAATAATTTATTTCTTGAAAAATTATTGTTTGTTTATTTTGAGATTAAAAGGTTTTGGGAAACAAGCAAAATTTTTATATATTGTTCTTTCTGTAAGTTCTCCATTGGGAATTTTAAAGAATTATATTCAAATTTTTCTTTTGAGACCATTTTCTAAAAAAATCATCCTACAAATACATAGATCAGATATTACTGATTTTAAAGAAACTATACCTATCATAAAAACTTTGCAAAGACATATTTTGGCGTTATCTTATAAAGTCATAGTTTTATCGGATCAATTAACTATTACAAATCCTTTAAACAATTTTAAGGATAAAGTTTTTGTACTTAAAAATTCTCTTCCTCCAAAGATAGAAAGTTCCCTTTAAATTTAGATATAAAAAATTATTCATGACCTATCAAAAACTAGATTCTTTTTCTATTCAAATATTTTACTTTCTAAAGGAATAGATATTTATATCGATCTTTTTGAAGAAAATAAAAATTTAGATAAAAGATTCTCAACAGTGGCAGGTTTTCCTAATGATAGAAAATTAGTTAATAAACTAATACAAAATAAACATAACTATAAGGGGCACATTACTAGAAATAGTAAATTAAATCTTTTTTCAGAAAATGATTGTATTATTTTTTGCTCTCCAATGGAAGGTTCCCCTATAATTTTGCTAGAAGCTATGGCTTCAGGCGTTTTTATCATCTCAACAAATGTTGGATTTATTCCTGAATTATTGGGTCAAAATTACCCATTTATGGTTAATCCTAATTTCAAAGATTTATCAAGGATTATAGATAAATACTTTCTGTTATCTAAAGATGAAAGAATTGAAATTATGCAAAATATGAGAAAAAGATATATATCATTATTTTCTTATGAAAATTGGAGTAAAAAAACGCAACGTATTTTTAAGAGTTAAACTTACTTACTTTTGATTAAAGAATGATTAGATACTAAACTTGATTTATTATATGAAATTATGAAAAAGATAACCTTAATAACACAATTTTTTCCTCCGGATTATGCTGCAACAGGTCAATTATTAGATCGTTTAACGATAAGATTATCAAGTGAAAAAATTAGATTTAGAATAATTTGTGGATTGCCTTTTTATGCTTTTAAAAATAATAAGTTAAGCAGATTTGAATATAATAAAAATAGATTAATAATCAGGACAAGATTATCAACTCTTTTCAAAAAAAATTTTTTTGGAAGACTATCTAATAGCATTTTATTTATTATTAATAGTATTCATAATTTATTTTTTATTTTATCCAGCTCAGATCTTATTGTATTTACGACAGAACCACCTTTCGCTCCTTTTATCTCTCTTCTAACTTTTTTTTTAAAACGAACTAAATATATTCTAATTATTTATGATTCTTACCCAAATATTTTATTTGAAAATAAATTAATAAATAAAGAAAATATAATTATTAAATTATGGCTATTTTTAAATAAATTTGTTTATTTAAATTCAGAGAAAATTATTATGTTAAGTTCTTCAATGGCTTCAAAATTTGTTGAAGATTTTCCGTATACAAAAAATAAAATTTCAATTATTTCAAGTTGGGCTGATGTGAATCAGATAAAACCTCTTTTGAAAAAGGAAAATTGGTTTGTCAAGAAACATGGCATAGGTGATAAGTTCGTTGTTATGTATTCAGGAAATCAAGGAAGATGTCATGATTTAAAAACTATTTTAGATACAGCATTACATCTAAAACATAATAAAAAAATTATCTTCCTTTTTATTGGAAATGGATACCAAAATAAAATGATAAAAGAATTTAAAAGTTATCATGATTTAAAAAATATTAAATTGCTTGATTATCAACCTTATGAGAACTTGCCTTTTTCACTAACCGCTGCTGATTTGGCTCTAGTTACAATTTCCGAGAATTCAGAAAATCTAATAGCACCTTCAAAGCTTTATGGACATTTAGCAGCTGGAACGCCTATAGGTGTAATTTCTCCAGCTAATTCTTATTTAGAAGATTTAGTAATATCTAATCAAATAGGGATTTCATTCTTAAATGGTGAAAGTATCAAACTTAAAGAATGGATAATTTGTTTAGATAAAGATAAGGAATTACAAATGAATTATTCTAGAAATGCCAGAGAATTCATTATGAAAAATTTTACGGAGGAAATAATCTCAAAAAAATACTATGATTTAATCAATGAGATAATTGAAGATTAGTTTTTTAATTATTTACCTAAATATTTTTATTTTTTTTTACGTAAGATAGTAATATATTATTTGAAGTTCTTATAAATTGATGCGAACTATACTAACTACCGGTGGAAATGGATTTATAGGCTCTCATACATGTTTAGTTCTCTTAAATGCTGGTTTTAATATTATTATTTTAGATTCATATTTAAATAGTTCAAAGAAAACTTTTCAAAAAATATCAGATTTGTCAAATATTAAAAATTTAGAAATATCTAAAAGACTAAAGTTTTATAAAGGAGATATAAGAGACTCCTTTTTATTAGATCTTATTTTCAAAGAGGCAGAACTAAATCAAACCCCTATTTTTTGTGTTATCCATTTTGCTGGTTTAAAATCCGTTAGTGAATCTAATATTAAACCCTTAAATTACTGGGAAGTTAATGTAAGTGGGACTATAAATATTCTTAATATTATGGATAAATATAATTGTAATAACTTTGTTTATAGTAGTAGCGCTGCTGTATATGGGGGTAGTAAAAGTAATCCAAATGAAGATTCAATAAAAAAACCTGCTAATCCTTATGGTGAAACTAAATTAGCTGTAGAGCATTTACTCCAAAATTTATATTTATCTTCTCCAGAAAATTGGAGAATAGCAGTTTTAAGATATTTCAATCCTATTGGCGCTCACGAATCTGGTTTGCTAGGAGAGGATCCGAATATTGAAGCAACAAATATTTTCCCAGATATTTGTAAAGTTGCTTTAGGTAAAAAAGAGTTTTTAAACATATATGGTAATGATTGGCCTACTCCTGATGGAACAGGTATTAGAGATTATGTTCATGTAATGGATTTAGCAGATGGACATTTTGAAGCTATGCAATTCTTATTTAATAATGATCCTCAAATAATTCATTTAAATTTAGGTACAGGAATTGGTACCAGTGTCCTAGAGCTAATTCACACTTTTGAGAAGACTAATTCTATTAAGGTTCCATATAAGTTCTCTCAGAGAAGAATTGGAGATGTCGCAAATTTAGTGGCTAATAATAAGCTCGCTTTAACAAAATTAAATTGGATGCCTAAAAGAAATATTAAAAAAATGTGTGTAGATAGTTGGAATTGGTATAAAAATAAATTTAATTAATTTATTTTAATTAGGTTGCTTTAGTCTAATTTATAAAAACTTTTATACCAATCAATAAAATTTTTAATACCTTCCTCTAAAAGAGTATTAGGTTTATAATTTATCCACTCATTTAACTTGGTTGTATCAGAATAAGTTGATTTAACATCTCCCATTTGCATAGGTTCAAATATTTTTATTGCTTTTTTGCCCAGTTCATTTTCAATAACATTAATAAATTTCATTAAAGAAACAGGTTGACTATTTCCGATATTAAATATTCTATGTGGACTCCAACTTGTCGAAGGATCTGGTTCTTCTTTTTTAAAGTTAATATTTGATGTAGCAGGTTTATTTATTAATTTTTCAATTGCTTCAATAACGTCATCGATATAAGTAAAGTCTCTTTTCATGGCTCCATTATTAAATACTCTAATTGGTTTTTTTTCTAGAATTGCCTTTGTAAAAATCATTGGTGCCATGTCGGGTCTTCCCCATGGTCCATAGACCGTAAAAAATCTTAAAGCAGTAGAAGGTATTTTATATAAATGACTATAAGTATGAGCAAATAGTTCATTAGCCTTTTTGGATGCTGCATATAAGCTGACAGGATGGTTTACATTATCAGTCTCTGAAAATGGAATTTTTATATTGCCTCCATAAACAGAACTGCTACTAGCATAAATAAAATTATCAATATTATATTTTCTACAACATTCAAGAATATTTTGAAACCCAACAATATTTGAATTTATATATGCTTGTGGATTTGTAATAGAATATCTCACTCCAGCTTGAGCAGCTAGATGAACTAATATTTTTGGTTCAAACTTTTCAAATAAATTATTTAAAATCTCATGATTTTCTAAATCTCCTTTTATAAATTTCCATGGATAATTGTTTTCTTTAGACAATGTTGCTAAGTGTTTTAATCTCGCTTCTTTTAGGGAGATATCATAATAAGAATTTAAATTATCAAAACCAATGACTTCAAAATTTTTCTCTAATAACTTTTTTGATAAGTGAAATCCTATGAAACCAGCAGCACCTGTAATTAATAACTTTTTAGTCATATTTTAAATTTTGAAATATCTTTAAAAAATAATTTCATGTTGAATTAAATTTTTCCTTTACCTATTTGCCAAAAATTAATACCTGACATCTTTACTTTATTAATGTCAACGATAGATCTTGTATCAAAAATCCAAGCTGGTTTTCTCATATGTTTATATACAATTTCCCAATTAATAAATTTGAATTCTTCCCATTCAGTTATAACTAAAATTGCATCTGAATTTATCGATGCATCAATCACCGTATCAGCAAAAGTCCATTCTGCTTGATCATTATTTGATAAATTATCAGATTGCTTCAATTGTAAATCATACTCTATCTGTAAGGGAGAAACTTGTGGATCATAAATAGCAAGTTTACAGTTCTCCTCAAGCAAATCTTTGCAAATTTTTATTGCAGGCGATTCTCTTGTATCGTTAGTATTAGCTTTAAAAGCAAAACCTAAGATAGAAATCTTTTTAAAACTTATTGTATTAAAAAGTTTTTCTACTACTATTTTCGAGATTCTATTTGTTTGCCATGCATTAATAGATATAACATTTTGCCAATATTCAGAAACCTCATATAAGCCATAATGATTAGCAATATAAATTAAATTAGAAATATCTTTTTTAAAACAACTTCCACCAAACCCAGGTCCACTATTAAGAAATTTATTACCAATTCTTTTATCTGATCCAATAGCTAATTTCACCTCCGAAATATCAGCTCCTGTAGATTCACATAATGCTGATATTGAGTTTATAGAACTTATTCTTTGTGCAAGGAATGCATTTGCTATTAATTTTGATAATTCAGAACTCCATAAATTAGTAGTAATGATTTTCCTTTCAGATATCCAATTTTCATAAATATTAGCTAATCCTTGTATTGCTTCTTGATCTTCACCTCCTATAAGAATCCTATCTGGATTTTCTAAGTCATTTATTGCAGTTCCTTCTGCTAAAAACTCAGGATTTGATAAAACAAAAAATTCTCTTTGATTTCCCTTTGTATCTCTATTGTCAATATTTGATTGCTCTAGAATATTTTTTATTGTTTGAGCGGTTCTCACTGGTAATGTACTTTTTTCTACGACTATAGTTTTTCCTTTTGCATATTTAGCAATTTCCCTAGCTGAAGAATCCACATATTTAAGATCACTTGCCTGACCTGCTCCAACACCTTTTGTTTTAGTGGGGGTATTAACAGAAATAAAAATTAAGTCAGCATTCGCAATATTTTTTTTAACTTCAGTTGAAAAATGTAAATTTAAACCTCTACATCTTTTAATTATTTCTTTTAAACCTGGTTCATAAATAGGTAATTCATCAAAATTCTCTGAATTCCATTTGTTAATTCTCTCTCTATTTATGTCTACAACATTAACTTCTAAATCGGGACAGTTTTTAGCAATTACTGCCATACTGGGCCCTCCTACATAACCAGCTCCAATACAACATATATTTTTTATTTTGAATTCCATTTTTTAAATTCTTGATATTAAATTATTGATATTCTTAATCAATAATAATGCTTTGTTTAGAAGCTTTTTGATTTAATAATGATTTTTGATATTCTTTTACTGTAATTTCAATTCCTGAATCAAGATCTATTTTTGATTCCCATCCTAATTCTTTAATCCTGGAAATATCTAATAGCTTTCTTTGCATCCCATCGGGTTTATTTTTGTCCCAAACAATTTCCCCATTAAATCCTGTAGCTTTTGCAATTTTTAAAGATAATTCTTTTATAGAAATATCTTTGCCAGTCCCAATATTTAAGAAGTTTAATTTTTTTCCATGAATATCTCTTGGCGAACTTTCTAAATCAGGGTTCCAATTTTCAAGTGCAAAAATAACTGCATCTGCTAAATCATCAACATGCATAAATTCTCTCATAGGTGTTCCACTGCCCCAACATATTACTTTTTTATCATTATTAATAACAGCATTACTAAACTTTCTAATTAGAGATGCCATAACATGACTATTCTCAGGGTGATAATTATCTTTTGGACCATATAAGTTGGTTGGCATTAATGAAATCGCATCAAATTTGTATTGCAGACGAAGAAGTTCGCATAATTTGATTCCAGATATTTTTGCTAAGGCATATCCTAAATTTGTTTCCTCAAGTTCACCATTTAATAGAGCTTCTTCAGATATTGGTTGCTTTGAGAACTTAGGATAAATACAACTACTTCCTAAAAACAATAGTCTTTTTACTCCAAATTTCCATGAAATTTCTATTAAATTATTTTGGATTTTTAAATTATCCAATAAGAAATCAGCGGGATATGATGCATTAGCTAAAATACCTCCTACTTTTGCAGCCGCAATAACTACAACTGATGGTTTATTTTCTTTGAACCATTCTTCAACATGTTTTGTTACAGATAAATCTAAATTTACTCTTTGGGGCGTAAATATGGAGCCATTATTTGAACGTAATCCATATCCTCTTTCTTTTAATTTTCTACATATTGAGCTTCCAGCCATTCCTGAAGAACCTGCAACTAATATTCGATCATTTTTTGAGATAATTTTGTTAAACATGTGTGTTTAGTTTTTATTCGTATGAATTATTGATTTCAAAACCTGTATTTTTTAGAAGTAATTCTTTCCTTGCCTGAATCAAATCATTTTCAATCATTTCTGAAATCAATTCTTCCAAATTCGTTTTTGCTTTCCAGCCAAGTTTTTTTAAAGCTTTTGATGAATCACCTAGAAGTTGATCAACTTCAGTTGGTCTGAAATACCTTTGGTTTACTCTTATAACAATTTCATTAGTATCAACTCTTTTCCCTACTTCATTAAGACCTTTGCCTTCCCATTTTATTCCAGAATGACCTTTCTCTACATTCCAATTTAGTTTTATTGAACAAATTTCTATAAATTTTCTTACTGTTTCCATTCTTCCTGTAGCAATCACAAAATCTTCGGGCTTTTCTTGTTGCAACATTAACCATTGCATTTGAACATAATCTTTTGCGTGTCCCCAGTCTCTTTTGGCATCTAAATTTCCTAAATATATGCAGGAATCAAGGCCGATATTTATTCTGGCGAGACCTCTTGTTATTTTTCTGGTTATAAAAGTTTCACCCCTCCTTGGACTTTCATGATTAAATAAAATTCCATTACATCCATAAATTCCATATGCTTCTCTATAATTTACAGTTATCCAGTAACTATATAATTTTGCAACAGCATAAGGACTTCTTGGATAAAAAGGAGTTTTTTCATTTTGCGGCACTTCTTGAACTAAACCATATAATTCGCTTGTGCTGGCTTGATAGAATTTTGTTTTTTTTACGAGGTCAAGAATTCTTAAGGCTTCTAAGATTCTTAAAGTTCCTAAGGCATCGCTATTAGCTGTATATTCAGGAGATTCAAAACTTACAGCAACATGACTTTGAGCCGCTAAATTATATATCTCATCTGGTTTTATTTGTTGTATTATTCTTATTAAATTTGAGCTATCACTTAAATCACCGTAATGAAGTATTAAATTTCGGGATGTTTTATGAGGGTCTTGATATATGTGATCAATTCTAGAAGTATTAAAACTGCTTGCTCTTCTTTTTATTCCATGAACTTCATATCCCTTGGATATCAGAAACTCACACAGATAACTACCGTCTTGACCTGTTATTCCCGTAATTAAGGCAATTTTTTTTTGCATAAATCTAAAAAACTTGGAATTAAAAAATTAATTGACTGATATATTATCCTTATTATTTTTATCATCTATTATACATTTTAATCCTGCTAATAAAATCCAAATTAATAAGCTAATTTTTCCGTCATAATAGGTTAAATCAAAAAGATGACTAGTAATCACTATGAAAGTAGCTGTGATCCAAGCCTTATCAATTGTAAAGATATTTTTTCTCAGGAAATTATTATGTAATTTTTTGAAAGCATTTATTATTAGAAGTGAAACAAAAATAGTTAATAATATTGATACGGGGAAACCATAATTAAATGCTAATTCTATTAGCATATTATGAGAATGTGTTATTTGCCAGATTCCTCCCTGATCAATGTAGAAGTTTGGGAAAATAGTTGCCCCCCATCCAAAGATAGGTCTTTGAAATATACCTTGGATTGCAATGTTATAACCTTCTATTCTTGCATATGCAGGGGATGTAAAATCTAAGGTACTAATGAATAACTTATTAATAAATAAATTATTTTCCAAAAAGTGTGATTGAAAAAATAATTTGCTAATGATATGAAATACAATAAATAAGAAAAATGAAAAAATAGTAATCAACTTAAGATACTTAAATCCATAAAATAAAAAAATAGTTATTAGTAGACCTACTAAAGCATTTCTTGAGTAAGTTAAAATAATAAAAAAGATAGTTAACATTACAAGTATTAATAAAAAAGATTTTTTTCTTTTTTCTTTTTTAATATTTTTGAATTCTGAAATTAAAAAAGGAAGCAATATTGTTAGCCAAAATCCTGTATAGTTTGGATTACTAAAAAGACCAGTTACGCCGCCTGAAGTTCTATCGTACTGAAACCAAATAATTGAACCATTTAATGTCTCAAAAGGACCATTTACGTTAAAAAAGTACTGTAAGAAACAACTTAAAAGAACAGGTATTGTTCCTGCAATTAACATTTTGCCAAATAATGATCTATCTTTTGTTGTGGTTAGATATTTCTGTGTAACTACAAAAAATAAATACATAGGTAACCAATTAAACAAACCAAATATTATGTCCACTTTGTCAAGCTGGCTTATAAAAATTAAAAGCTCATTATTAGTAATTGATTTGAGAGTACTTAATATCATTAACCCAGTACTTAAAAGAAGTATAAAATTATATTTATTTATTTTGTAAATACTTTTATTCATAATTGATCTTGATATAGATATAAAAAAAAATAAAAGACTAATTGGAAGAGCTGAGGATAAAAAAAATGTTCCTAGGTAGAAGGACCGCTTGTCAAAAGTTAAATCTCTATTAATATCTTTAATTTGCTCGTAGAAATTTTTTATTATATTCATCTTAAATACTTCTGAAAATATTTTTTTTATTTATTTTTAGAAGACTCATTACTTATTATTTATATTTTTAAGCTTTTGATAAGTTTAAACGCTTCCTGCAGGATTCGAACCTGCGGCCCACTGCTTAGAAGGCAGTTGCTCTATCCAGCTGAGCTAAGGAAGCAAAGTTAAGACCGTTTTTTTTTTTAATTTTAGAGATAGTATTCTCTTATCGAAATTTATGATCTTAATCATCCAATTTTACAGATTAATAGATATCAATACAACAATTTATTTTTAAATATTACTTTCAAAATTCTAAGAATTTAAATATTGCTACAGATAAATAATATAATAATCATTTAAAACTTAATTAAAACTTATTTTTGAAATAAATATTCAAGTTGAAATTCTTCCATAATTATCCTCAAATCTAACGATATCGTCTTCTCCTAAATAACTACCACTCTGAACTTCTATTAATACTAGGTTTTCTTCTTTTGGGTTCGTTAATCTATGTTTTGAATTTTTTGGGATATATACGCTCTCATTAGTATTTAAAAATAATACTTTTTTATCTATCTCAACTTTTGCAGTACCTTTAACAACTATCCAGTGTTCAGATCTATGATTGTGCATTTGAAGAGATATAGAAGCATTTGGTTTTATATCTAGTTTTTTTACTTGCCAAGTCGATTCTTTCTCAATACTTATGAAACTACCCCAAGGTCTGTAATCTTTTCTACTTTTGGCACCCTCCTCGATATTTGATTGATTAAGTTTTTGAACAATATTTTTTACCTTTTGAGTGGAATCTTTTTTTGAAATGAGAATTGCATCGTTTGTTTCCACAATTACGAGATCTTGAAGGTCTATACCTACTACAAGTCTTTCTTCACTTCTTAAGTAACAATCTCTAACATTATCAGTAACAACCTTACCTTTAAGGGTATTGCCTTTACTATCTTTTTTTGAATTTTCCCATACTGATTTCCAACTCCCAATATCGTTCCAACCAACTTGTAATGTAAAAACAGAACCAAGGTTTGTTTTTTCCATTACAGCAATATCAATAGGGATATTAGGACATTTTTTGAATATGTCTTGATTTATACGAAAAAAATCTAGGTCTTTTAAACCCTTA
>QCUB01000040.1 GCA_003210895.1 Prochlorococcus sp. AG-676-M04
AAGCCATCTAAAAGTAATGGTAATGCTTTCTTATAACCAGTAACAGCAACTATTCCACACATATAAATATTTTTTTTCAATTATATTGAAAAAATTTAAGTATTCAGTAAAGCATGGACTCTCTTAAAACTGCACTATTGAAAATTAATAAGCTAAGCCCATACTTCTTGAAGTCTCATCACCTAAGTAAACCCTAATACTTAAAAAATCAGTTGGGCATGCTGTTTCACACCTTTTACAGCCTACGCAATCTTCAGTTCTAGGAGATGAAGCAATTTGTCCGGCTTTACAACCATCCCAAGGAACCATTTCCAAAACATCTAGAGGGCAAGCCCTTACACATTGGGTGCATCCAATGCATGTGTCATAAATTTTAACTGCGTGTGACATGTAAAAATTTTCTTTGAGAACCTCGTAATATAATACTATTGTCTTACAAAGAAATTAAAAAAATTAAGATATGCTTCACTCTTGTTAACTCTAGGGCATAAAATCTTATAGATAATTAGTAAATTCCATAAACTATGTCAAAAGAAGAAATCCTTCAAAAAGTTTGCTCCATCGTTTCTGAGCAACTAAGTGTTGAATCTGGAGAAGTAAAATCTGATTCAAACTTTCAAAACGACTTAGGCGCAGACTCCCTAGATACCGTAGAGCTAGTTATGGCTCTTGAAGAAGCCTTTGATATCGAAATCCCTGATGAAGCAGCTGAGGGAATAGCAACAGTTGGGGATGCTGTTAAATTCATCGAAGAAAAAAAAGGTTAATTTAGAATGCCAAATTTCCATCGAGTAGTTGTTACTGGTATAGGATCAGTAACCCCAATCGGTAACAACATTGATGAATATTTACTCGGCCTTCAAACAGGGACAAATGGAGTTTCAGGTATTACTCTTTTTAATCCTGAAGAGCATCCCTGCAAATTTGCAGCAGAAGTTAAAAATCTTCAACTCGAAAAATTTATTGAGCCTAAAGAATCAAAAAGGTGGGATCGCTTTTCTCAGTTTGGTGTAATAGCGGCAAAACAAGCATTCAATGATTCTGGACTTGAAATAAATGAATCCAATGCATCAAGAATTGGTGTGATTATTGGCTCTGGTGTAGGTGGCTTATTAACGATGGAAACTCAAGCTCAAATATTGAGTCATAAAGGACCTAAAAGAGTAAGCCCATTTACAGTTCCAATGATGATTCCCAATATGGCAACAGGACTTGCTGCTATTGCTCTTGGAGCAAAAGGTCCCAGCTCTGCTGTATCTACTGCCTGTGCTGCCGGATCAAATGCTATTGGAGATTCTTATAGATTGTTACAATTAGGAAAAGCAGATGCAATGATTTGCGGAGGAGCCGAGGCAAGCATCACTCCTCTTGGAGTAGCAGGTTTTGCAAGTGCAAAAGCTTTATCTTTTAGAAATGACAGTCCTCAAACTGCAAGTAGACCTTTTGATGCTGAAAGAGATGGATTTGTAATAGGAGAAGGGTCAGGAATTCTTGTTTTGGAGACCCTAGATAATGCAAAAAAAAGAAATGCAAGAATCTATGCTGAAATTATTGGTTATGGGACAACTTGTGATGCTCATCACATTACCTCACCTTCTCCTGGTGGAACTGGAGGAGCTGCGGCAATCAAGCTTGCAATTGATGATGGTTCAATCAATCTTGATCAAGTTGATTACATAAATGCTCATGGAACAAGTACTGCAGCAAACGACAAAAATGAAACTTCTGCAATTAAATCCATATTTAAAGACAGATCTTACCTCATTCCTGTAAGCTCTACTAAGTCGATGACTGGTCATCTCTTAGGGGGTTCAGGAGGTATAGAAGCGGTAGCTTGTATTCTTTCTTTGACACATAATTTTATCCCTCCTACAATTAACTACGTCAATCCAGATCCAGATTGTGATCTTGATTATGTACCAAATAATGCTAGAGATGCTCAAATTAGAGTTACTCTTTCAAATTCATTCGGCTTTGGTGGTCACAATGTTTGTTTAGCGTTTAGCAAGCTTGATTGATGAAAACCAATTCTGTATTTCCAAATTACCTCATTTAAAACAATGGTCGCTGCATCTGTTTCATTAGAATCGCTATGTGTTAATAGTATAAGAATGCTGGCTGTAGATGCAGTAAATAAATCTAATAGTGGGCATCCCGGTTTACCTATGGGTTGCGCTCCTATGGGTTATGCATTATGGCACAATATTCTTAATCACAATCCAAATAATCCAAAATGGTTTAATAGAGATCGGTTTGTCTTATCGGCAGGTCATGGATGTATGTTGTTATATTCTCTATTACATTTGACTGGATATAAATCAGTTTCTATCGAAGATATTAAAGAATTTAGACAATGGGGATCTAAAACACCTGGGCACCCAGAAACATTTGAGACTGAGGGAGTTGAAGTAACAGCAGGGCCTTTAGGGGCAGGAATTTCTAATGCAGTTGGTTTAGCAATTGCAGAAACGCACTTAGCTGCAAAATTCAACAAACCAGATTGCGAAATTGTTGATCATTACACTTACGTCATAATGGGCGACGGTTGTAATCAAGAGGGTATTGCATCTGAAGCATGTTCACTTGCTGGACATCTTAAGCTTGGTAAATTGATTGCTTTATACGATGATAATCAAATCACAATTGATGGACGTACAGATGTTTCATTTACAGAAGATGTTTTAAAGAGATACGAAGCATATGGATGGCATGTTCAACATGTTGAAGATGGTAATCATGATGTAACAGGAATTACAAAAGCAATAGAAAGTGCAAAATCTGTAAAAGATAAACCTTCATTAATCAAAATTTCAACAATTATAGGCTATGGTTCTCCAAATAAGTCTGATACAGCAGGTATTCATGGGGCTGCAGTAGGCGAAGAAGAAGCTTCATTAACAAGAGAATTTTTACAATGGGAATATCCTCCTTTTGAAATACCTGAGGAAGTATATGCTCAATTTAGACAAGCCATTACTAAAGGTGAAGATTCTGAAAACGAATGGAATTTAAAATTTCAAGAATATCAAAATACATACCCTTCTGAAGGTGCCGAATTAAAAAGAATGATAGAAGGTAAATTACCAGATAACTGGGATTCAAACCTGCCATCATATACCCCGGAAGATAAGGGTTTAGCCACAAGGAAACATTCTCAAATATGCTTAGGAGCTCTTGGGCCTAATCTTCCTGAATTAATTGGAGGATCTGCAGATTTAACTCACTCTAATTACACTGATATAAAAGGAGAAACTGGATCATTTCAGTCACATTCTCCAGAAAAGAGATATTTGCATTTTGGTGTTAGAGAGCATGCCATGGCAGCAATATTGAATGGAATTGCTTATCACGAGAGTGGACTAATCCCTTATGGAGGAACCTTTCTCGTTTTCGCAGATTATATGAGGGGTTCAATGAGGCTATCTGCACTAAGTGAACTTGGAGTAATCTATGTACTAACTCATGATTCAATTGGCGTAGGTGAAGATGGTCCTACTCATCAGCCTGTTGAAACTATCCCTTCACTTAGAGCAATGCCAAATATGCTTGTGTTTAGACCTGGAGATGGCAACGAAACAAGCGGTGCTTACAAGTTAGCGATTCAAAATAGAAAAAGACCCTCTGCTCTTTGCTTAAGTAGACAAGCTATGCCAAATCAAGGGAATACCTCCATTGATAAAGTTGCATTAGGTGGATATATAGTATCTGATTGTGAGGGAACTCCTGATGTCATTTTTATTGGTACTGGTAGTGAGCTAAACCTTTGTATTGAAGCAAGTAAAGAAATCTCCAATTTAGGCAAGAAAACTAGAGTTATTTCTATGCCGTGCGTGGAATTATTTGAAGAACAAGAAGTTTCTTATAAAGAAAGTATTTTGCCTAGTAGTGTAAAAAAAAGAGTTGTAGTTGAAGCTGCACATTCGTTCGGATGGCATAAATATACTGGGCTTGATGGGATTTGTATTACTATGGACAGATTTGGAGCTTCAGCTCCTGGTGGCAAATGTATGACTAATTTTGGCTTTACTGTTGAAAATGTTGTAGATAAAACTAAAGAAATTTTATAGGGCTAAACTAAACTGTACTATTACATTGCGTGAGTTTATGATTTAATTCATCAAGCGTTTCATCAGAAATTTTGGAATTCATGGGGCAATGCTTAGGACCACACATTGAACAAAACTCAGCTTTTTTAAATATTTCTTCTGGTAAGGTTTCATCATGATATTGTTTAGCCCTTTCAGGATCTAAAGAAAGTTCAAACTGTTTCTTCCAGTCAAAAGTATATCTTGCATGACTCAACTCATCATCCCTATCACGCGCACCTGCTCTATGCCTCGCGATATCGGCTGCATGAGCTGCAATTTTATAAGCTATTAAGCCCTCTCTAACATCTTCAGCATTTGGAAGACCCAAATGTTCTTTTGGAGTGACATAACATAACATCGCAGTTCCATACCATCCTGCCATTGCAGCACCAATTGCACTTGATATATGATCATAACCTGGAGAAATATCTGTTACCAATGGACCCAGAACATAAAAAGGAGCTTCTGAACATTCTTCCATCTGTTTTCTAACATTGAACTCAATTTGGTCCATAGGAACATGTCCAGGTCCTTCAACCATAACTTGAACATTATGAGTCCATGCTCTTCTTGTAAGTTCGCCCAATGTTTTTAATTCAGCTAATTGAGCATCATCAGATGCATCATGTAAACATCCAGGTCTAAGTGAATCTCCTAGAGAAAAAGTACAATCATATTTTTTAAAAATTTCACAAATATCATCAAACCTTGTGTAAAGGGGATTTTGCTTAAAATGATGCAACATCCATTGTGCTAAAATCCCGCCACCACGACTTACGATGCCAGTAATTCTTCCTTTTACTTTAGGTAAATGCTCTATTAATAAACCAGCATGAATAGTTTGATAGTCAACGCCCTGCTGACAATGTTTTTCAATAATATGCAAGAAATCATCTTCTGTTAATCTTTCTATAGAGCCATGAACACTTTCCAAAGCTTGATATACAGGAACAGTTCCAATAGGAACAGAAGATTCATTGATAATTGCTTCTCTAACCTCATCAAGATTTACTCCTCCTGTAGATAAATCCATCACTGTATCAGCACCATATTTAACCGCTAACTTAAGCTTTTCAACTTCTTCATTCATATCACTAGCATTAGGAGAGGCCCCAATATTTGCGTTTACTTTACATTTAGAGGCAATACCAATTGCCATTGGTTCTAGATTTACATGATTTATATTAGCTGGAATTATTAATCTACCTCTTGCAACTTCTTCCATAATTAATGAAGGTGGAAGATTTTCTTTTTTAGCAACGTAGCTCATTTCTTCAGTTATAGTTCCGTTCCTAGCGAAATTCATCTGAGTAATATTTTTTTGTCCAATACGTGGCTTTATCCAAGAATTTCTCATGACTTTTTAAATTTAAAATGTTTTATTACTAGAGTTTGATCAAAATTACACTTTCCTGCGTCAGTTTTAACTGTATCAGGTTCAAAGGGTATGATCTCAGCTAAGTTATTTTTCCTTAGCACCCCTAGCTTTATTTAAAAAATAGCTCTTTTTAAAAAAATAGTCATCTAATATTACTTAAAAATAAAGAAAATATTTTTATTTGTTTTTTTTATAAGATTTTATTTTATTTAATATATTCTTTCTCTTAAATCCTCTACTAAATTCTTTCTCGGCAATTATGATAACCCCCATCAATCCAATTGGTAAATAAAAAATTTTTTTACTATCTTTTTTTAGAATACATCCTATTAATGATAGAAGAATCATAAAAGGAGCCACTAAAGAAAAAATATAAGCTTTTTCATGTTTCATTTATATGACTTTTCCCAATTAATTATTTAATTTTACTATGGTTTCAGTTATTACTTTAATTCCTACACTAATAGCTCTTTCATCTGGATCAAATTCTGAGCTATGTAGTGGAGCACATCCGTCAACACCTGAGACACCTAGCCTAAACATTGCTCCAGGAACTTCATTTAAAAACTCAGCAAAATCTTCAGCACCTAAGGATGGTTTTTGTAATTCAATAACATTTTCATGACCTAAAATACCAATTGAACAATCCCTTAAAACCTTATTTATTTCATAATCATTATTTACAGGTGGTACAATCTCTCTAAATTTTACTTTAGCTTCAGCTCCGCAACTATCTGCAATAGAAGAAATATTAAAATTAAGCCAATCACCCATATCCCTAAATAATTGCAAGTTTGTGCATCTAATTGTTCCAGTTAAATTAACCTTGTCACACAAAATATTATATGCATTTCCACCATTTATTTTCCCAAAGGTAATGACGACGGGATCTAAAGGATCTAATTTTCTTGTTATTGCTTCTTGAATACCAGCAATAATTTTGGATGCTGCCCATATAGCATCTACACCTTCATGAGGTCTCGCACCATGTCCTGATTTTCCTATTATCTCAACTGAAAGTTCTCCTGCCGCCGCTGTCAGACTTCCTTCCTTAATCCCAATAGTTCCTACGAATAATTCAGGGAAAACATGTACTCCCAAAATTTGTTTTAAACCATTAGTTACACCATCATCAATCATCCACCTAGCACCACTGGCAATTTCTTCAGCAGGTTGAAAAATTATTCTTGTGCCAAATCTAAGTTTTAAATCCTTAATAATTTTTGCGACACCCAGACCAATGCATGTATGTAAATCATGACCACAAGCATGCATAACGCCATCAATTTTTGAAGAAAAACTTAAATTAGTATTCTCATATATTGGGAGAGCATCCATATCAACTCTCAAACCTATAAAACCTTTATCTTTTGGTCCAAAATCTGCTACAACACCTGTTCTTCCAACAGATTCTGTAACTCTCCAACCAATACTTTTCAAGTAACCACTAATTAAAATTGCCGTTTGATTTTCTAAGCCACTTAATTCTGGATGAGCATGAATATGCCTCCTCATATTGATAAGTTCATCATTGAAAGAATCAATTTTTTTTAACAATCTATCTCTATCCATTTTTTATTTTAGAGCTATAAATTTCATCAAATCTTTAGTTGGTTTTTCAGGCCATCTTCGAATGTTTATTAACCATTCCTCATCAGAATATCTTGAGTCTAATTCCTTAACTACTATCCAGTTACTTTCAGCTTCACCAGAAATTCCTTTTGACCATTTCAAGGCTGTTAATGCTGCTCTCGCATCAGCAAAAGTTGGATAACGTCTGATCAATTTTTTCAATTCTTTTTCACTTTCCTCTATATTGCCTAATTGGTAGTCCGCCAAAGCCATGCTTGATCGTGCCATGGCAAAACCAGGATTTGATTCTGAAGCTTTAGCAAACAAATTCCTTGCATTCTGCCAATTTGACAAAGACCCTTCAACATTAGCAAAATTATATAAAGCAGAAAAATTATCTGTATCTTTTGAGATGACATATAAATAATCATTTTTTGCCTGTAACCAAAATCCTAATGATTCTTTTGCTATACCTCTATTAATATAAGGATCAATCTCATCAGGATCTAAATCAATGGCTTTATCTTGATCATCTATCGCCCCTTCAGGATCTCCAATAACAAGTTTTATATTTCCTCTATTACTCAAAGCAGCTGCATCATCAGGAAACAATTCCAAATACTTGTTCCATTGCTTTAAAGCGAGATTAAATTCTCCACTAGAGCTTAAATTTAAAGCATTTTTAAATAAATCTTCCTGTGAGCTTAATGAATAACTTGGAGAAACATATAAAATATTTATTAAAAAGCAAATCAATAAAGGATAAAGTTTAAACTTTTTAGTATTTTTCATTTTTGGAACTAATGTATTTTTTTCCTGAAGATGTAAGTTTTCTACCTCGAGAGGTTCTCATAATAAAGCCAATTTGAATTAAATATGGCTCAACTACAAACTCTAACATTGAAGATTCCTCTCCCATACCTGCAGCAATTGAATCTAAGCCAATCGGATTATTATTAAGGTTTAAAAAAGACAAGAATTTCCTATCTAAGTTATCCAAACCTTTATTATCTATGTTTTGAGAATATAAAGCTTTTTCAATTATCTCTAAAGAAATTTTATTTGTATTTTTAATAACCTGAGCATAGTCTCTTACTCTTTTTAATAATCGCAATGCAATTCTTGGAGTTCCTCTAGAGATCTTGGCTAGAGCGCAACAAGCATCATTTTCTAAGTGAAGATTTATCAAATTAGAAAAATTAAAAATTATTTGTTGCAATTCATCATTTGAATAAAATTCAATTTTCTGACATAGTCCAAATCTATCTCTTAGAGGCGCACTAATTGATGCAAGTTTTGTTGTAGCCCCGATCAAAGTAAATTTCGGTAGATTAATTGTTCTGCAGCGAGCCCCTCTATTAGCTCCCATTGTTAAATCCAACCTAAAATCCTCCATTGCGGAATATAAAAGCTCTTCAGTTAATTTGTTTAAACGATGGATCTCATCAATAAATAAAATCTCTCCTTCTTTTAATCCAAGAAGTAAACCCACAATATCCCTTGGCCTTTCAATTGAAGGTGCACTTGCTACTCTACATTTTGTATTCATTTCATGAGAGATCAATAACGCTAATGTAGTTTTTCCTAAACCAGGTTGACCATATAAGAGTGTATGTTCTAATGCTTCTTTCCTATATTTAGATGCATCTATAGCTATTTTTAATGAAGATTTAATTTGCTCTTGTCCAATAAATTCTTTAAAGGAATTTGGCCGAGCTAGATTTAAATTTTTATTTATTTTTTCTTCATCAATTATTGTTGAATCAACTAACCTCAGCTCTTTTCTTGAGCTAGGAATATTAGATTCATCTAAACTTGAAGAAATTATTGCCATAATTAAAGATTAATGGCAATTGTTCTTTGGGGAAAGATTATTTACAACTACAATGGCAAAAGTTTCAAACAAAAAAAATAAAATCATAAAAAAAGAAGCTGTTTTTAAACGTCTTTCAGAAAATCGATATGCAAAATTTCAGTATGAAATAATTGAAACAATCGAAGCTGGAATTGAACTTGTAGGGACTGAAGTAAAATCCATAAGAAACGGCAACGTTAATTTAAGAGATGGGTATTGTTCTTTCCGAGATGGTGAAATACTTTTATTAAATGTTCACATTTCACCACATAAAAATGTGGGCTCTTTTTTTAATCACGACCCATTACGAAATAGAAAATTGTTGTTACATAAACAAGAAATTATAAAGCTTAAATCCAATACTGAAAAAAAGGGGTTAACTATTATTCCCTTATCAATTTATTTAAAAGGTTCATGGATAAAATTAACCATTGGTATAGGTAAAGGTAAAAAATTACATGATAAAAGACAAGCAGATAAACAAAAAGATGTTCAAAGAGAAATAAAAACTGCTCTTAAGAGATAATAAAGGAAATCCTTCTTTAAGAAACTTTAATCAGAGTCTAAACTTACTGAATTTGGGGGAGGAGAGGGATCAGGATCAGCAATTAACATATGCTGCAAAACAGTTTCAGGCCTTTCGCTATCTCTCCAACGAATTCTGTAAGCAGGCATTTTAGTACCTCTACTCGTAGTTTGTTCAACTGGTTCCATAACCCAGCCTCTTCTTGATCGGCCTTGAGGATTTCTTTTCACTACTGCATCTGCGTGCTTGAAGCGGAAACCAACACGTTCACCACTCATTTAAAAAATTTCGTATTGGATCAATTATTATTTTACTTCATTCGAGGTTAATTTTTCAGATTTAGTAGAAGTTTTTTCTGGTTTTAACAAAGGGAAGGGAATGACATCTCTAATTGAGGGACTATTTGTTAGTAACATAATCAATCTATCAATTCCAATTCCTAAACCTCCTGTGGGTGGCATACCTATTTCCAAAGCTTGTAAAAAATCTTCATCAATACAATGTGCTTCAAGATCACCTGCATCTCGCAAAGATTGCTGTAATAGCATTCTTTGTCTTTGATCAACTGGATCTATTAATTCACTGAATGCGTTAGCAAGTTCACGGCCAGCAATAAACAACTCAAATCTCTGAACCATCTCTTTATTTTCAGGATGGGGTCTTGCAAGAGGAGAAATTTCAATTGGATAATCAATCACAAAAGTCGGTTCTATGAGTTGAGATTCGACCTTTTGCTCAAAAACTTCATTTAAAAGTCTGCCTAAGGAATCTATTTTAGGAGAAATTTCAATATTAAGTTTCTCTAAATCCCTTATAGCTTTATTCAAATCTCCATTAAAAGAATCAAAATTTATCCCTGTATATTCCATAACAACATTTTTCATTGATATTCTTTTCCAAGGTTTTGAAAAATCAATTACCTTTTCTTGATAATTAATAACCAAGGAATCACAGCAACTTGATATAATATTTCTGATCAGATCTTCAGTTAAATTCATCATATCAACGTAATTAGAGAAAGCCTGATATATTTCCACAGACGTGAATTCAGGATTATGCTTCGTGCTTATCCCTTCATTGCGAAAAATTCGTCCTAACTCATATACTTTCTCGAATCCTCCTACTACCATTCTTTTTAGATGTAATTCGGTAGCTATTCTTAAATACAATGGTATATCTAAGGTATTGTGATGAGTGATAAATGGCCTTGCTTCAGCTCCTCCAGCCTCAGATTGAAGTATTGGTGTCTCTATCTCTAAAAAATTTTTTTCATCTAACCATCTTCTTATTAGACTAATACACTTTGCTCTTGTTTTAAATACATTTTTTGACAAAGGATTAACTATTAAATCCAGATATCTTTGCCTATATCTTTTTTCTATATCTGTTAAACCATGCCATTTATCAGGTAATGGCTGTAATGATTTAGATAACATTTCCCACTTGGATACTTTTATTGAAAGTTCGCCTTTATTAGTTTTCTTAATAGTTCCATAAACACCTATCCAATCTCCAATATCTACAATTTCTTTGAGATCTTCAAAAGTAAGTAATTTTGTATTAATTTCAAAATCATCAATAATTTTT
>QCUB01000041.1 GCA_003210895.1 Prochlorococcus sp. AG-676-M04
ATGTAAAAGATCAAGACTCTTAAGATTTTCAGGGAGTTCAGGTATCAATGAAAAAACAGGCTTTCCAAGAATATTGGCCTGTATGGCAGAAGTGCTTGCATATTGTATTAATAATTTAGATTTAGTTATCCATTCAACAATTGTGTCCTCATTATTAACCTCTATATTTTTATATTCTTTAGTTAGTTCTTTCCACATTTCAATATTTTCACTAGGATGGGGTCTCATAATGATTTTTTCATTAGGCAAATTCTTAGCTATCTCCAAAACAAGATCCTTGTAATAAGGTAAAACAAAATTCCCTAAATTTAATAAACTATTAAAATGATTATGGAAAGATTCACTATCATTGGCACCATACTTTAGTCCAGCCACATCTTTCAGAAGATTATAATGACCATCTTTTCCTAAAGCATGATTTTCTTTTCCAAAACTAGTAGCTAATAAAATACATTTTTTATTTTTTTCTGAACTCTTCAATTCTTTTAATTTTCTGCTAATCAACTGCCAATGATCAGCCCTTGGACTTCCCGAAACTATTAATTCAGCATTATGGTTATCTCCAAGTGCATCAATAAATTCTTTTTTTTGTAAGTCTCCCCAGAAAAATATTTTCTTAGCTAATGAGAGTGATTCTCTAGAATATCTTATTTTATAAGACATTCCTGGTCTTTGAAGTAAACCTTCTTGATCGTGGCATACCACATAACTTCCAGAATTTATTATCCTTTTTTGAGTAGCTATTTGACCTGGTGTGATGCTTTTTAGAAAATAAATTCCACGCTTGGAAAATTCAATATTCTTCATCATTGTTGCTTGAGAGCCAATTATTACTTCCCAACCCCGAGCGATAGCCTCTAATGCAAGTAGACATGCCCCATCAATCTCCCTATCCAAAATTTCACAAGGTAAATAAATTCTTTTATAGTTGCTTCTCATTTTCAAATTTTTGTGTATTTAGTAGAACACAACATATACTAATTCTATTTTAAAAACTATTTATCTAAGATAACATTATCTATCGTTTTAGATAAAAGATTTAAGCCTACTTCTCCACTCCTTTCAGGATGAAATTGAAATCCTATTGTATTCTCTAAGCCACAGATTGCGATTGGTTCTCTCCCAAAATAACTTGTTGTTACATAAAAATCAGCATTTTTAACTTCTTGAGCTCCATAACTATGCACAAAATAAAAAAAGTTATTTTTCAAATCACTTTCGATATATTTTTTAATCCCAAAAGTATTAGCTAACTCATTCCACCCCATATGCGGAAGTTTAATCAATTCTGGATTTAACTTATAATCGTTTGATATGACTTTGTGTTTATCTAAGCTTTTAATATTCCCTTTAAAAATACCTAAACCCTTACTTAATTCAAATTCTGAACTGTCTTCAAACAATAATTGCATTCCCAAACATATTCCAATTAAAGCTCTTTTTTGAAGATGTCTTTCTAAGATTACTTCTTTTAGATCTCTATTTTTCAACTCTCTTATTCCTGCAGGAAATGACCCCACACCAGGTAATATAACAACTTCCGAATTCTTCAATTGATCTTTTTTTGAGGTCAATGTAACTTTATGTCCTAACAAATTTAAAGCATTGACTAAGCTCTGCTGATTACCCATACCGTAATCGATAATTGCTACTTCCTTAGAAATTACGCTTTTCGTAAACTGACTATGATTTAATTTAATCTTATTATATCTAAGTTTTATATGATCAGATTTAGTTTCTTCTTTAATCTGATCAATTTTCAATTTATCTCTATGTAATGCACTTCCTATTGCCACTCCCGATACAGACTCCATCATAAGTATTTCCCGTATAGAATTTAATGAACTAATCCCTCCGCCAACTATGAGAGGTTTTAATACGATTTTATTAGCCATATTTATTAATTCTTTGTCAGGTCCTTTATTTGTTCCATCCTGATCAACAGAGGTCAAAAAAATCTCTCCAATTCCTAATTTTTGTGATTTTTCTATCCAAAATTGAAGGTCAATTCCCGTTCGTTCCCTACCTGCCTCAATCATGACTTCCCAACCGGAATTCATCTTTAATGATCTTCTAGCTTGAATAGACAAGACTATACATTGTTCTCCAAATCTATTAGCTAATGTTGTTATTAGGTCAGGTTTTTTTACAGCATGTGTATTAATTGCAATTTTATCCGCACCTGCTTTCAAAAGAAGATAGACATCTTCTATAGATTTAATGGCACCTCCTGCTGTAACTGGTACGAAAACACTTTGGCAAGTTTTTCTAAGAAGATCATCAAGACTGTTTCTACTATAAAGGCTTGCTACTGCGTCAGAATAAAAAATCTCATCTATACCCTCTTTATAATAATTTATTGCCTTATCACTGGGATTTCCCAAGACTCTTAATCCTTCAAATCTTATTCCCTTAATTAATCTCGAGCCTTTAATATCTAGTCTTGAAATAATTCTCTTTTGTAAATAACTCAAAATATTTTTCCTTAAGAATTACCAGTCCAACTTTGAACTGAGTTTTTAATTAAATTATTACTCACTTTATTTCTCAACTCCCATGATTCGTTCTCAGACCATTTCCATAAATGAGGAGATCTAAAAGTATCAGCTAAATCTAAATAATATTGCTTAGTAAAATTTGGCTCTTCAAAAAATTTAGAGGCTTTAGGGAATTTTTCATCATCAATTGATAAATAATCAAAAATTTGAGATGACCATCTATCAGGGAATTCACCATCAAACTTATTTACCAAAGAAACGCCTTCCTCCCTTGTAATATCTCCTGATCTTATCTCTTGAGAAGCATCATAAGTAGCTCTACCAATTCCGAATTTTATAAAAGTTGTATGGTAGTGAAAATCATCTATTTTATCATCAATAGAGTTATAAGTGCTATAGGTCCCAATAGTTCGTTCAGGAGAACATTGAAAGTCTCCATTTTCAACAGAATAATAATAAGCAGATTGAGGGTGCCATTTCTCAAAATAACCTAGATAATGAACATCTATGTTTTTTTCAAGAAGTTTCTCTGAATCTATTGGCATATAAGGTTCAAAATCAACCTTCTTTAATGAAAGTTCCTCGAGTTCAGATATAGGAAGTCCTCCTAAGTAAATATCGGTTGATTTATCTTCAGAGAAAAACTCTTTTGGTCTATTTGAACAATCAATATTTTGTTTCTTGTTACCATATTCCGCTTCATTTTCACCATAGAAAATAAGAGAAATATCATATAAATAGGCAATCTTAGGAGCTAGATTTTTTTGACCCAACATAAAAGGTTGAAAAGGATGAAATAATTTTTCAATTGCAATTCTCGTTAATAATCTATGAACCAAGCCATTAGGAGTAAACAAAATATTATCAAATCCAGCATGTATCCATGCCTGATGGTTCTTCCAACCCCAATCTGTATAAATATGAGGTGCCCATGTACAGGTTAATGGATTCATTCCATACTTATATTTCAAAAGGTGAGCTTGCATAAAGCTATCTTTGCCACCGCTACCTGGAATCAAACAATCATAACTTCCATCATTTTTACGATGCCTATCACATAAATCTCTTAACTCTTTTTCTCTCTCTTTCCAATTAATAGAATCTTTTATTTCTCTAACTTTGCAAGCATCGCATACATTATTCTCATTAAAATTGATTACCTCTTTATTAGTTACTCCATCATTCTTGAATTCAATAGTACTAGATGGTCTTTGATTACTTATTACGCAACAACTGCAGAATTTAACTTTTTCTGGCAACCCATATTTTGGAATACCTATATTGTCAGCTTTAAAACTATTTTTATCTATTTTGCCAGGGTAAGGAAATTTAAAATTCATAATATTAGATTCAGCTGTGATTCTATCTTATTGCATTTATACTCAATGAAAAATAATTTCAATGAAATTCTTAGAAATTTAAATCAAAAAATGGTTTTCTCTTTAATTCTTCAAAATTAGTTACTTCCAATATATTTTTAATTTCTTCGCTAGCGCCGCCGTTACCATAAGGATTAATTGTCTCCTTTAAAGTATTTTGAAAATCTTTTGTATATATTTTTTTTATTGACTTCTCGATATCAAGAGCCTTGTTTGAACAAGAAATTACACTTTTTGCAAATAATCTACCTTTTTGCCTATCACCAATATTAATAGTAGCCCTTTTAAATGTAGGAACTTCAAGAATACCGCTAGATGAATTTCCTACAACTGCATCCACATACAACAAACATGATAAATAATTTAATTGACCTAATGATTCAAATGTAAATACATTTTTTTTATTTTTAGCGTAATCCTTTATTGTCTCAAAGATTTTTTTATTTCCAGGATCTGCATTTGGCATTGTGAATATTTGTAGAGTATCTTTAAATTTCGATAAGCCTTTA
Source organism: Prochlorococcus sp. AG-676-M04 (assembly GCA_003210895.1). Classification (GTDB taxonomy): domain Bacteria; phylum Cyanobacteriota; class Cyanobacteriia; order PCC-6307; family Cyanobiaceae; genus Prochlorococcus_A. Next base: position 4,387 of record QCUB01000041.1, read on the forward strand.
ATTAGTTGGGTAATCTCGAATTCAGAATTTTCCTTGACTGGTATGGTCAAAGGATGATATGTGATCAATAAATTTTTGCTTTGAAACTTCAAATTTAAATTATTTTCAATTTTCTCTTTAGAGAGTAGCTTGATTTTTTTTATTGCATCAACACCAAGGCCTCCAACATTAAATATTAAATTAGGATTTTCTCCTAACTGTATAACTCTTCTTTTATATTCATCAGCAGCAACAAAATGTAATTGTGATAATTTTGTGATGGAATGACGAATTCCATCATCAAAGGCTCCCTCTGTGACTTCACCTCCATGAATATGTGCTATGGGGACTCGATGTATCATTGATGCAGTAACTACTGCCAATAATTCATATCTATCTCCCAAAACTATAATTATGTCAGGCTTTAATTGCTGTAATGTATCAGAAAATTGAACGATACAATTAGCTATTGAATTACATACAGATCTATTACCATCTTCACTTAAATCAATGTCTAGTGATTTACTTATTTCAAAGCCATCGTTGATTATTTCATTTACAGTAAAACCATGTCTTTTAGATAAATGACTTCCAGTTACTACAAGTTGAAAATGGAAAGAATTAGAATTTTTAATTTCTTTCATTAAATATTTCAATAACCCATATTCGGCTCTAGTACCAGTAACAAAGCAAATTTTCTTTTTGTACATTTTTAATTAACTATTAAATCATCTTCTTCGAAATTATTTTTCGACTTATTTCCAAGTATTTCATAAAAACTCATTGGAGATATACCAGTTCCTGGTCTTTTAACAGTGATATTATCTATAGTAAACAATTCTCCTTTCAAAATTTTTCTTTTGGCGACAATAGATTTTCTTGCAACCGCAGCATTCTTAGTTTCAATCGGAGTAATTTGCTTAATTCCAGAACCCAGTGAATCTTCTACAGTTCTTATATTTAAAACCATCTGACTAAATTCATGCGGGTCTAGACTTGCTTTATGATCAGGTCCTTCAAGACTTTTATCCAGGGTAATATGTTTTTCTAGTATTTCTGCCCCTAAAGCTATGGATGCGATAGCTATTTCAATTCCTAATGTATGATCAGAATAGCCAACAGAAGTCCCAAAACACTTTTTTAAGGTCTTAATAAAATTGAGATTGATTAAATTTTTAGGAGCTGGATATTCCGTGACGCAATGCAAAATAGTAATTTCATTTTTATTTTTGCCATTATCAATTAAAACTCTAATGGCATTATCAATTTCAGATAAATTTGCCATTCCTGTAGAGATAATTATTGGTTTACTGAAAGTGGCTGCTAACTTTAAATAAGGCAAGTTAGTAATTTCTCCAGAAGGAATTTTTAAAAAATCAACATTTAGCGATTTAATAAATTCTATTCCTTCAATATCAAATGCACTTGTTAAAAACCCAATATTATTTTTTTTGCACTCTTCTATTAATTCATAATGATTCTCTTTAGTTAATTCAAGTCTCTTAAGCATTGAATATTGACTCTCAATTTTTTTCGTATTTTCTTTTTGATATTTTGCTTGTTCAGCATTTCTTGTAACCAATGAATTTACTTTAAAACTCTGAAATTTGACATAATCAGCTCCTGCAATTGAAGCGGATTTTATAAGTTCTTTTGCCATATTAATATCGCCATTATGATTAACTCCTGCCTCCGCTATAATTGTACTTTTTTTCATTTAATACTTTCTTTTTTCAATAAGCTTATTTTACAACTAAAACAGAAAAATCTTTTAGAAGTATTTTTATTCAATATTTTTTTTATTAAATTATTTATTTTTAAGTCTAAGAATTCAATTTTTACAATTTAAAAAATGTAAATACCATTCAATTGTTTTTTCTAAGCCATCTTCAATACTTATCCTTTTAGTTACATTTGTGGCTTTATTCAACAAGTCTATATTTGGTACTCTTCTCTTAGGTGAACCTTGTGTATCAGGGAGATCATGTAATGAAATATCTAACCTTCCCATTTTACTAATAATTTTTTTAACAAGCTCTTTAATTTTTATTTCTGGAGAATCATTACCTAAATTTAATGTGATATTTCTGCAGTCATATTCAAAAATTAATTTAGAAATCAAAGAAACAGCATCATCAATGTAGCAAAAAACTCTAGTATGGTTTGGAGAATAAACACCAAGATTTCCACCACTCTTTGTTTCAATAACTCTTTTTATGATTTGAGGTATTACATGTGAAAATCCCATTCTAGGACCATAAATATTATGAGGTCTTATATTTATAATCGGCAATCCAGAAGATATACACATTGCTTCTCCGTATATCTTTGAAAGCATATATGAAGTCCTTGGTAAATTTAAGTCAGGTAATAAAATTTCAGAATTTTCAGGTGTAGGGATTTCAAGCATAGATTTCTCTAGAGTGCCTGCATAAACTTCGCTAGTCGATGTAAACAAAAATTTATTTAATTTATTTTGTTTTTTTGCCAAGGTAAGCATATTAGATAACATTTTCACATTTGAATCTAGTACTTTAAAAGAATTATTTAGAACATTTTGGACGCCTAAAATTGCTGCTAAATGAATTATTATTTCAAAGTCTTCCGATAAAGTTTTTAGAGATTCATAGTCTTCCAAATTTAACTCTATTAATTTAATATTTTTATTTTTTATGAGATTATTTAGTTCGTTATCCGATCCAGTTTTTTTTAAATTATCAATCAGAGTAACTTGATGATTTTCTTTTAAAAATTTACAGGCTAAGTGATAGCCAATAAAGCCTGCACCACCAGAAATTAAAATATTCAAATATCTCCCCTCCCTATAATTTTTAAATTAAAATTTAATTTCATTAGTTTGGATATCTGTTCTTTTGATAATACATTATTACTATCAACAAGTAATCCATTAAATTTTCCTAACCAAATATCATAATTTATATCTTTATATTCCTGATGGGATACTGCTAAAACAATTAGATCAAACTTTTCAGGATTTGGTAATCTTTTTTCAAAAATTATTTCATTTGAATCAAAACTATTAAGCATAGGATCGTGGCAATAAATTTTTTTAAAATTTTCTTTAAAAAGATCAATGAGTTTTAAGGATGGACTGTATCTTGTATCTTGAACATCTTGTCTATAAGTAATTCCTAAAATAAGAACTGTTTTATCTTGAGTAAATTTAAGACTTTTTTTAATAAGTTCAAAAGTATTTTTTGGCATCTGGTTATTAATAGATACCGATTTCTTTGATATTTCAAAATCTGTTGGATTTATATTAAAAATCTGATTACAGGAAACAATACCCATTAAAGGATCTTTGGTTAAACAATAGCCTCCTACTCCAAGTCCTGGCTGCATAATATTTGCATGTGTTGGTCTTAATCTAATTGCCTCTAATACTTCAAATAAATCAATACCGACTGACTCCGCGAAAATCCCCCATTCATTTATAAAAGCGATATTAGATGCTCTATAACTATTTTCTAATACCTTTGCTGTTTCAGAAGCAGTAGTAGACTTTAATTCACGCATAGGGAACTTTTTAGTATTAATAATTGTTTTCAAGAAACCCTTACATTTCTCTGCAGCTTGTGAGTTAATCCCAGCGTATACTCTCCAAAATTCTGTGATTGAATTAAAGTAATTTTTGCCTGGCATCACTCTTTCATAAGAATGCGCAAGATTTACACTTGATATTTCTGGGAATCTTTTTTTAATTAAATTTAATAGATATGGATAGATTATTTCACTAGTCGTACCAGGTGGTACCGTCGTCTCTACAATAACAAGAGCTTCAGGTCTCATTTGCTCACCGATTGCATTTATTGCTTTTTTAAGAGGTAAAAAATCAACTGCAGGATCGGACCCTTTTAAATTTACATCAAAATTAATATCAACTATTATTACGTCCGCCTTTGAAAAAAGATCTGTTGAAGATGATGCAACTAAATTTCCTTGTCTAAAGACATCTTCAAAAGTATTTAATAAATTTTCATCTGTCGTCTTGAAAGGCATCATACCTAAATTAATATTATTAATTCGAGCATTTCCTGTTTCATTTGGTAGGTCAATACCAAAGACATTATACAAAGGCTTATCATCTTTTTTTACAGAAGCTATTGCTACAGACATCGCAAAACCTACAAAGCCTAATCCTTGAACACAAATAGTTTGATTAGCCTCAATCATGATTTTTTGTTAGCTTCATACCATATCTGACAAGCCATATCATAATCAAATTTATCATCTATATCTATTGCTCTTTCATACGGAAACTCTAGGGCCTTTACCTTCCCAGACCAAATGCTTGAAACTTTTTTTATGTGTTTTGGGGTAGTTACGTAAGCTAAAGTTGAAATTTCATAACTTTTTGGCACGTGTTGCCTACAGCTATAATTTTTACCTTGATTTAAAAGAGTTACATAGCCATTATCGTCTTTTTTAACCATATTAAACCAAGGACTTTTTTTGGAGGGCATCACTGTTATTAAAATATCAGAATTTTCATCACTCACAAATGTTTCCAAGCAACTAAAGACATCATCAGAATCCCTAAGAGGAGCAGTAGCAGGCAAACTAAGAAAAATATCAAAATCTCCATACTTTGCGATTACAGAATCAACTGCATGTCGCCAAGCATCCCACTCTGCAGAATTATCCGCAGACAAATAATTCGGCCTTTCAATAATATTAGCACCATAAAACTCTCCAATATTTGCTATTTCATCAGAATCAGTTGATAAAAATATTTCTTCAACAATACTTAATTCTTTTGCAACATTTATACTCCTTCCGACCAAGGGCACGCCGCCAATAGGCAATATATTTTTATTAATCAAACCTTTTGAACCTCCTCTAGCGAAAACGAAAGCAAATATTCTCTTTTTATTTTCCAAATCTTAAATACTTATTTTAATATCAAATAATCCTACTATAAATGACCAAAACTTATATCAAATTAGATTTTAGTTCTTAAAATTAATTATATTTCTTGCCAAGTCTGATAAGCTTCTTCAAGTGTTTCAGGCCTCCCAATATCTATCCAATATTCATGAATTGGAAATAAATTTACAGATTGTCCTAAATTTTTACAATCTTCTAAAAAAAAAGGCATATCGGCGAATTCATCTTTTGGCAAAAAAGATAAAATCTTTGGATTTATTAAATAGACACCAGCATTAATTAAAAAATTAAATGAAGGTTTTTCAGAAATTTCGTTTAATCTAATTCCATCATTTTTAACTACTCCATAAGGAACATGTAACTCATGCCTCTTTACACACATAGTGGCTTGACTAGATTGTTCTTTATGAAACTTCAAGAGATTTCTATAATTTAATCTTGTCAAAACGTCCCCATTCAATACAAAAAATGGGCAATTTATTGAATTGGGTAAATAATTCAAAGAACCAGCAGTACCCATTCTCTTAGGCTCATTTATATACTCAATTTCTACGCCCCATTTCTCACCATCCCCAAAATAATTAATTATTTGCTCCTTAAGATAATTAACTGAAATGAAAAATTTCTTTAAGCCATAAGAGATACACTCTAAAAGAATAATCTCTAATATTGGTTTATCACCAACTATTAACATAGGTTTTGGACATTCTGAGGTATGTGGAAGTAATCTTTTTCCAAGACCTCCGGCCATAATTACTACAGGATTAGGTAATTTCATTTCGCTATAAATTTTGTCTTTTATTAAAACATCAACTACTACCCCATCATTATTCAAAACTGGAACTTCATTTATTCCATACTTTGACATAATTTTTTTTGCGACATTCTGATCATCTTTTAAATTTATAGATTGAAAATTCTTATTTGTAATCTCATCTACTGAGGACTCTAAATTTAAACCTTTTAATAATCCCCTCCTAATATCACCATCGGTTATAGTTCCTAATAATTTTTTCTCATTATCAACTACGAGGGCGATATGTATTTTTTTCTCGTTAATTATTGATAAGGCATCAAATAAACGTTTTTCGCGTGTAATAAATAAATCAGGTATGTTAGGTTCCATTTCTAATAAATAAATTTCAAAAAAATTAGAAGCAATTTTATAATCTTATCTTATTCTCAAATAAATCAAAAATACTTTTATCATGAGAAACTACTACTAATGTAATAGAAGATTTATTTGCGTA
>QCUB01000042.1 GCA_003210895.1 Prochlorococcus sp. AG-676-M04
TACCAGAAGAATTTATTCTAGATCCTGAATCATGCATAGTCGATCCTGATCTATTGCTTTTTTCATCAGCAAAGTCTAAAGCAGGAAATAGTGGAAGCAGGTCAGTGATTTTAAGTCAAAGCAGAGGAAGATATGTCAGACCTTTAATCCCAAGAGGCAAAGTTGAGAGAATAGCTGTTGATGCAACTCTCAGAGCTGCTGCTCCTTATCAGAAATCTAGAAGATTAAAGAATCCTAATAAAACTATCATCATTGAAGAAAATGACTTTAGAGCAAAGCTCCTTCAAAAAAAGGCAGGAGCATTAGTTATTTTTCTAGTTGATGCTAGTGGATCTATGGCACTTAATAGAATGCAAAGTGCAAAAGGTGCCGTAATCAGACTTTTGACTGAGGCTTATGAAAATAGAGATGAAGTAGCTCTTATACCTTTTAGAGGGAATCAAGCCGAAGTCCTTTTGCCTCCTACAAGATCTATTACAGCAGCAAAAAGAAGATTAGAAACTATGCCATGTGGAGGCGGATCTCCATTGGCACATGGCCTAACTCAATCAGCAAAAGTGGCAAAAAATGCGCTCTCTACGGGAGATATAGGTCAGGTCATTGTTGTTGGCATAACTGACGGGAGAGGTAATGTTCCGTTAGGTATTTCATTAGGTCAAGCAGAAAATAAAGAAAACGAAAATGAAAATGTAAATTTGAAACAAGAAGTATTAGATATTGCTGCTAAATATCCCATGTTAGGTATAAAGCTACTAATTATTGATACAGAGAGAAAATTTATTGCTAGTGGTTTTGGAAAAGAACTAGCAGAGGCTGCACAAGGTAAATATGTACAATTGCCTAAAGCTACAGATAAGACAATTGCAGCAATGGCTTTAAACGCAATAAATGAATTTTAATTTTTTTATGGGTAAATCTCGTTAAGGAATTTAGAGAGACCAATTGTCAAATCTCTTATAGATTTAGTTAATTCTTTATCTTTCATTAATTCTTCAAAACCATTACTCATATTATCAAACTTTCCTGAGATAGATTCTGCGGCATTAATTGTTAACTTTATATCTTTAAGAGTTTCTTCATCATTGATGGTAGACAAAATATTATTTAAGTGACCTGCAGCAATTGTTACTTCTTTTATAAGAGGTCTTATTCTTAAAATTTCTTGCTTTGATAAATAAATTAGTTCATCAAGATTTTCTTGTGTCCTATCAAACTGGTCTATTGAATTAACTAAATTCGAAATTAAATTTCCTTGATTTGATTCTTTTAGAATTGCATTTATCCTATTAGTAATGTTTGAGAGGCTTGAAAGCTGCTTTCCAGTTATAGTATCTCCTTGACAAATAATTAATTTACTATCACATTTTTCTGATAAAGCTTTTGCAGTATTCTTTGGAATTGTTTTTTCACTAGTTTCTAATGATACTTGAACATCGCCTCCTAGAAATGAATTAGTGACAACTCTCGCAAATGCAGGCTTGGGAAGAATAATATCCGGATTATTTAGAACAATTTTGGCTTTGATTGTTTCATTAGTAAAAAGAATATCTTCAATTGAACCAACTAAGATTCCTCTATAAGTTACTGGAGATTTTTTTGATAAACCGCTTGCATTGCTAAATTCTGCAAAAAGATGCCAATTTTTTGAAGATAGTTTTACACCTCTTAACCAGAATGAAAACAATGTAAAAATTAATACTCCTCCTAATAAGGAAAATCCTACTATTGAATCTCTTAAGCTTCTACGCATGATGTTTAAATATCTTTTGGTTGCATTGGTCCTGCAAGTTTCCCATTTCTAAATTGAAAGACATAAGGATCATTACTTTTTTTAAATTCATCAATAGATCCAGCCCATCTGAATTTACCTCCATAAAGTATAACAACTTTTTCTGAAGTCCTTTCTATAGTACTAAGAACATGACTAACAACAATAGATGATCCATTTGCTTTATTGTTAGTTTTATTAATTAAGTCTTCGATTCTTGATGAAGCAATAGGGTCAAGACCAGCAGTAGGTTCATCAAAAAGTAATAATGGCTGATTTTTTTTATCTAATTCTTGTTCTCTAATTAATGCTCTTGCAAAACTTACTCTTTTTTGCATACCACCACTTAATTCATTTGGAAGTTTTTTCTCAATATTAAATAATCCTACTTCTTCTAAGCATTCTCTAACAATTTCTTGAATAAACTTTTTGGATAAATTTTTATTTCTTTCGAGTATGAAGCCTACATTTTCTTCAATAGTTAAAGAGCCTAACAAAGCAGGATTCTGAAAAACTAATCTTACATCTGGAGGATTCTCTTGATCTAATCTTAAGTAGGTTTGTTTTTGTCCAAATATGCTTAATTCCCCTTCAGTGGGTAAAATTAATCCTGCCAAAATTTTTAATATAGTTGACTTCCCAGAACCTGAAGGACCAACAATAGCTAATTTTTCCCCCTCATTAAGTTTTAAATTGATTTTATTTAGTACCTTAATCTCCCCCCCAACTAATAGAAAGATTTTTAGTTTCTACAGCATGTTTTGACTTTTTCAAAATTTATCTAGAGCAATTTGTCTTTAAATACATATTGCCTACTTTTTCAAAATAAAAAAAGGATGTATGTATTTGATTTATAATCAATTTAAGTATATTTAAATTTTAAAAAAATTTAAGGGGAATATTGATGCAGAAAAAAAAAAAAAGAATAAAGAGAACATTATCTTATTTTAAAAAGTCAAATTTAGGGTTGATAAATAAAATTCTAAGAATTCTAAGTTGGCTTCTGCCAGGACTAGTAATCAAAAGATGGATGATTACTTCTGCTATTGGATTATTGACTTCTTTATTAGGTATTGCAATCTGGACTAATTTAAGACCACTTTATTGGCTAATAGAAATCTTTTTCTGGATAATGAATTTTCTAACAAGTCTTTTGCCTATTTCAATTTTAGGACCTTTAATTTTTTTATTTGGACTTTTATTAATTGGTATTGGTCAAAATAGAAGTATTAATTCTATACAAAAAGCACTCGTCCCAGAAAGGAATACATTTTTAGTAGATGCATTAAGAGTAAAAAGTAAATTAAATAGAGGCCCAAATATAGTTGCTATTGGAGGAGGAACAGGTTTGTCAACCTTATTGAAGGGTTTAAAAAACTACAGTAGTAATATATCGGCAATAGTTACAGTTTCTGATGATGGAGGGAGTAGCGGGGTTTTAAGAAAACAGTTAGGTGTTCAACCACCTGGAGATATAAGAAATTGCTTAGCAGCCTTATCAAACGAAGAACCAATTTTAACAAGATTATTTCAATACAGATTTTCAGGAGGCAGTGGCTTAGAGGGACATAGTTTTGGTAATCTATTTTTATCAGCATTAACTACAATTACAGGTAGTTTAGAGAAGGCGGTTCAGGCCTCTAGTAAAGTTTTAGCGGTCCAAGGACAAGTATTACCAGCAACAAACATTGATGTAATGCTTTGGGCGGAATTAGAAGATGGGGAGAAAATATTTGGTGAAAGCAAAATTAGTCAATCTAAAAAAATGATTTCTAGGATTGGATATCTGCCCGAAAATCCATCAGCTCTTCCAAGTGCTCTTGAATCTATTAAAGAAGCAGAACTAATAGTACTTGGCCCAGGGAGTCTTTATACTTCTTTGCTACCTAATTTACTTGTTCCGGAAATTGTAGATGCTCTTCTAAAAAGTAATGCTCCTAAAATTTATATAAGTAATTTGATGACCCAGCCAGGAGAAACAGATGGTCTTGATGTATATCAGCACATAAAAGGAATAGAAAAGCAATTATCAAATTTTGGAGTAAAAACTAGAATATTTAATGCAATACTTTCTCAAGTTCAATTTGAAAAGTCCCCTCTTGTTGATTATTACCAAAGTAGGGGAGCTATACCCGTTGTTTGTAATAAAGAAGAATTAATTTCAGAAGGGTATTATGTTTTGCAAGCGCCTCTTTATTCAAGAAAGATAACCCCAACACTTAGGCATGACTCCCGAAGACTTGCAAGGGCAGTAATGTTTATGTATAAAAAATTGAAGAAATTAAATTACTAAATTTAATTAATAAGCGTCTTGTAATTCATAGAAATCAGGTTGAATATAATCTTTTCTTAATGGCCATCCTCTCCAGTCTTCTGGCATTAAAAGTCTTTTTGGATTTGGATGATCTGCAAAGTTAATTCCGAACATATCATAAGTTTCTCTTTCTTGCCAATCACTTCCCTTGAAAATTTTATAAAGGCTAGGTACAGATAAATCTGAATCTCTATCTAAAAATACCTTTACTCTGATTTCCTTAATCTCTTTTATTTCTTGAATATCCCCAAGTGAGATTAAATGGTAAAAACTTACAAGAAATTTTCCTGGACCTTCATCGTAACCTCCTTGACACTGAAGGTAATTAAATCCATATTCTTTTAAGGTGGATATTGCTTCGCACAATTGTTCTGGTTTTACAGAAAGAATCTCTACACCTATGTGATCACTGCCTAAGGATTTGTTTAAAATCCCATCTTTGAAAAGTTGATTACTTATTACTCCACTTTGTTCAACTATTTCTTCTGAAGATTGTGGTAAATTTTCGTTTCCCATTATTTTATTTCTTTCTCTATTGAATTTGTTTCATTTATATTTTCTTCTATTTGCTGCAAGTTAGAAGATTCAATTGATTTGACAGATTTTTTATTAAGATATTCTCCAGTATTTTCTGAAAAAATAAGATTCATATCATGTTCTATAGTCAAATAGCGGTGGGACTGATCAGATTTGCTCCTTTCAAGAATACTTTCATTGCCAACTTTTTTTCTCAATTTTATAACTGCATCAAAAATAGCCTCTGGTCTTGGAGGGCATCCGGGTAGATATAAATCAACTGGAATTAATTTATCGACACCTCTAACAGCTGTAGTTGAGTCTGCACTAAACATTCCGCCAGTAATTGTACAAGCCCCCATGGCAATTACATATTTCGGTTCTGGCATTTGCTCATATAATCTTACTAATGCTGGTGCCATTTTCATTGTGACCGTTCCTGCAACAATAAGTAGGTCTGCTTGCCTTGGTGAACTTCTGGGTACTAAACCAAACCTATCGAAATCAAACCTGGAACCTATAAGGGCTGCAAATTCAATAAAACAACAAGCTGTTCCATATAAAAGAGGCCATAGACTGCTTAATCTAGCCCAATTATGAAGATCATCGAGACTCGTCATTATTATATTTTCGCTTAAGTCAGTAGTGACTTGTGGAGCTCCTAGAGGATTACAAGTCTCTTCTCTTAATTCTCTAATTGCTTTTGGTGAAAGTGAATTGTTCAATTTTTTAACTCCATTCTAAAGCCCCTTTCCTCCAGGCGTAGGCAAGAGCAATTACTAGTATTGTAATAAATATTAGTGCTTCAATAAATGCTAGTAAACCTAGTCTATTGAATGCAACAGCCCAAGGGTAAAGGAATACCGTTTCAACATCAAATATAACGAATACTAAAGCAAACATGTAATATCTGATGTTAAATTGAATCCAAGCTCCCCCAATAGGTTCCATACCAGATTCGTAGGTTAGTTTGCGTTCGCCAGTTCTTCCTTTTGGAGCTACCAATAGATTAGTAACCAAAGCTAAAATTGGAACCGCAGCAGCAATTATTAAAAATCCTAAAAAATATTCGTAGCCTGGTAGTGAGAACATTAAAAAAAAAATGTAGTAAAATTCGCTTAATTAAGCAAAATCTTTTAGAGTCTTTAAAGTTAAATACTAAATCGTGAGTGAAAACATTCAACCATCTTCTGAGGATAACCAAATAGTTGAGGATTTAGCAAATGAAGAATTTTCTGAAAAACTTCCAGAGTTTAAAGATAAAGGACTTATAACTAATTTAGAACAAAATAGATTCGAATGTAGAAGTTGTGGATACATTTATGATCCCAAAGAAGGGAACAAGAAGCTTAATATACCCCCAAGTACCCCTTTTTCAGCCATAGATGGTAATACGTTTGCTTGTCCTGTTTGCAGAGCAGGTAAGAATTTATATAAAGATATAGGACCGAGAGAAAAACCTAGTGGTTTTGAGGAGAATTTAACTTACGGTTTTGGATTCAATAGTTTGCCACCCGGCCAAAAAAATATTTTAATTTTTGGCGGGTTAGCTTTTGCTGCGGCATGTTTCCTTTCTTTGTACTCTTTGCATTAATATGTATCCATGAAAAAATTTTTAACTAGCACTCCAAACCTTCTTTTATCGATTGCTCTTTGTTTTGTTTTGAGTAGTTGTTCTTCAACTGGGTTGAAAATGAGCGAAAGTAGTCCATGGGAAACAATTCAATTTGAAGATCAGTCAAATGCATTAGATATTGATTTTATAGATAATAATCATGGATTTCTAGTTGGCTCAAATAGATTAATTATGGAATCTAATGATGGAGGTGAATCCTGGGAAAAAAGATCATTAAATATATCTGCAGAAGAGAATTTTCGTTTACTTGATATAGATTTCAAAGGTTCTGAAGGTTGGTTAATAGGACAACCCTCTTTAGTAATGCATACTATTGATGAAGGGAAAAATTGGACAAGGTTATCTCTTGGTAAACTACCAGGCCAACCTTTTCTAGTTTCAACTATTGATGATGGGGTCGCTGAATTAGCAACAACTTCAGCTGCTATTTATGAAACATCAAATAGTGGCGAAACATGGGAAGCAAAAGTATCAGATCCCTCTGAACAGGGAGGTATAAGAGATTTAAGAAGAAAATCTAATGGTGATTATGTAAGTGTAAGTAGCCTTGGTAATTTCTTCTCCACTCTTGCTAGTGAAAGTGATACATGGATAGCTCATCAAAGAGCAAGTAGTAAGAGAGTTCAAAGCATAGGATTTAATCCAAATGGTAACTTATGGATGTTATCTCGAGGAGCTGAAATAAGATTTAATGAAGATAATAATGATTTTGAAAGTTGGACTAAACCAATTGTTCCAATTTTAAATGGCTATAATTATTTAGATATGGGGTGGGACCCTGAAGGAAATATCTGGGCAGGTGGAGGAAATGGGACTTTAATAGTTAGCAAAGATGATGGTAAAACATGGAGTTCTGATCCTATCGCTTCAAATTTGCCAACTAATTTCATCAAGATTCAATTCTTAGAAAAAGATGAATTAGAAGCTAAAAAAGGTTTTATCTTAGGAGAAAGGGGTTACATCTTGAAGTGGAACGGTTAAGTTCAAACAAAGCAAAAGATAATAAAAAAAACCTTAATTTTTTTGTAATTTAACAACTGTCTGTAACCAAGCTGTAAATTTCTCCACAAACTTATGATTTTTCCTTGTAAGATCATAAAGTAAATAATTGTGATTATGGCCGCAGGTTCAACGGGTGAACGCCCATTCTTTGAAATAATCACCAGTATTAGATACTGGATTATTCATGCAGTAACACTCCCAGCTATCTTTATAGCAGGATTCCTATTTGTTTATACAGGTTTAGCCTATGATGCTTTTGGAACTCCACGTCCGGATAGTTATTTTCAGGCGTCTGAATCAAAAGCACCTGTTGTAACGCAAAGATATGATGCTAAATCTCAATTAGATTTAAGAACGAAATAACTATGTCAAATTCTCAAGCTCCAATGCAGGCTGTTGAAGTCCGCGTTTATCCCATCTTTACAGTACGTTGGCTCGCAGTTCACGCTCTTGCGATTCCATCAGTATTTTTCTTAGGTGCCATAGCAGCTATGCAATTTATCAGACGTTAACTTTATCAATTATGCAAGTAAACGAAAATCCAAATAAAGTTCCGGTAGAACTTAATCGTACAAGTCTTTATCTAGGCTTATTATCTGTATTTGTTTTAGGAATTTTATTTTCCAGCTACTTTTTCAACTAAATAAAAATTATGAGTAAATTAAAAGGCCCTGATGGCAGGATTCCCGATAGATTACCTGATGGCAGACCAGCCGTCGCATGGGAAAGAAGATGGACAGAAGGAACTCTCCCCCTTTGGCTAGTTGCTACAGCTGGAGGTATTGCAGTTATATTTGTTTTAGGTATATTCTTTTACGGATCATACAATGGAGTGGGTGCAGGCTAAAAGTTAATAACTATTTTATTAAATTGAGCTCCAGTAAGACTCTGTAAATATCTTTAGCTTTGCTTTTGTAGAGCTAGGGATATTTTCTTTTTGAGTTATTAAACCATCCTTTAAAGAATCATGAGATTTGCTTTTAGGTCTCTCTAAATCGATAACTTTCGCAATTTCAAAGACAATTTTATTAGCCACTTCTGTATTTGATCTGAGATTTGCCAGAACCATCTCAACAGATACTTCCTGATGAGTTTGGTGCCAGCAATCATAATCTGTAACCATCGATAAAGAGGAATAAGCTATCTCCGCTTCTTTAGCTAATCTTGCTTCAGTATGATTAGTCATTCCTATGATCGAACATCCCCAACTCCTATACAAGTTAGACTCTGCACGGGTGGAGAAAGCAGGACCCTCCATAGCTAGATATGTACCACCCCTATGTAATTGCCTTCCTCCAGGGATGTTTTTTTCTCCAACATTGCTTAAAATTCTTGACAAATTCCTACAGAAAGGATCTCCCATGGTTACGTGTGCTACTGCTCCCTCATTAAAAAATGTTGCTGGTCTATTATTAGTTCTATCAATAAATTGATCGGGTACGACTATATCCAGAGGTCTGATTTGTTCCTGAAGGGAGCCAACCGCTGATGGGGCAACTATCCATCTCACTCCAATTGATCGGAGAGCCCATATGTTTGCCTTGTAAGGAACTTCTGTAGGATTTAGGCTATGTGTTTTTCCATGTCTGGCTAAAAAAGCTATTTCTAAATTACCAATTTTAAAGAGCCTAATTGAATCAGAGGGTTTACCATAAGGAGTATTGACCTCAAGTTCTTCAAAACATTCTATTTTATCTATCGAATAGAAACCACTTCCACCAATTATTCCTAATCTTGATTCTTGAATTGGTAATAAATGCTCTTTATTCATTGTAATGCAAATGACTATTAATCATCTGGTACTAATTGGAGGCGGACATACAAATGTTCTTTTGATGAGAAAATGGTTGATGTATCCGAAACTAATGCCAGAAATTCCTATCTCAATTATATCCAGAGATACGCATTTAGTTTATTCGGCGATGTTCCCTTCTGTTATTTCCAAATCAATATCTTTAAATCATAGCTTAATTGATATAAGATCTTTAGCTAAAAAGTCAAAGTTATCTTTCATCAAAGAAGAGGTCATAAATATTGATTTTCAATTAAAAAAAATTTTCTTAAAAAATAGACCATCAATTAGTTTTTCAAAATTAGTACTTAACTACGGAAGCCAAACCAAAATTTCTGGGGAATTTGAAGATTTAGTTAATAATCAAATTGCTTTTCCAATTAAACCTTTTTTTAAAGCTTATGAGTTTATTGAAAACGAAGATAAATATGATTCTGAAACTGAACATTCTTTTGTTA
>QCUB01000043.1 GCA_003210895.1 Prochlorococcus sp. AG-676-M04
ATATTCAACTATGTACCCTTGGCAATGAAAAGGTTTTAGATAATATATCTGTCTCAATCTTAGATAGTTTCTCTAACCTTTGGAAGGTTTCATCTTTGGAGAATTTAGTCTGCGCCAATTTCCAATAAATACCGAAGTGTCTTGCTTCACTTTCAAGCAAAGACTCATAAAGTAACTTTAAAGATTTGTGTTCAGAATTCAATGCTAATAAACTTAATCTTTCATGACTTCTTGCTTCAATAAGTCCTGCTATTAAGAAACTGTCTAACATCCTATTAGGTTCATCCTTTCTTATACATTTAGCCAATTCTGCTCCATATGGAGGAGGCCTGAGTGCTTTAAGCGAATGACCAAGATCCTTTATTAAATATAGTATTTTCTCAAAATGCTCTAACTCTTCCCTTGCTATAGGGCTCAAAAACTCGGCTAGATCTGGTTCAGATGGATATCTAAACATTAATTGAATTGCAACACCTGCAGCTTTTCTCTCACAATGAGCATGATCAATAAGTATATCTATTGGATTCGATAAGGCTAGCTGCATCCACTTTTCTGAGGATAATGAAGATAAATATTTAATATGGGAAGAGGGCCTTTTAAAATGAACTAGCATTTACTTATTACTACTTAAAAATTCAATTATCCCCTCAAGAGCAAGAAAATAACTTGCAATACCAAATCCACTAATTATTCCTATTGCTTTATCTGTAAGAAAAGATTCTTTTCGAAATTCCTCTCTGCTAAATATATTTGAGATATGTAGTTCTACAAATGGGATTTTTGATCCTATTAAGGCATCTCTTATAGAAATTGAAGTATGAGTGAAAGCTCCAGCATTTATAAGAATTCCTTGGATACTTTTAACCGAGTCTTGGATTTTATCAACTATTTCACCTTCATGATTACTTTGAAAACATTCAAGATTAACGCTCTTTTTTTCTGCAACTTTTGTTAAGCTTTTTTCAATTTCATTCAAGGTTTTACTTCCATATATTTCAGGTTCTCTAGTACCCAATAAATTAAGGTTAGGCCCATTTATCAATAAAATATTCATCAGGAATTAAGTCTTTTCTTTTAAATGCTATCTAGAAAGAAACAAAAAATCCAAAACATTTTCACACAAAGTGACCATTAACTGATAAGTTCAAATAGTGGGGGTCGGTGCCCGAGTGGTTAAAGGGGGCGGACTGTAAATCCGCTGGCTCTGCCTACGTTGGTTCAAATCCAACCCGGCCCACTTTAATATTGCCCTTGTAGCTCAGCGGTAGAGCACTCCCTTGGTAAGGGAGAGGTCTCGGGTTCAAGTCCCGACGAGGGCATACCTCGAAACCTCTCTATAACTAGCTTTTAAGAAATTCAAGAAGAATCTATAAATACCAAATATATCTAGATATATCGACAATATAGCAATTCTGCACTAATATTTGCACTAAATTACACTAATACAATGACTAGTGCTAATGGCACTTCTTAAAAAAAATTAGTCTTGATCCATATATCTTAAGATCTTACAAAATCTAGAAAGCTGCTTAGCTTCCTCAACGTTTTTTGGCATGCAATTTGCCAACTCAGGAGATCCAACAACAATCGATAAACATTTTGCTCTACTTATAGCAACATTTAATCTATTTGCATTCAAAACAAATGATAAACCTCTTGGCGCATTTTCAGAGTCGGTTGAAGCTAAAGAATAAATTGCAATAGGTTTTTCTAAACCTTGAAATTTATCTACAGTGCCTACATCTGCTAAACCTTTTAACTCATTTTGTAAAAGATTTTTCTGTGCATTATAAGGGGTTGTAACAAGAATATCTTCAGGCGAAATTACTTTTTTTTCTAAAATCACATCTTCATTTTTTGAGCTAGAAGAATTAGAAATAAATTGATATTCTGAACCTATTATTTTATTTAAAAGATTATAAATAAATTCGGCCTCTTCAATAGAAAAACTTGAATTTTGAGTTTTATGTTTAACAGGGAAAAACTCTAATCCACAAGATTTTCCTGACCAAAAAACTTTATTACTACTATTAGTTAGTTCAGGTTCTAATCTACCTTCATAAAACATTTGAGAAACAATATTAGTTAAAGTTGGAGGCATTCTCCAACTCTTAGGGAGAAAGAAACCTTTATCAGTTGGGATTATGTCTTCACCATTCATGAAATATTCCAAACAACTTAGTCCACTATCTCCTGGATGAGCAGCTTTCTTAGGTTGAGATAATTGTTGTTGATCACCAACAAGTAAAATATTTTTTGCACATTGACTCATATAAAGTAAATTTGCTGAAGATACTTGGCCAGATTCATCAATAATCAAAAAATCAAAAGGTTGTCCAAAATAATCTTGTTTAGATAAAGAAAAAACTGTTGCACCTAAAACATCAACATCTTGCCTAAATGTAGTTGATGAATTTATTGAACTATTTATGAAATAAATCTGATCATCACGAATACTTGATGATGAACTCCTTTTAGAAAAACTTCCTTTGATAGAGTTTAATTTACAAAAATTATCAACTTTTAGAAGTATATTATTTATAGCTTTATGACCATTCGAGCTAATAGCTACTCTTAAACCTTTTTCAATTAATTTACTAATTAATTCTGCAGTAAATGTAGTTTTTCCAGTGCCAGGAGGACCTTGTATTGCTAAAGTTTGATCTTTAAGGTCAAAAAGAAAGTTACTAATCTCATCACTATTATTCTCTTCATTATTTAATTTTCCATTTAATTCGCTAATCCCTTTAATAGTTTGTCTATCCAAGAAATTTAAAAATGCTTTTGAAATCTTTGATGAGTCATCATTCCAAGATTGTGCTTGTGAGGAACAATCTGATTCCATATATTTAGATATAACTGATGGGAATTTGTAAATATTTATCTCTTCATATTGATTGATTTTATATTTTTCAAGATTTGCACGACTTATTTTTAAAGTGAAGTTTTTATTTTCTTCATTAATTATGCCTTTTAACTTTAAGAAGTATTTATCATCATCTGTTTTTATTGCTTCTTTAATAAGTAAATTATTAGCAGTAGTTTGAATAGGCGCGATACAAAAATCATTTTTGAAATCCAAATCTGATTGTATTTTTATAACCTGATTTTCATTAAATGAATAAACAAGTCCTAATGACTTTTTGATCTCAATTATTTTTTGAAGTTTGCAATTAACTATAACTTCACCATCAGAAGTCAATTCTTCAGGAGTCTTATCATTTAATCTTGCAAAAAATTCCCAAAACTCCACCCTTTCTTCACTTGGATGAAAAGGAATAAGTTCAGAAATCAATTTTCTTAAATATTCTTTATTTTTAAGTTCGGTTAGTTTGTAATTTTCCCTTAACTTTTTTGCTTCCTCATCAAGTACATTTATATTTATTTCCTCAACAAATAAATCATCATTATTTTCAGGTTTAACTTTCCTATTAATATTTTTTAATTCTCTATATTCAGGTAAATCTAAGAGGAAATCTCTCAACTTCTGAGTACTATCACAATCTTGCTTGTTGTAAGCCTCTATAGAATCAAGTATTTTTTCATCTTTTAAATTAATCCAATTAGCATATTGAATTATTGAATCGCCTGCAGTACTAATTTCTTCCTGTCGTAAATCTTTTAAATAGATTCTTTCAACATACTTTATGGAATAACTTCCCGAACCAAGTATTATTGCATTTTTAGTTATTGGAAATAAATCTATAAGATATTCACTTCTTAACCAATCATCAATAGTTTCAATATGTATTTGGTGCTTAGCAGCTAAATTACCAAGTGCATTTTTTTCATAGTTACCATAATGAAATAACTTACTATTTGGAAAATCTATTCTCCTCTCTTTAATGAATTGAACAAAGTCATTAAATGCTTGTTTTTCTTCAGCTGTGTTATGAGCCCAAAATGACTTATAAGTATATTTCTCTTTATTATCTTTAAAGGTAATCCCAATAAGGTATTCAAGTTTTTCTGCTGTTAAAGGATCAGGAAAACCTTCAAAATCAAAAAACATATCACCTTGATTTTTTATTGGAAGAAGCTTTAAACCTTTATCTTGCTCATTGATAGGTCTTATCTCAAACGCCGGATTATCTTCTGATTTAGTTCTAACTTGAAGAGTGGCTTGGCTTTTAAAACGTTTTATTAAACCATTATTCAAATCAACCTTATGATTATTCAAATCAATATTTTTTAAATCAAAAATTGTTTTTATTCCAGCTTCATTAAATTTTTTCCTCTGGTCCATACGCATTGCATGTACTTGAATAATATCTCCTTTTTCTTTTAATTTTTGTTGAACAAATTTATTCCATTTACCATGATCCCCTGGCCGATAATCTAATTTGTCATCAATCGAAAATTTAGATAAGAATTTCTCATATTTATCTTCAATATTTTTATACCAATCATAATAATTTTTAGTTTTAAAAGTTTTAAATTTTCCTCCGCCTAAATGTAAATGAAAACTTTCAGGCATCTTTCCAAGTATGTTTTTAAGTAATTCACAATAAGCAATTGACTGTAAAATATAAGAAGGTTTTTCAAATGTAGCTAATTTTATTTCTACTGGTTCGTATGAGAAATTTCCAAGATCAGATTTACTCGGTACTTTCATCAAATAATCTGCTACTCCATATAATTTTTCTGAATTGAGGAATACCTGGCTAACAAAATCATGAGCATTATCTAATGTTAATAATGTATTTTCATAAGACTTATTACTAATTTGACCATTAAGATGACAGACATCTAAATTTTTAGCTTGCAAGATTTCTCCAAATTTAGCTTCATATCTTTTACCCATTTCTTGTAAGTATCTCGACATCTCATCACTTTCTGGATAACTAATTTCTGATGAGGAATTTTTTGCATGCAAATCAAGTGATGCACTTAATTGTGATTTAGAAAATGTTGAGATATTTGTTGGTGTATATTTTTTAAATTTCATTTTCTATTTAATTCGTCAGTACAATAAATTGTTTAATATTATAAATTAATTAAATAAGCATAAAATTAATTTGTTATTTTTTCTTTCATTCCAGGCGAATCAAGATATTCTTTATCTTATTTAATGAATGCTATAGATAATTTTTTTAGAATAGTAAAAATATTTTTTTGAACAATTAAATATTTTGATATGCCTGGATAGATAGAAAATAATATTTAAATCAATTAAATCTAAAGAAGTCAATTTTTATATTATGGATCGAAAAACTGTAGTTCCCCCTGAAATAGAATTGGAATTAAAAAAATTTAAATTAAAAATTTCCAAACTAAACAAAGAAGAATTGTTTAAAGAACTAATGCTCCTTAAATTTGATTCTGAAAGCAATTTTTATTTTATAAAGAAGTACTTAAGCAAGCATGGAATGAAAATATCCAGGCAAATCATACAAAGGCATAATACAGATCATATAGTAGTTGCGTTTGGATATTTATCAGAGAACATTCATAAGTTATTTAAAAAATATATATTTCCAGACGTGAAAAGCGAATCAAAGAGATTGATAGATTTACTAAAGAGTTAAGAAACTATGAAAATTATTAGCCCAATTTTTTTCTTGTCTTTCTCGATATTATTGATCTCAACATCGAATGCGATATTGGCAAAAAATGAAGACAATATTCTCAATTTAAAAAGATCTAGAGAATTACTTTACGAGGGTTTTAAAAAAGTTGATTTTTATGATGACCACAGAAGTGCTATTGAAATATTCACTGAGGCAATAAAACTTAATCAAAATAATTTTTATGCATTTTTAAACAGAGCATATTCAAAGAATGAGATTAAAAATATTGCAGGTGCTTGGGATGACTTGAATAGAGCATTAGAACTTGAACCTAATAATGGGATTGCTTTATATAATAGGGCGGTTATAAATTTAAAACTTGGTCATAAATTCAGTTCTATTAGAGATTATTCAAAAGCAATTAATAAAAAAATTGAATTAAAAAATGCTTACGCAATTAGAGGCGTTCTTAAATCAAATATTGGCGATACCACAGGGGCATGTAATGATTGGCAAAAAGCAAGCGAAAACAAAAACGAAAGAGCAACTTTATGGGTTCAAGAAAACTGTTTACCAAATATTTCTGAAGAGTTTCAAAAGAAAACTCAAAACAAAGTACTTATTGCCAATGCTAGAAGAAAATATTTTGATGGAGAAATACAAGAATCATGTAATTACTATGATTTAGCAAAGAAGAATGGATATAAAGCAACCACTTTAAGAAACAAATTAAAACTAAAATTTATTACCGATCCAATTTGTTTTTTCTTTTAAGCATTATTAAAGAGCAAATTTTTATGATTTTGTTGATTCCCCAGGCAAAGGTTTGAAAATATTCATTTTGCGCTATTTTTCCAATCACAAAGTAATTATTTTTTAATATGAAAATTTTTAATGAATCCCAACTAGAACAAGAATTTGCATTCACCGAATTAAGGGCTGAAATTACTAATAATGATTGGACAAAGGAACAATTAATCGAATTATTAATTCAACAGAAAAAGAGCCATATGGCAGAAAAAAATCTTTTGATATGGCATTTGAAGATTCATGGGATAATTGCATCTTTAATATATGTTGAACAGGGAGGAACAAATGATGTTACTTGGGATTTTCAATATCTAAATAAACTCATTAAAAATGCCTACAATAAGCATATTAAAACTCTTGTCGCACATTATATGGCAAAGGAAATTAGTAATAAAAGTGGAAGTTTTAATAATGAATGATGGATATGAGCATCACGTTGGTGCAAAATTAATTGCAATATGCAATTGTTTTTTATTTTTCGCAAATGTTCTTAAGAGGTTAACTTTCTAACGTTTTTTAAAACAGATTCATTTTGATAACAAATATTAGAATTTCACCAAAAGAAGTGTTTTAATTTATGAAACAATTAAGATAAAAAGATATTTTGTATTTTAATTTTTACATTTTTGATAAAAAATATGCAATTTGACAATGCCAATAAACCAATTGCATATACTTTTTTTTCAGGCGCTGGAGGACTTCATCTCGGCTTAGAAAAAGCAGGGTTCAATGTCGTCCTATCCACTGATATAGGAATCCACCAAGAAAATACTCATAAACAAAATTGGCCAAATTGTCCTTTCCTAAGAGAAGATATAAGACAGTTAGATGCCCCCGAGTTATTAAAAGTTGCAGGCGGTAGAAGACCTAACTTGATAGCTGGAGGACCTCCATGCCAAGGTTTTAGTACTTTAGGAGATAAGCTTTCTTCAGATCCGAGAAATGATTTATTTTCGTCATATCTAAGGTTAGCTAAAGAATTAGAGCCAGAATTTATCTTAATAGAAAATGTCAAAGCCCTTACAACTATGTATGGAGGGAGGTTTTCAGATTGGATAAAAGCTAAACTTCTAAATCTAGGATATGAAGTTACTTGCAAGGTTTTAAATGCTGCAGATTTTGGTGTACCCCAAATAAGAAATAGAGCATTTTTCTTAGGCCATAGAATTAACGGTGGTTATTCCTTCCCATCCCCAACTCATGGACAAAATAAGCGAAATAAATATGAGAATGTAGGAGATTGGATTAATGATTTAATTTCTAAGGATGATAAATTTCCAAATCATATCTCTTTAAATCACTCTAATAAAGTAATTGAAAGGTACAATTTAATTCCTGAAGGCGGAAGGTTGCCTCCTCCTGAAGAATTACCAAAACATATACGCCGAAAAAATTTTGGAAATACTTATAAAAGACTTCATAGAGAAAAACCATCTTTAACTATGGTTCCAGGAAATAATGCATTTCCTATTCACCCAACGCTACCGAGAAGCTTAACTCCTAGAGAAGCTGCGAGATTACAGTCATTCCCAGATGAATTTCTTTTTACTGGTGACAGAAGAAACCAATGTATTTTGGTAGGAAATGCAGTTCCACCTTTATTAGCCAAAGCTATTGGAAAATCGATTCTAGATTTCGCTAATAAACATTCTTGGGAAATAAAAGAATCAAAAAAGAGTGAGAAGTTAACAATTACAAAAAATATCATCAACTTATCATCAAAGAAAAAGAAAACTAATCAGGATAATTTTATTGATTTATTTTCTGGAGCCGGAGGTTTTTCTATAGGTTTCACCAAAGCTGGTTTTAATCCGTTACTTTCTGTAGATTTCAATCCAAATGTAGCAGCAACTCATAAGGAAAATTTTTCACAAATTCCTTTTATTGAAGCTAATCTCAGTGATAATGAGATTCAAAATAAAATAATAAATAAATATAGCAACAAAGATATCGGTGTGATTGTAGGAGGGCCACCATGTCAAGGCTTTTCAATGTTTGGAAAGAGAAGATTTGTTAACACTAAAAACTATAACCCAGCTAATGATAAAAGAAACCATTTGATTTTTTCTTACATTAATATCGTTAGTTCTCTCAAACCTAGATGGTTTGTAATGGAAAATGTTCCAGGATTTGCCAACTTGGATTCAGGAAGATTTCTTATAAAAGTAATAGATTGTTTTAAGAAGATTGGATATGAAAATATTGAATGGCAAATACTCAATGCTGCTGACTATGGAGTCCCACAATTAAGAAAGAGATTAGTAGTAATAGGCAATAGAACAGGTCATATTATTCCTTGGCCAAAAAGAAAGTTTTTTAAAGATCCAGAAGATTGGCAAAAACCTTTTAGAACTGTTGGCGAAGTAATCACAGACTTATCTTTAAAATCATCGTATGAAAATCAGACTTGTCATATACCGATGAAACACAAACCATTATTGGTAGAACGTTATAAATATATTGAAGAGGGATCTCGCCTAGATATAGATAAATTACCTGAATATCTTAAAAAGGGTTATAGAACAGATAAAGTAAAAAATTACAGTCACATATTTAAAAGGCTACATCGAAATAAACCTTCCTTGACTATGGTGCCTGGACACAATGCTTTCCCTATTCATCCATGGCTAAATAGATCACTTACCGTCAGAGAGGCTGCAAGGATTCAAACATTCCCAGATGAATTAGAATTTAAGGGTAGTCGCCAAGAACAATGCATTCAAGTTGGAAATGCATTCCCTCCTTTATTGGCAGAATCAATTGCAAATAATATAAAAAAGGCTGAAAAAAATAATTGGTTCCCAGGAGAGGTCCCACCATCAGCTTACTATTCACTTATTGAAGATTACGAAGCTGATAAAATATCTCTTAGAGACAATCC
>QCUB01000044.1 GCA_003210895.1 Prochlorococcus sp. AG-676-M04
ATAATAATTGGCTAGCAATTTATGATAAAAATAGTTTTTCTTTTGAGAACATAAAATTATTAGAAGATTTTAATAAAAATAGTTTAGAAAATAATAATAATATTTATACAATATACTCAAAAGATGAACTTAAAAAAGAAGAAAATATTATAAAACAGTCTAAATATAAAAAGATTTTTTTAGTTCAAACTGACAATCTAAACTTTATTAGTAACACTTTGATCAATGAAGCGGATATAGATTTAATTTCTAATGAATTTTTTAGTTTAAGAGATGATAGTCATGCTAAATATTTTCTAAATAAAAAAATAAATCTTAAGAATCCTTACCCTATTCAACCTAAAAATGTCTCTTATTTAGAAAACATTAATTACTTTTTTAAAAATGTATTTAATATATCAATTATGGAATTTAAAGCAATAATAAAACAATCTATTCCAGAAACAGCTCCTATTTATTATGCAGAAACTAATTTGAAAATATTTAATAATTAAATTTGATTGATATCTTGTGGTTAACTGAAAATTATTTGACTATCTTAGACCTATAAACGATTTATATCACATTAAAGTTTTGGACACTGATAAACTAATTTCAAAACCAGGATTAGAGGGTGTTCCAGTAACTAATTCATCAATATGTGATATTGACGGTCAAAAAGGGAAATTATTATATAGAGGCTATTCAATTGAAGAATTAGCACAGAAAAGTAGTTTCTTAGAAACTGCGTTTTTATTAATTTGGGGAGAATTACCTTCTGCAACAGAACTAAGGGATTTTGAACAAGAAGTACAGATGCATCGGAGATTAAGCTTCAGAGTAAGAGATATGATGAAATGCTTTCCTGCCACAGGGCATCCAATGGATGCTCTGCAATCCAGTGCTGCCTCTCTTGGTCTTTTCTACTCAAGAAGAGCGATAGATGATCCCAAGTACATCTATAACGCTGTGATCAGACTAATTGCAAAAATTCCAACAATGATTGCTGCATTTCAACTCATAAGAAAAGGTCAAGATCCTATTCAACCTAGGGATGATTTATCCTACTCATCGAATTTTCTTTACATGTTGACTGAGAAAGAACAAGATCCTATAGCTGCAAAAGTTTTTGATAGATGCCTAATTCTTCATGCAGAACATAGTTTAAATGCGAGTACATTTAGCGCACGAGTTACGGCTAGCACTCTTACCGACCCATACGCGGTAATTGCCTCTGCAGTAGGGACATTAGCTGGTCCTCTTCATGGAGGAGCAAATGAAGATGTAATTGCCATGTTAGAAGAAATTAAAACTCCTGAAAAAGCTTCTTCATTTCTAGAAGATGCAATTCAAAACAAAAGTAAAATAATGGGTTTCGGTCACCGAGAGTATAAAGTTAAAGATCCTCGCGCAATTATTCTTCAGAAATTAGCAGAGGAGCTTTTTATTAGGTTTGGTAAAGATGAAATGTATGAAGTTGCTAAAAAATTAGAGTTAGAGGCTATACCAAGGCTAGGAAGAAAAGGAATTTTTCCGAACGTTGATTTCTATTCTGGCCTTGTTTACAGAAAACTTGGTATTCCCCGTGACTTATTTACTCCTATTTTTGCAATATCAAGAGTCGCAGGATGGTTAGCTCATTGGAGGGAACAATTAGGAGCAAACAGAATTTTTAGACCATCTCAAATTTATACCGGCTCGGCTCCAAGAGATTGGATTACTTTAGAAAATCGAAAATAATATTTTCAGCTTTTCATAAAAAACACACATATTGTTTATGAAGAGTTAATCTAAAGAATAAATAACAACAAAATTTTGAACTCCGGATTAGATCTCGAATTTAGTTTTAATGAAATCTTAAAAGGCCTTGGCCTCTCGAGTGAACTTGCTCATATAATTTGGCTACCTTTACCAATGTTATTAGTTTTAGTATCAGCAGTAGTTGGTGTATTAGTCACAGTATGGTTAGAAAGGAAAATATCTGCTGCTGCCCAACAAAGAATAGGACCAGAATATGCAGGAGCTTTAGGAGTACTTCAACCAATTGCAGACGGTCTTAAATTACTTGTAAAAGAAGATATTATACCTGCAAAAGCAGATTCTATTCTATTCACTGCTGGACCAATATTGGTATTAGTACCGGTTATTCTCTCCTGGTTAATTGTTCCCTTTGGCCAAAACTTACTTATTAGTAATGTTGGTATTGGAATTTTTCTATGGATAGCTCTAAGTAGTATTCAACCTATTGGTCTTCTTATGAGTGGCTACGCCTCGAATAATAAATATTCTCTATTAGGCGGATTAAGAGCAGCTGCTCAATCCATTAGCTATGAAATACCCCTAGCTTTATCTGTACTAGCTATTGTTTTGATGACAAATTCCCTTAGCACTGTTGATATTGTTAATCAACAAAGCGGAGCTGGAATATTAAGTTGGAATATATGGAGGCAACCTGTTGGATTCATAATTTTCTGGATATGTGCTCTAGCAGAATGCGAAAGGCTACCATTTGATTTACCAGAAGCTGAGGAAGAATTAGTAGCGGGTTATCAAACTGAATATGCTGGAATGAAATTTGCTTTATTTTATTTAGGCAGCTATATAAATCTAATCCTATCGGCATTATTAGTATCCATACTTTATTTAGGTGGATGGGGATTTCCTATTCCTATTGAGATAATTGCTAAATTTCTAAATCTTCCAATTGATGCTCCTGTAATTCAAGTTTTCACAGCTTCTATAGGAATCATAATGACCGTTCTCAAAGCATATCTATTGGTTTTTATTGCTATATTATTGCGTTGGACAACACCAAGAGTGAGAATAGATCAACTTCTAGATTTAGGATGGAAATTCCTTTTACCTATATCTCTTGCTAATCTACTTGTGACAGCAGGACTAAAATTAGCCTTTCCTCAATTTTTTGGTGGATAATGTTTGAGTAGATATACTTAAACATTAATTAAATCCACTAGAATAAAATAACTAAGTAAATTCTTTAAAATGAAAGATTTTCTTCAAAAAGTAAATAGCTATATTAAAGAAGCCTTTAGCGCTGGTAAATATTTATATGATGGACTTTCTGTAACTTTTGATCATCTCCGAAGAAGACCAGTTACTGTTCAATACCCTTACGAGAAATTAATTCCCTCTGAAAGATATAGAGGAAGAATACATTATGAATTTGATAAATGCATAGCCTGTGAAGTATGCGTTCGCGTTTGTCCGATAAATCTACCAGTAGTGGACTGGGTTATGAATAAAGAAACTAAGAAAAAGGAACTTAGAAATTACTCTATAGACTTTGGAGTGTGTATTTTTTGCGGGAATTGTGTTGAATATTGTCCTACAAATTGCTTATCAATGACTGAAGAATATGAATTAGCTACATTTGACAGGCATAATTTAAATTTTGACAATATAGCATTAGGTAGACTCCCTACAAACGTTACTACTGATCCATCTGTAAAACCTCTTAGGGAACTCGCATATTTGCCTAAAGGAGTTATGGATCCTCATGAGGTTTCTCCTTCTGATGTTCGAGTTGGTAAACTACCTGAAGAAGTTTATGATTGGATGAAATCAGAAGTCAATGATAAAAACGATCCTGCTATCACACCAAAAAATTAATTTAAAATAATTTATGTCTATAGCCGTCACAACACAAATAATTTGTTTTTCAGTTTTATCTTTAGTTGTAATCATTGGCGCTCTTGGTGTAATCCTACTTGAAAGTATTGTCTATTCTGCATTCTTGCTTGGTGGAGTTTTCATGAGTGTTGCAGGCCTATACTTACTTTTAAACGCTAGTTTTGTTGCCGCAGCTCAAGTTTTAGTATATGTAGGAGCCGTTAATGTTCTAATTATTTTTGCGATAATGTTAGTTAATAAAAAAGAAGATCTAAAACCAATTAATAATCTTAAGTCAAGACGAATTATATCAACATCAATTTGTTTAACTCTTCTAAGTCTCTTAATTAGAGTTGACTTATCTAATGTGTGGGGGTTAGCAGATCCTAAGATGTCTATAGGCGAGGAATCTACAATAAGAATTGGTGAACACTTATTTAGTGATTATTTACTCCCATTTGAAGTGGCATCTGTACTACTTTTGATGGCTATGATTGGAGCGATAGTTTTAGCGAGAAGAGATGTTATGAATGAAGATATATCAACTGGATTACCAGTTGACCAAGAGTTGATTGAA
This sequence comes from Prochlorococcus sp. AG-676-M04, assembly GCA_003210895.1. GTDB lineage: Bacteria > Cyanobacteriota > Cyanobacteriia > PCC-6307 > Cyanobiaceae > Prochlorococcus_A. The sequence continues at coordinate 4,187 of QCUB01000044.1, forward strand.
AAATCAAGTGAACCATTACTAATGAAAAACAATTAATATGAATTTAGATACAATTCCACTTCAAGCCTTTTTAATAGTTTCCTCAGTATTATTTTGTATAGGTATTTGGGGATTATTAAATAGTAGAAATGCAGTAAGAGTTTTAATGAGCATAGAATTAATGTTGAACGCAGTTAATATTAATTTGATGGCATTTTCTTCTTATATAGACAATAACCTTATTCAGGGGCAGGTTTTTACAATTTTTGTTATCACAGTTGCTGCTGCAGAAGCTGCTGTTGGTTTAGCAATTTTATTATCTCTTTATAGAAATAGAGTCACTGTGGATATGGAAAGTTTTAATTTATTAAAGTGGTAAAAAGCATCTAGTGAAACTTTCATTGGTGCTTATTATATATCGTTCTAACAGCCCTATTGCTCAAGAATCATCTATATTTTGTGAAAATTCTCTCAAAAATAGAAGTATTAAGTCACACAGGATAGAAAGTGATTTTGATAAAAATCATTTAGAAAGATATTTTGCCAATCTTGCTTCACTACCTGAGTTAGTAATTGTTCTTGGTGGTGATGGCACTGTACTTAAATCTGCAAATGCATTAGTTAATTATGATATTCCTTTACTTAGTTTTAATATTGGAGGTAATTTAGGATTTTTAACCCAAGATAAAGATTTTTTATTTGACCAATCTTTTATTGAAATTTTAGAAAAAGAAGAGTTCATAATTGATTATAGAAATAGACTACATTGTGATGTATATAGCGATAAAGAGTATACAGAAAGAAAAATAATAAAAAGCTATGACGCTTTAAATGATTTTTATTTTAAATCTGTTGAAGAAGATATTTCCCCTACTAATCAAATTCAAATCGAAATAGATAATGAAAAAGTAAACGAATATAAAGGTGATGGTTTAATTATTTCTTCATCAACTGGATCCACAGCTTACTCTATGGCAGCAGGTGGTCCAATAGTGCACCCCTCAATAAATGCATTTGTTATAAATCCAATATGTCCAATGAGTTTAGCTAGTCGCCCAATTATTATTCCTGATACAAGTAAAGTAATCATTAGAGCCGTTCAAAATAATAAAAGGGAAATAAAACTATGGAAAGATGGATCAAAGTGTATGACTATAAAAGAAAGTGATTATTGTGAAATTAATAAAGTAACAAAGCCCTGCAAGATGATTAAATTTGATAAAAGCATTTCCTACTACATTACATTAATTAAAAAGCTTGCTTGGAAAGGAGATTTATCATTAAAAAATAATCAAAGTAATTAGATGACATTAGAAATAGAAAGAAGATTTCTTATAAAAAACGATCATTGGAAAGAATTTATTACAAATAAAACTTCGATAGAGCAGGGCTACCTTTCCTATAATTTAGAAGATTGGATCATAAGAATCAGATTTAACGGGAAGACTTTTAAAATTGCACTTAAAAAACATATAAAAAATTTTACGAATTATGAATATGAATACTCAATTCCAAATAGTGAAGGCGAAAAAATAATGGCAACTTTGAAAAATAAAATTAAAAAAGAAAGATTCTTTTTAGAACTTGATAACAAACATTGGATTGTAGATTGTTTTAAAGACAAAAACTTTCCATTAGAAATTGCTGAAATTGAACTTACTTCAGAAAAAGAAGAAGTTCTTCTCCCTCCTTTTTTATCAAGAGAAATTACAGGTCTCAAAATTTTTACTAATCTTAGTCTCACAAAATATCCTTTTTCACAATGGGAAAACAAAGATTTAAATTGTTTTTAAATTAAAACTAGTTCAATAGGATTTTTCTTTATTTATCTGAAATATTCTTTTTATTTAATTTTGATAATTATGGTATCTTTGATTTAAATATGGGCTATTGAGATTTTTTAAATAGGATATAGAAGCATGTCTTAATTATCCAGAACTTTTTGAACTGAATTCATCACATTTTTGTTTAATTAATTTTATGGGCAGGATAAATAAAGAAAATTATACTAATCTTGATCCGAATCAGGAAGAGAACAACAATTAAATCCATCTCTGCAAATTTTTCCATGATCCATTGCCCAGTTTAATAGTGCTACTCTATTTTTTGAGCCCGTTTTCGTGAACATATTACTTACATGATTATCAACAGTCCTTTTACTAATAGTAAGTTTTACGGCAATTTCTTGATTTGTAAGCCCATCGGCTACTAAATCTATGATTTCCATCTCTCTTGCTGAGAGACCCATCATGTCAATGTTGTTAACTCCTTCTTCAACCATTTGCATTTAAACAGTTCCTTTTTTATATTAATTGAGTTTAGCAATATCAGTAAACTTCTTAACCAAGTAGGTAAAAAAGCAATTGAAATCAAAACTTCAGCAAACTTTAGAAAAAAATTCAAAAGTAATTACAGCAGAATTGATGCCGCCTAGAGGAGGAGACCCCATAAGATCTCTTAAGATAGCACAACTCCTGAAAGATAAGGTGCATGCTGTTAACATTACAGATGGGAGCAGAGCAATAATGAGAATGTGTAGTTTAGCAATGTCCAAACTATTACTGGAAAATGGGATAGAACCGATAATGCAAATCTCTTGCAGAGATCGTAATAAAATTGCTTTACAATCAGATATCCTTGGGGCAAACGCCTTAGGTATTAAAAATATTTTATGCATTACGGGAGATTCTGTAAAAGCAGGAGATCAACTAGAAACCAAAGCAGTTCATGAATTTGAGGCAGTTCGATTATTAAAACAAATTCAAGCATTCAATCAAGGCATTGATCCTACTTTTGAGCAACTTCCCGATAAAAAAACTAATATCTTTTCAGGTGCCGCAGTTGATCCCAGTTGTCTAAATAAAAGAAGTTTAAAAAGTAGAACCAAAAGGAAAAAGGAGGCCGGAGCAAATTTTTTACAAACTCAAATAGTTATGGATAGAAATTGTTTGATAGATTTTTGCAAAGAAATCAGTAATCCACTTGAGATTCCAGTTATTGCAGGAGTATTTCTTTTAAAGTCATATAAAAATGCCCTTTTCATAAATAAATTTGTACCTGGCGCGAATATTCCTGAAAATGTTTTAAATCGTCTCAAAGAAGCAAAAGATCCACTTCAAGAAGGAATTTTAATTGCCTCAGAACAAGCTAAAGATTTCATTAATATCGCGGAGGGCATCCATATAATGTCAGTCAAGGCAGAGCATCTTATCCCAGAGATACTTAAAAAAGCTGATCTCAATCTGGAATGTTAATTAAATCAGTTCCTAATAATTCTGCCATAGCTTTTTGCTGGGGAGATGGCTCAGTTAAATCTAATCTTCTTGAGTCTGTTATTAACCAATCCAAAGAAGCATCTTGCAAATCAAAGTGATCTCCATTTTTTCCAACACAATATCTCCCAAATACTAATTTATCGACAAGTTGAACTCCTTTTCCTATTTTTGAATAATCAAAAATTATAGAGTTATCTATAGTTGCCCCTTCACAAATACAACAACTTGGTCCAATCATTGAGGGGCCAATAATTGTAGAACCATCCTCTATTCTTGTCATCCCTCCAATATATACGGGCCCTTTTATATAAACTTTATCCCAATTTGCAGCAACATTAAGACCTGTGAAAACTCCAGGTTTAATTTCTTTACCAGGAATTTCTACTTGCCTTACTTTCCCTAGTAATACATTTCTAATCGCACTCCAGTAATCAGGAACTTTTCCAATATCTACCCACTCAAAATCCATCGGTAGTGCAAAAAATGGTAAATCCATTTCAACAAGTTTAGGAAATAGATCAGCTCCAATATCATATTTTTTTCCTGAAGGAATATAGTCAAAAATCTCCGGCTCAAAAAGATAAATTCCAGTATTAATTGAATCACTCAAAGCATCATCTATATCTGGTTTTTCTTGAAAAGCTTTGACTCGCCCATTTTCATCAGAAACTACAACTCCATAACTAGATACCTGTTCTCTAGTTACCTTTTTTGTTATTAAACTTGCTATTGCCCCTTTTTGCTTATGCTTTCTTACTGCTTCAGTCAAATCCAAATCAACTAAGGCGTCACCGCATAATACAACAAAAGTTTCATCAAAAAAGTTTTGGAAATCTTGAATTTTTTTTAATCCTCCTGCCGAACCCAAAGCATCTCCAATCATTTCTCCATCTTCAATTCTTCCTTCAAAGCTATAAGCTATCTCCACACCAAATCTTTGTCCATCTCTAAAATAATTTTCAATTTCTTCGGCAAGATGAGAGACATTAACCATTATTTCTTTAAACCCATGTTCTTTTAAAAGTTCTAATAAGAACTCCATTACTGGCTTTTGTAAAATCGGAATCATAGGTTTAGGAATAATATGCGTAATTGGCTGCACACGTGTACCTTTACCTGCTGCAAGTATCATTGCCTTCATCAGATTTAAAGACCTCTTTTTACAGATTATACGTTATCACTCTTATACCTTTAAGGAGCAGTAGAAGAAGTATCTTCAAGCTCAAGGTTTTCTATAGGTAATTGAGCTAATCCTCCATCAGGAATAATTCTTTTTATGTGTATTGGACTATAAAGAGAATTTTTTTGTTTTATTTCAATTTTATTTTCTGATGATAAGAACAACAAAGCCCAAAATACGCCTAGCCTATCTTTATCTAAGTCACTTTTTACTACACTCTGCCACTTATTTACTAAATACTCAAAGTCTGTCCATTGCAATGCCTTTTCCCATCCATC
>QCUB01000045.1 GCA_003210895.1 Prochlorococcus sp. AG-676-M04
AGCCTGGTGATGAGGATAATTATTTTCAAAGTAGTTTATTTACAATTGCTCGAAGGAGAATCTTATGGCTTTTAATTCTAGTTTTAGCTAACGGATTAACTACAAAAGTTATTGCGATGAATGATCAAATCTTAAAAGAAATAGTTTTATTAGCTGCTTTTATTCCATTGCTAATTGGTACAGGAGGCAATGTTGGAGCACAAAGTTCAACTGTAGTTATAAGAGGTTTAAGTACACAAAAATTAAAATCATTAGGTGCATTTAAGACAGTAATAAAGGAGGCGACAACAGGTGCTTTATTAGGGGTTCTCATGATGCTAGTGGTTTTCCCTTTTGCTTGGTGGCAAGGGGAGGGCCCTTTAATTGCTTCGGCAGTAGGAATAAGTTTAATATCAATAACTACCCTGGCAGCAACTGCCGGAGCAATTCTCCCTTTACTTTTTGACAGGATGGGCTTAGATCCTGCTTTAATGTCTTCCCCCTTTATCACAACTGTGACAGATATAGCTGGAGTGTTTATTTATCTTAGTACTGCAAATTGGCTACTTAATTCTTCAATTTTATAATAATTACTAGGTATTTATTCTCATTTTTGTAAAATTGTGGATTTTTTTGTTTAACTTTACATTTCTTAATGGTATTGTTTACAAAACAACATTAACTTTTATGTCAACCGAAACATTAGTTGAAAATAAATTAGCTACTATCTCTTCTTTGAAATCTAGCAATGACGTAGATTTAGTAAGGTCATATTTGAGAGATATTGGACGAGTTCCATTACTATCACATGAGCAAGAAATAACTTTAGGAAGACAAGTTCAAGAATATATGCAAGTTGAAAGAGCTGAACTTGAAATAATTGAATTGACAGACAATAAACCCTCAGCTGATGAATTAGCCGAAAAGTTAGACTTATCTGCTTCGCAAATTAAAAAAAGATTGAGAGCTGGTCAGCGTGCCAAAGAAAGAATGGTTGCTGCGAACCTAAGACTGGTTGTTAGTGTTGCAAAAAAATATACTAAAAGAAACATGGAACTACTTGATTTAATTCAAGAAGGCACAATTGGTTTAGTAAGAGGTGTAGAAAAATTTGATCCTGCAAGAGGATATAAATTTTCAACATATGCCTATTGGTGGATTAGGCAAGGTATAACTAGAGCAATTGCGGAAAAAAGTAGAGCTATCAGGTTACCTATCCACATAACTGAAATGCTTAACAAGTTAAAAAAGGGGCAAAGAGAGTTGAGTCAAGAAATGTCAAGAACACCTACAATAAGTGAACTTGCGAAATATGTTGAGTTGCCTGAAGATGATGTTAAAGATTTAATGTGCAAAGCTGGCCAGCCAGTTAGTTTAGAAACAAAAGTTGGCGATGGTGAAGATACAGTATTACTTGATCTATTAGCTGGAGGAGAAGATTTACCGGATGAACAAATTGAGATGGATTGTATGAGAGGCGATCTACATTCACTTCTTCATCAGTTACCTGATCTGCAATGTAGAGTTTTAAGAATGAGATATGGAATGGATGGTGATGAACCAATGTCTCTCACGGGGATTGGACGTGTTTTGGGTATCAGTAGAGATAGAGTAAGAAATTTAGAAAGAGATGGTTTGAGAGGTTTACGTAGATTAAGCGAAAATGTAGAGGCTTATTTTGTTTCTTGAATAAATTTATATATTAAATCATTAGTTGCCTCAGGATTTTCATCATGAGGACAATGTCCAGCCTCTTTAATAACATCAAGTCTTTTTATATTTTTATAATTATTTTTCCAATTTTTTGCTTCGCCTAGAGATTCCCAGGGATCCTTTTCTCCCCAAATTAATTGAATTGGAGCATTAGTTTTATCAAAAAGGTCTGTTGCAAGATAATCATCAAATAAATTAATAAATCCCCTAAATGCCTCTTTTGAATTTTTTCTTTGAGAGGGGTTAAATAAGATTTCTATTAATTCTTCGTCAATATTTTCCCCTGAAGGATATGCTTTTTTAAGGATTTTTTTTATTACTGCTGGATTCGCAGCTCTTTCAAAAAGTGTGTTACTAATAATTCTTTGTCTCACTAATGTTTTAATAACTGGACGTAAAAAGTTCATTAAAATATCACTTCTTTTGAGTCTTTTATCATCCATTGTTCTTTGTGCGCAGTCAATTAGAGTAAGGCCATTACAATTTTCTTGTAGAATTTCAGCAGCTTTTAATGCGACAACTCCACCTATTGAGTTGCCTACTAGATAAACAGGAGATTGAATAATCTCATTAGTAAATGCAGCTATCTGACTGCCCCATAAGTCAAAGGAATATTTAACAGAAGTTTTTTTGTAAGTTTCGTAATCTAATAATGCACTTGGTTGACTGCTTTCTCCAAATCCTAATAAGTCAATTGAATAGCAATTACAAATATTTCCTAGAAAATCTTGATTATGTCTCCAATGTCTTTTTGATGCTCCAAACCCATGAATTAATAAAATATTTAAATCGCTATTATTTGATGATGATTTTGATGAAGACCAAGATATTTTCCAATCTTTCCATTCCCAATTTTCAGATTTTTTAAAAGACATTAGAAACAAAAAATTATTAATTAAACTTTAATTCAAAAAAAAAATATTCGTTTTTAATTAATTATTCTATGTTTAGAAAGATTTTTTAGTACATGAAAAAAACAAATGTTGTTTGTGTCGGAGAGGCTTTAATAGATAGAATCAAGAATAAATCGGATAAAAATTTTACAGATTTTTTGGGAGGTGCACCTGCCAATGTTGTTTGTGCTTTGAGAAAATTAAAGGTAGATTCAGCTTTTATTGGACGTTTAGGAAGTGATGAATTTGGTAAACAATTTATTAAACACTTTGAAGAATTAGAAGTAAATACAAATTTTTTGCAATTGGATAATAATCTCCCTACTCGTATAGTTTTAGTAAATAGAGATAATTCTGGAGATAGATGTTTTTCTGGTTTTGATACAAGTTTAAATACTGTTTTTGCTGACGAGGCTCTTGATAAAAATGTAATTGAAAAAGATATTAATAGTTTGGAGACACTCTTTTTAAAAACAAAATATTTTGTTTGTGGAACAATTATATTATCGTCTTTAATATCAGCTGAGTCTATTCATTATCTATTAAAAATGGCTAATAAGTTTGATGTGAAAATAATAATTGATTTGAACTGGAGAGAGGTGTTTTGGGATAATGCGAATTATTCATCAGAAACTACTAAAAAGGAGAGAGTGGATTTAATTAAAAAATTTTTGAACCATGCACATTTTTTAAAGTTGGCCAAGGAGGAAGCAATTTTATTTTTTGAGAACGAAAATCCTCTTCAAATATCTCAAGCAATCATAAATCAACCTGATGTAGTAATCACTGATGGACCAAATCCTATTTCATGGTTTATAAATGGTGTACAAGGAACCACTGAAGTAATTAATTCATACAAAATTGTCGATACAACAGGCGCCGGCGATGCTTTTTTAGCTGGATTAATCTCACAATTAATTTCTTTTGATTATCCTTCATGTGAATCAGAAATAGAAAATTGTGTTAAGTTTGCAAGTGTTTGTGGATTACTAACTTGTCTTGGGGAAGGTGCTATTGAACAACAACCAGATTATTCAAAAGTTAATGAGTTTTTTGGATCCCAGATTTTATAATTTCTCCCAAAATTTTTAGCATAACTAATTTCTATTTTCCAGAAATTATTCAAAGTGGTCTGTATTAATTCTGGCCATTCAATTACCATAATGGCTTTATTTTGATTGGCCTCTTCTTCTTCGGCTGACAAGAATTCTTTTGCCATTAAACTATCTTCTATCCTGTATAAATCTATGTGAATTAATGGAATTATTCCGGAACTATAATGATGCGATAAGGCAAATGTTGGACTTGTAATATCCTCTGAAATTCCAAGGCCCTCTGCAATACCTTGGACGAATGAAGTCTTCCCTGCTCCAATAGGACCTTGTAATAAAACAATTGATTTGGGATTTAATCCTTTAGCGAATTTATTTCCTAATTTAATAGTTTCTGTTAAATTCCCAACAAACACAAAATTACGAAAAAATCATTTATAGTTTAGGGTATTAGAAAATTTTTAGAAATGGTTATTGCTAATTCGATTGAAACATCCATACCTAATTACGTTATTTCAGATATTTCTTTGTCTGATTTCGGCCGTAAAGAGATCAAAATCGCAGAAACTGAAATGCCAGGATTGATGGCACTCAGAGACAAATATCATTCTGATAAGCCTCTTAAGGGCGCAAAAATAGCAGGTAGTTTGCATATGACAATTCAAACTGCAGTTTTAATTGAAACCTTGGTTGATTTGGGTGCACAAGTGAAATGGGCTTCTTGCAATATCTTTTCAACCCAAGATCATGCAGCTGCAGCGATAGCTGAGCAAGGTATATCTGTCTATGCAAAAAAAGGTGAAAGTCTTGATGAATATTGGCAATACACTCACTACATTTTAGATTGGGGCACAGACTCTCCTAATATGATTCTTGACGATGGAGGAGATGCAACAGGTTTACTTATACTGGGTAGTAAGGCAGAAAAAGATTTGTCCGTTTTAAATAATCCTGGCAATGAAGAGGAAATAGCTTTATTTAATTCTATAAAGACTAAATTAAAAGAAGATAACAATTTTTACTCTCGTATTAAAACTAAAATTATTGGTGTTACTGAGGAAACCACAACAGGAGTTGCAAGACTTTATCAATTGCAAAAACAAAACGCTTTACCTTTCCCAGCTATCAACGTTAATGATTCAGTTACTAAAAGTAAATTTGATAATTTATATGGTTGTAGAGAATCTTTGGTGGATAGTATTAAGCGTGCTACAGATGTAATGATTGCAGGAAAGGTTGCATTAGTAATGGGCTTTGGCGATGTTGGTAAAGGATCTGCACAATCATTAAGAGGACTTGGTGCAATAGTTAAAATTGCTGAAGTTGATCCAATATGTGCTCTTCAAGCAGCCATGGAGGGTTTTAGCGTCGTTACATTAAATGATGTCGTTGAAGATATAGATATTTTTGTTACTGCTACTGGTAATTTTCAAGTAATTACAAATGAAAATCTAGTTAGAATGAAAGATGAAGCGATAGTTTGTAACATTGGGCATTTTGATAATGAAATTGATGTAGCTTCATTGAAAGATTATGCATGGGAAAACATAAAGCCACAAGTAGATCATATTACTTTGCCAAGTGGGAATAAGATTATTCTTTTAGCAGAAGGCAGACTTGTTAATTTAGGTTGTGCAACAGGTCATCCAAGTTTTGTGATGAGTAATTCATTTACTAATCAAGTCCTAGCTCAGATAGAACTTTTTAATAAATCAGATGAATACTCTAAAGAAGTTTATGTACTACCTAAACATTTAGACGAAATGGTTGCGAGGTTACATCTAGAAAAAATTGGGGCAAAATTAACAAAACTAACTAAAGAACAGGCAGATTATATAAATGTCTCTGTTGAAGGTCCTTATAAACCAGAACTATATAGATATTAAGTTTGAGTTTAATTTTTATAAATATACTCAATTCAATTCCCGAATATATAACTAAGGCTGTTGAAACGAATTCAACAATTGCTTACCTTACAATTTGTTTGGCTATGTTTCTTGAGAATATCATTCCGCCAATCCCATCTGAAATAATTATGCCTTTGGGTGGATTCTTTGTCTATCAACAAAAACTAAATCCCTTTTTTCTTGTTTTTTGGGGTCTATTAGGAACTATTATAGGATCTCTGCCTTGGTATTATTTGGGTAGAATAGTAAATGAAAAAAGACTTTCAAAATTTTTAGATAAAAGAGGAAAATATGTAGGAATATCTTCTAATGATCTTGCTAAAAGTAAACAGTGGTTTGATAAATATGGAGTTTCATTAGTTTTTTGGGGCAGATTAGTTCCTGGTATAAGAACATTAATTTCAGTTCCTGCTGGTATGGAGCTGATGCCATTTAGAAAATTTTTAGTTTGGACAACTTTAGGAAGCTTAATATGGGTTGCATTATTAACATATGCAGGATATTTATTTGGTGAAAATTATCAAATGATTAAAACTTATCTAGATCAAATTAAGTTTATTGTGAAGCCTATTTTAATTCTGATTATCATTTATTTTTTTATAAAGTTTTTTATGAGACTTTATAAGAGAAATATATCTTAAAAAGGAATATCTGAGGAGTTATTGTCATTTGAAAAAGTATTATTTTCTGTTTCTTTCCTAGAACTGAGTAAATTTAATCTATCTACTCTTACAACTGGTTTAAATCTATCTTCACCAGTATTCTTATCCTTCCAACTATCTATTTTAAAACTTCCTGTAATACCTACTAAAGAACCTTTTTTAACATAGTCAGCAGCTATTTGCGCTTGTTTTCCCCATATTTCTAAATTAAACCAGTCAGGTTCGTCACCTCTACTTATTCTATTTACTGCTAAGGTAAAATTGGCTACTGTACTCCCTGATTCAAAATATCTAACATCAGGTTCTCTTCCTGCTCTGCCAACTAAATTTATAGTGTTAATTTCCATAATGTTTTTAATTCATGTTACTCATTAATTTTGTTTTTGCTTAAAGTTTTGCGTGCTATTCATAACTAAATAATAGAATGTTGAGAGGTATAGACAAAATAGATATATTATTTACATAATAGATTTCTTATTGTGATTTTTAACAGATTTAAATTTTCTAGGGATATTGGTATTGATTTAGGTACTGCTAATACTCTTATTCATGTATCAGGAAAAGGTGTGGTTTTACAGGAACCTTCAGTAGTAGCTATGGATCTAGAAGAGGGAGTACCTTTGGCAGTTGGGGAAGAAGCAAAATTAATGCTTGGAAGAACTCCAGGAAATATAAGAGCTGTAAGACCATTAAGGGATGGAGTAATCGCTGATTTTGATGCGGCGGAACAAATGATAAAAACTTTTATTCAAAAATGTAATGAGGGGAGGGGTATTCTAGCTCCAAGAATAGTTATTGGTATTCCTAGTGGAGTTACTAGTGTCGAGCGCAGAGCAGTTAGAGAAGCTGGATTAGCTGGAGCTAGGGAGGTACATTTGATTGATGAGCCAGTAGCCGCTGCGATCGGTGCATCATTACCAGTAACTGAACCAATTGGAACAATGATAGTTGACATTGGGGGCGGAACTACTGAAGTAGCAGTTTTAAGTTTGGGTGGAACGGTTTTAAGTGAATCTGTAAGGATAGCAGGTGATGAACTTAACGAATCAATCGCAATTTACCTCAAAAAAGTACATAACTTAGTCGTCGGAGAGAGAACTGCAGAAGATATTAAAATAAAAATAGGATCAGCATTCCCAGATGATGAGTTCGATGCGACCTCTCTAGAAGTTAGAGGATTGCACCTTTTATCTGGCTTACCAAGATCAATTACCTTAACCTCTGGTGAAATTAGAGAGGCTATGTCTGATCCGCTTAATCAAATTGTTGAGGCAGTAAAAAGAACCTTAGAGCGAACTCCTCCTGAACTAGCTGCTGACATAGTAGATAGGGGTATTATGCTCGCAGGAGGCGGAGCTCTTGTAAGAGGGATAAGTGATTTACTTAGCCATGAAACTGGAATTTTTACGCACATAGCAGAAAACCCATTACTGTGTGTTGTTAACGGTTGTGGAGTGGTCTTAGATGATTTTAAAAAACTAAAAAGAGTTGTTGATACACCTGATTTTATAAGGAACGCGATTAGAGATTAATTGAATGGTAGATATTCGACGAATATCAACTAATCGTTGGTGGCATAAAAAGAAAAATTGGTGGTTATTTATATTTCTATTGTTTTTGTTTTTTGTAAGGATTTCAAAAGGATCCCTATATAAAGATTTTTACTATTTAGTATCAAAACCTTTTTGGCCAGGGCAATTTCAAAGAGAAGTTTTAGCTAAAAGTGTTGAACAAGAGTATTTAATAAGGTTAAAACAGCTAGAGAAAGATAATAAAAGATTACGCGAAATTTTAGCTCTTCAAAGATTGTCTGATTCAGAAAGTATTTCAGCGACAGTTATTTCTAGAAAAACTGGCGGTTTTTGGAGGCAAATCATATTAAATAAAGGGGTAAAAGACGGAGTAGAAGTTGGAAGTTTTGTTGTTGGTCCAGGAGGCTTATTAGGAAGAATAAATAATACTTCTTTATTTACCTCGACAGTAAGATTATTAACTTCTCCTGAAAGTAAAGTTGGTGTTTGGGTTGAACGGATTCAAAGTCATGGTTTATTAGTTGGTTCAGGAAATGATTATCCAAAAATAATTTTTTATAGTAAGGATGTCGATATTAAAGTGGGAGATTTTGTTTTGTCCTCCCCAGCAAGCACTTTATTACCTCCAAACATTCCTATTGGTATTATTCAATCTATTGATGAAGGAGTACTAGCAAAAAAAACTGCAAATATTTTGCTTTTAGGAAAACCCCAAGCAATAGATTGGGTAGAAATCTTAAAAGTTCAAATTTAAATGGAAAAATATTTAAAAAAAAATTTATCTTTAATTTCCTTTTTATTTATACCAATAGTTTATTTTTGGGACCCTAATTGGTTGGAATTTTTGGGAGTTCAACCTTATTGGCCTTTATTTTGGTTATTGCCTTGGTCTATGATCCATGGATCAATTGAAGGTTTAATAGTTGGTTTATTTTTAGGACTGATTATAGATTCAATTAGTCCTGATAGTAGTTTTACACAAATTCCCGGTTTGGTTTTATGTGGAATATGGTTCGGAAAGTTAAGTTTTTCTAGTAATGTTTTTGTAGGACACTTTAGATATGGGTTAATTTGCTCCATTGCTAGTTTTTTATGTGGATCACTATATTTTTCCCAAATATT
>QCUB01000046.1 GCA_003210895.1 Prochlorococcus sp. AG-676-M04
TGAGTTTCCGATAAAAGTGAATATTCCTTGAAGTGTAACCAAACCATATAAAGCTGTTTGATTATCGAAGATATGCCATGTTATTGCACACATAGCTCCAATTAAATTAGGAATCATTGCAACACTCAACCAATAATAGATGCCTAATTTTTTATAGTTACTTATTTTATTTATTATAAATATGGCATAAATCCACTCTATTACAGAGCTGATATGAATTAACCATGTTCCAAATGAAAGTTCGTGCAAAATATTTATATGTTTTTCTTTAGTACATTTAGAACTTCCTTTGCATGATTTATAGGTAATACACTGATCCATCTATATTTTATTTCACCTTCTGGTGATATCAAAAAAGTATTTCTATCAGAAAAAGGTGGAATCCAAGAACCATATTTTTCACTAACTGTCCCATTAGGGTCAGATAATAAGGTGTAATTTATTGATTTTTCACTACAAAAACTTTCATGTGTATCTTGATTATCAGCACTTATTCCTATTATTTCAGCATTGTATTTAGAAAAATCATTTTTTAATTGAGAAAAACCTTTAGCTTCCAAGGTACAACCAGCAGTAAAGTCCTTAGGATAAAAATATAAAACAACCCATTTACCTTTTAATTCATCAGAGTCCCATATTTTTTTTGATTTATAATTATTGTTTATACCTTGCAAATGGAAACTAGGGGCTAAATCTCCAATCTCAGGAGCATAATCAAAAGCAATAACAGATTTAAAATTAAAAAATAAAAATATTAGTATTACAAAAAGGCCAAATAAACTCTTCATCAAGTTCAGAATTTATTTAGATCTACTCCATTGGTTTTAGCAAACTTGTCTAAACCCACTTTTTGTATTGATTTTAATGCCTTTGTACTTATTTTTATGTTTATCCACTTTTTACCTTCTTGCCACCAAAGTCTCCTTTTTTGTAGATTTACTTGTTGTAATTTTTTTGTACGAATATGAGAATGACTTACAGCCATTCCATTATTAGCTTTTGAACCTGTAAGCTCACAAACCCTAGACATCTTATTTAGTTAATATATTGATTAACTTTAACACAACTCATGTTGATGATTTAAGTAAATCTGAAATCAAATCGGCATTATTATTTTGCAAATTTATAATTTGCTCTTGATCTAATCCTCCTACACTTAATTTCGCCATGTTATAAACATGATTAGCAATTTTTGATGCTAGTGGATTTTCAACTGGATCTTTTTTATCAAGAATAATTTTATTACCAGTTATTTTATTTAATCCAGAAATAAGTGGATGTTCTTTATTAATCAAAAGGACGTGATATTCAGGTAACCCCGGCATTTTTTGTTCCATATACGCCCCCATATCATTTATTCTTCTCATTTGTTCAGGTAACAATATCATTGCTGGAGGAGCATCTTTACTTTTTAGAGATTGAACTTTTACTGTTACTTTCTCGTTATTTAATGCTTTTGAAATAATATCCTTTAGATTATCTGTGCTTGATTTGCCATCTTTATCAACTATTTCTTTTGATTCTTTATCTTCAAGTTCATTTATTTCTGAATCAACTCTCTGAAATTGATAATTTTCATTCTTACTTTCAATCCATGGTAGAAATTGAGCATCTATTAAGGGATCAGATTTGATTACTTCCTTGTTGTCAGATAAGCAAATATTCAAAGCACTAGATTGACCAATTAAATCAGAACAGTAAATAATTTTTTTGGAATCAACTATTTTATTTCTATCTTTATAGTTAGATAATGTTGTGTAAAACTTATCATTTGTTTTTATTAAAGTTTTATCCTCAAGATATTTTTTTACGTCTTTATCTGAATTTATAATAGTCTCAAAAATAATACTATTTTCTACAAGATCAGCAAACTTTTCGTCCTCGATGGCACCAATCTTAATGAAGGCAGAAATTGACTCCCATATTTCTGTATAAAATTCTGGAGAATTTTTAAGTAAGTCCTTTAATTTATTAGCAATTTTTTTGGAAATGAATGATGATATTGATCTGACTTTCCTATCAGTTTGCAAGGCACTTCTACTCACGTTTAATGGTATATCTGTAGAGTCAATTACCCCTCTTAAAGGTAATAGATATTTAGGTACAATTTCTTTAATTGAATCGCTTACGAATACTTGATTGCAAAATAATTTAATTTCACCTTTCTCCCAATCGGCTCTTCCAGTTAGTTTTGGAAAATATAATATACCTTGTATGTCGTATGGATAATCTGTATTTAAATGTATCCATAAAAGAGGATCGCCTTGAAACGGATATAGATATTTATATAGCTCAATATAATCTTCATCCTTTAATTCATTAGGTTGTTTTCTCCATGGAGGATTTTTCTTATTAATTTTTTCACCCTCTAATAGCACATCTACGGGCATAAAATCGCAATATTTTTTAATAAGAGATTTAATTCTCTCTGGTTCTATAAATTCCTTCTCTTCATCCATTAAATGAAGGATTACATCTGTTCCGATTGAATCTCTTTCAGATTCTTTTAATGTAAAATTAGGTGAGCCATCACATGACCAATTAAATGTTTTACTATCACCTATGGCTGATTTAGTTAAAATATTGACTTTATCTGCAACCATAAAACTAGAATAAAAACCCAATCCAAAATGTCCTATAAATTCGTCATTATCCTTTTTATATTTCGTTAAAAACTCTTCTGCACTAGAAAATGCTACTTGATTTATATATTTTTTAATTTCTTCATCATTCATTCCAATACCATTATCAGAAATTTTTAAGATATTTTTTTCCCTATCAATAGTTATTTTTACTTGAGGTTCCTCACAGTTTTCACAATCTCCGGCCATTGAGGCCATTCTTCTTTTACTAATAGCATCTACAGCATTACTAACAAGTTCTCTTAAAAAAATTTCGTGATCAGAATATACAGCTTTCTTTATTATCGGAAAAATATTTTCGGTATTTATTCTAATTTCGCCTTTTTCCATTTTTAAATTTTTTAATCTAATAAATTTTATTTCCTATTTTAAGGTTAATCAAGTTTAATTAGGAGTATTGTCCGTACTAAAAATCTATAAAGTTGATGGTTTTACAAATTGCAATTATTTATTAAAATTCTAGAAAGAAAGATTATTTAATCCATTGTATTTCAGTGCAATTATGTTCTTTCATAAGATTAGTGGCTTTTGAATTTTCATTACATGGATTTAAATATAATATTGTAATTATCCCTTTTTTTTGTAATGCTTTTTGCTCATTTATACCTTTATCTAACAAATAAGAGTCTTTAAACAACAATAACACTTTCTTTTTAGTTTGTGATTTTTCAACAATTAAATCTCTTAAGTTATCTATAGAAATTGTAAATCCAATTCCATTAATTATCTTTTCATTCGGATTAAAATATCTTACTAATTCGTCATACCTACCACCTTTTGCAATTATGGTTTTAATATTATTATTATCGCAAATAAGTTGAAACACTATACCTTCATATAAATTAAGATGTGGTTGATAAGTTGGATCAAGTTGTATTTTTATATTATATTTAATTGAAATTTTAGATAAAGTATTAAATAAGCATTCAAGTTCTTCAATTACATTATTATTACCATAAATATTTTTAAGCTTTTTAAGTATGTTTTCAGGTTGTCCTCTTGTAAATAATAATTCCTTCAATATTGCTTTATCATTATTATCAATATTTAATCTATTTAATGATTCTTGATCTAAATTTACCATGCATTTCTTAACCTCTTCATAATTATTATTTTTGTAACTTAGTAATATTAAATCCATTATTTTCGTTGTGCTAACAAGAAGGGTTAGATTACAATTATCTATTAAATTGATATTATCAATTGCATCAAATAATATATTTATAACTTCAATCTCAGGGAATTGAGTGTCATAACTAATAAGTTCTATCCCGCTTTGAAAACTTTCTTGAAATTTAAAAGTATTTTTATAACTTCGTTTTTTGTTAAATACAATGCCACTATTATAAAGTCTTATTGGTCTCTTTTTATTTAATAATCTTGTGGATGTTAATTTAACTATTGAAGTTGTCATTTCTGGTCTTAAACATAATGAATTATTACTTACTATTCCAATAAGTTCGTCTTCATCAATTACTTCTCTACCTTTTATTGTCTCAAGACTATTAATAAAGGAAGGTGATACTTCTTCATAACCCCACAACTTATATACATTGTTTAAATCATTAACAATTGAGGAATTATTCCTTACATCTATTAAATTAAATTCTTTAATATCACTCATTTTAAAACGATAATTTCAATTTTTAAGTGTAAAGTTGTCTATTCAGAGGAGTGACTTTACTTAATTCCAATTTAAGCTCTTCTTCTAGTCTAGGACTGCAAGCCAAAATTCTTCCAGTGCTAAGATTAAATTCACCGTTAGGGTAATCAGAAACGGTACCACCGGCTTCCTTAACAATAATAGCACCAGCAGCTAGATCCCATATTTCTAAGCCTCTTTCCCAATAACCATCTACTTTTCCTGAGGCTACAAATGCTAAATCAACGGCCGCTGCACCTCCTCTCCTTACTCCTCTAGTTTTATGTGTTAGATAACAAAATTCTGCATAATTATTATCCTCAGTATCAAACCTATCATATGAAAAACCTGTTACAAGAAGACTATCGGTAAGAGTATTAGTATCTGATACCATTATTTTTTTATCATTGCAGTATGAGCCTTTCCCAATACATGCAGAATAAAGTTCGCTTAAATAAGGAACTGATATGGAGCCTAATATAGGGTTATTTTTATAAATAAGACCTATTGAAGTCCCAAAGAAAGGATATCCGTGAGAATAGTTTGTAGTTCCATCTAATGGGTCTATACACCATGTTAATTCTGAGGATTTGATTAATTTTCCTGATTCTTCGGCATGAATAGAAATATCTGGTGTTTTGAAAGATAAATAATTCTTGATTTTTTCTTCAACTTCTAAATCCACGTTTGTAACTAAATCGCCTTTTCTTCCTTTTGAATTTATTGTTTGGATTTTATTATAATTTTTAATAAGAATTTCATTTCCAATGAGAGCACATTCTTTTGCTATTTTTGTAAGGTTTGTTAAATCAATTTCTGCATTTATTTCTATTAAATTTTGATCTTCAAACATAATAATTAATCTTCCTCTAATTCCCAAGGGGCAGCTTTTCTCGTATTACCCTTACCAAAAAATTGACCAAATTGTAAATCATACACCTCATCATAATACGTAGTCTCAACTTCCAGATCTTCTACTGCTTTTGCAACACAAAGAAGTGCAAAACCTTTATCTCTTAATGCTTGAGATACTCCCATTGCTTCTGGTTGCTCGAGCTTCCCAGAAATAATTTTTACGGCACAACTTGTACAGCATCCATTTCGACACGAAAAAGGTAGCTTAAACCCTTTTTTTTCAAACTCTTTAAGAATATATTCATTACTATTAACGTATTCTTGGTAAGTCTCACCAGTTTCTTTATTTCTTATGATGACTTTATAACTCTTGTTCAAGTAACTTTCCTGAATAATGGGATATCAAAAGGGTAAAATATTGATTTAAGGAGAGGTGGCCGAGTGGTTGAAGGCGCAGCACTGGAAATGCTGTATAAGGGCAACTTTATCGAGGGTTCGAATCCCTCTCTCTCCGTATTATTTTAATGGATTAAAATATAAACAATCAACTATATTTTACTTATTCAGATCAATTAAAAAATATAAATTATTAAAAAGTAGTTGATTACGAATAAAAATGAGTTTAATTATTTAAATAATGTTGAAATTATTAGATTTTTATTATTATATGTACATATCAGAGAAAATTAAATTGATTAAATTATTGGTTAAGGATAACTTTTAATTAATCAAGAAATACTATGGGGCAAATAGTTGGAATTGATTTAGGTACTACAAACTCCGTTGTAGGGGTTATAGAAGCTGGTCGCCCCATTGTAATAGCAAATTCTGAGGGCACAAGAACTACACCCTCAATAGTAGGTTTTACTAAAAATTCTGAAATCGTTATTGGTGATCAAGCACGAAGACAACTTGTTTTAAACCCAAAAAATACTTTTTATAACTTAAAAAGATTTATTGGACGAGAATGGGACGAACTTGATGAAACAAGTATTTCGGTTCCCTACAACGTTAAATCTAACGATAGTGGCAGTGTAAGAATATTGAGCCCATTTACTGAACGTGAATATGCCCCAGAAGAGTTAATAAGTTCAATAATAAGAAAATTAATTAATGATGCTGAAACCTATTTAAGTGATTCTATTGATTCCGCAGTTATTACTGTTCCTGCATACTTTAATGAGTCACAAAGACAAGCTACAAAAGATTCTGCATTATTAGCTGGGATAAAAGTTGATAGAATTTTAAATGAGCCAACTGCAGCAGCCTTAGCATATGGTTTTGAAAAAAGTTCTTCTAATAATGTTTTGGTTTTTGATTTAGGTGGAGGTACTTTTGATGTCTCCTTGTTAAGAATATCTAATGGCGTTTTTGATGTAAAAGCTACATGTGGAGACACTCAACTTGGAGGTAATAATTTTGATTCAAAAATAGTTGATTGGCTTGCTGAAGGTTTCCTGAAAAAACATAAAATTGATTTAAGACGTGATAGACAAGCTCTTCAAAGACTTACCGAAGCAGCTGAGAAGGCAAAATGTGAACTTTCAGGTTTACAAAAAACTAAAATTTCTTTACCTTTTATTACTACTTCTGACGATGGTCCATTACATATTGAAGCGGAAATAGATAGGAAATTATTTGAATCACTTTCAGATGATCTTTTAGATAGATTACTAGAACCTGTTCAAATCGCTTTAGAAGATTCTGGTTGGGATGCTGAAGAAATAGATGAAGTTGTACTTGTGGGAGGAAGTACTCGTATACCTATGGTTCAACAACTAGTAAAAACCCTTGTACCTAATGAACCTTGTCAATCTGTAAACCCTGATGAGGTTGTTGCTATTGGTGCTGCAATACAATCTGGCATTATTAGCGGTGATTTACGTGATTTACTTTTAAATGATGTAACTCCCTTATCCTTAGGGTTAGAAACCATAGGTGGACTCATGAAGGTTCTTATACCACGTAATACTCCTATTCCTGTAAGACAATCAGATGTTTTTAGTACATCCGAATCTAATCAATCATCGGTTATTGTACAAGTAAGACAAGGAGAGAGACCTTTAGCATCAGAGAATAAATCATTAGGCAAATTTCGATTATCAGGAATACCTCCAGCACCTAGAGGTATTCCACAAGTTCAAGTAGCTTTCGATATTGATGCAAATGGTTTACTTGAAGTTAGTGCTACTGATAGAACGACAGGGAGAAAGCAAACTGTAAGTATTTCCGGAGGTTCGAATTTAAATGAGCAAGAAATTAATATGATGATCGCTGAGGCAAAATCAAAAGCCACAGAAGATAGGATGAAAAGATCAGTAATAGATAGGAAAAATAATGCTCTCACTCTTATCGCTCAGGCAGAGCGAAGATTAAGGGATGCCTCTTTAGAGTTCGGTCCATATGGTGCAGAACGACAACAGAGGGCAGTAGAACTTGCAATTCAAGATGTTGAAGAATTTTTAGATGATAATGATCCTCAAGAATTAGAAATTTCTGTCAGCTCTTTGCAAGAAGCTCTTTTTGGCTTAAATAGAAAATTTGCCTCTGAGAAAAAAACTGATAATAGTCCCTTACAAGGAATTAAAAATACATTTGGTTCTTTGAAAGATGAATTATTCTCAGATGATTATTGGGATGATGATCCTTGGGACAATCAAATTAATAGTAATTATAGAAATTCGAGGTATGGTACTTCTAGGGACGATGATCCATGGGACAATGACTACTTCCTCTAAAAATGACTATTTGTCAATTTTAGGTTTATCCTACGAATATGACGAGATCGAACTTAAAAAGGCTTTTCGAAGGGAAGCAAGAAAGTGGCATCCTGATTTAAATAAAAATGATATTAATGCTGAAGATAGATTTAAATTAATAAATGAAGCCTACGAATTTTTGCGTGATCCTGTTAAAAGTGGAAAATCCAATGATAACACTAGTGATGAATACAAAGTTAAAAATTATAAAACTGGCTTCCCTGAATATCAAGATTATCTCAATTCCTTATTTGGATTTGAATACGAATCTGATTTAAATAATAATAATTATGATGATATATCTACAGATTTTCAAGAAGATGAAGAACAATATTTAAAAAGAAACCATGCAGATTTTAATAATTATGATTTCCCTGCAAAATCACCTGAAGAACCACCTCCAGTAAAACTTTTTCAAGATATTGAAACTATTATTGAACTAACTCCCGAAGAAGCATTGTCTGGTGCTTCTGTTTTAATAGAACTTGAAGATCAAACTGTAGTCGAAGTTGATACTCCACCATTTGCTGGAGATGG
>QCUB01000047.1 GCA_003210895.1 Prochlorococcus sp. AG-676-M04
GGTGATAACAATTCTTCATCTTTTAAATGGTCAGATCGAAAATCCATTAAAACAAATTGATCTTTATTTACAGGAGGAGTAGAAAATTTTCCAACTATCCCATAAGCAGCTTGCTTGGCAACTTCTTTTAAAAGTGGTCTTTTAATAAACCTACTATTGTGTCCACTTGCATCAATTACTAATCTTGCTTTAAGTTTTAATCCTGATAAACAAATTACTTCAGAAATTTTATTATCTGATTTAATTGATTTTGCAGTTTCATTTAGCCATTGAATACCTTTGCATGTCTTCAAGAGTTCATTCTGAAAAGCTTCTTGATTTATTAAACCATAATCATAAAAATGCTTTGTTGGAGTATTCCCTTTGTTATTTATTCCATCTCCAAAATAACTAACAGTTTTTGACCATCTATGAGATAACAAAGATTCTAAACCTAATTCTTCTAATTCTGATGCCCAAATTCCATAAGTATTCTCCCACTTTTCATAAGGAGATTTAGTGGATATGCCTTTAATATTAAGATTTTGTTTAGCTAATTCTGCTGCTAAACATAATGCCGCAGGACCTGATCCTAAAATTAAAATATCTAGTACTTTCATAAGAACTTTCTAAACTCCAGACTTGTTAGGTTTCTTCTTCTTTGGAAATTAATTGATCTTCTTCATCAATTTGTTCATGAGGAACTAACACAACCTCGGATAAATGATCGCCCTCATCTAGTCGTTGTAATTTTACACCCGTAGCAGCTCTTGATTGTTGAGAAATTTTATCGGCATTAGTTCTTACGATTACTCCTCTTTCGGTAACTAAAAGTAATTCTTCTCCTTCTCCAAGAACTTTAAGTCCGATAAGAGAATCATCTTTTATTCTGAATTTTATAGCTCTTAGACCCATTCCCGCTCGTTTTTGTAATCTAAATTTTGTTACTGGAACTCTTTTCCCAAGACCAAAAGCACTTGCTACTAGAACCCAAGGTCCATTGGAAGAGTTACTTTCAAGATCTTCCTCATTCTCAGTATCTTCCTCATCAAGATTTGCTAATTGATCAACGAGGTCAGAAGTTAAAACATCCATGGAAACAAGTTTATCTCCATTCTTTAAGTTCATTGATTTAACACCTCTAGCAGTCCTTCCAAGAGGTCTTAATTCATTAATATCTAACCTGAAATGAATTGTCATTCCATTTCTTGACCCAATTAAGACACTATCTCCTTCAGTTGATAATCTTACCCAGGTTAGAGCATCTCCATCTTCTAGGTTTATTCCTATTAATCCATTTGAACGTATTTTTGAAAAAGCTGATAATGGAGTCCTTTTTATAAATCCAGCTTTAGTTAGCATTAATAAATAAGACTCGTTATCGAAGGAATCTACTGAAACAAGAGAAGTGATTTGTTCCTCTCTAGGAATTGGCAGGAGTTGAACAGATGGAGTCCCCTTTGCTGTTCTACTACTCATGGGTACTCGATAAGCTGGAAGTGCATAAGCTACACCTCTCTCACTGAAAAGTAAAAGAGTATCATGATCATTGCAGCTTATAAATAATTTAACTTCATCATCTTGTTGATTTTTTGTTCCGGCTTTACCTCTAGACCCCCTGCTTGTAGATTCAAATTCGCTAACGGGCATTCTTTTTAAATATCCCGCTGTAGTTAACAAAACAACCGATCTTTCGTTGGCTATTAAGTCAATATCATCTAGACCTCCACCTAAGTTGAGAATTTCGGTTTTTCTTGGAGATGAAAATCTTTCATCAATTTTATTAAGCTCTTCAAGAATAATTGCATTTATTCGATCCTTATCATTCAATATATTTTTGTAATCTGTAATTTTTCTTGTTAGATCATCATGTTCCGCTTTAATTTTATCTGCCTCTAAAGCTGTTAATCTTCTTAATTGCATTTGTAAAATTGCATCTGCTTGAATAACAGATAATTCATGATCATTCTGCAGTTGTTCTCTTGCTGAATTTGTATCTTTTGCTGATCTTATTAAAGATATAATATTGTCCATAACATTAAGGGCTAAAAGAAGTCCTTTGATGATGTGATCTCTCTCCTCTGCTTTATTCAATAAGAAACTTGTTCTTCTTTTGATTGTTTCAACTCTAAATTCTAGAAATACATCTAGCATTTTCCTGAGAGAAAGAGTTGTCGGTTCTCCATTAACAAGGGCTAAAATATTTGCACTAAAGTTATTTTGTAGAGGTGTTACTTTAAATAAATTATTTAGAACAACTTGAGGATATGCATCTCTCTTAAGCTCAATAACAATTCTCATTCCATCTCTATCACTTTCATCTCTAATATCAGATATTCCCTCTAACTTTTTCTCATTTACTAGATCTGCGATTCTTTCTATCAGAGCTGCTTTATTAGTTTGAAATGGGAGCTCAGTAATTATTACAGCATCTTTTTCTGCTCTTCCAGGAGATTTGATTTGTTCAATTTCTGCAACTCCTCTCATGGTTATTGACCCTCTCCCAGATTGGAAGGTTTCTCTAATACCATCTTTTCCTAATATCTGACCTCCAGTTGGAAAATCTGGTCCTTTAATTAATTCAAAAAGTTCTTTATCTTCTGTTGAGGGGTTTTTTATTATGGATTTAAGACCATTAATTAATTCTCCTAAGTTATGTGGAGGAATATTAGTAGCCATTCCTACTGCAATCCCTGATGACCCATTTAAGAGTAGTTGAGGTATCCTTGCTGGTAAAACTGTTGGTTCTTGTTGAGATCCATCAAAATTATCGGAAAAATCCACAGTTTCAGATTCAATGTCCTCAAGTAAACTCTCATCTGTTAGGGATTGAAGACGTGATTCTGTATATCTCATCGCGGCAGGGGGATCGTTATCTACTGAACCGAAGTTTCCATGACCATCAATTAGTGGCATTCTCATAGAAAAATCCTGAGCCATCCTTACTAATGCATCGTAAACAGCAGTATCTCCGTGAGGGTGGTACTTTCCTAGAACCTCTCCAACAACCCTTGCACATTTTCTATAAGGCCTACTACTTGTTAAACCAAGCTCATACATTGCGTAGAGAATCCTTCTGTGAACTGGCTTTAATCCGTCTCTTGCGTCTGGAAGAGCTCGACCAACAATCACGCTCATTGCATACTCTAGATATGAGCGAGACATTTCATTTCTTAAATCTGTTTGAATAATACGATCGTTATTTTCACTCAAACCAGAATTACTAGAATCAACAGTATCAGACATATAAAAAACCTTTATTCAATAATAATCGCTGATTACAAGAATGAATGTAAAAAACCTAATAAATTAATTTTCAAATACTCACATTTGTGCACAAATAATAAAAAAACCCTGTTGTTTTTAAAAAATTATTGGCTTATTACACCTTTAGTTGTTAATTTGATCAGAACAAATTAAAAAATCCGTGAATATCGAAATTGGTTTAAACAAAAAAGTTAGGAGAGCTTATGGCATTGATGAAATAGCTTTAGTGCCTGGGAAAAGTACCCTAGATTACGATTTAACTAACCCTTCTTGGTCGATTGGAAATATTGAAAGAGAGATTCCAATTATTGCCAGTGCCATGGATAGCGTTGTAGATGTAAATACAGCTGTAGAACTTTCAAAATTAGGAGCTCTCGGTGTTCTTAATATGGAAGGTATACAGACTAGATATGAGAATCCAAAAGAAATACTTAGACAAATCTCATCTGTTGGGAAAAGTGAATTTGTTCCTTTGATGCAAAAAATATACAGTAAACCCATAAAGGAAGAATTAATTATAAAAAGAATTAACGATATTAAGGAAAAAGGAGGAATAGCTGCATTAAGTGGAACTCCACAAGCTGCCATCAAATTTAAAGAAGCACTATTGAAATCAAATATAGATTTATTTTTTCTTCAAGGGACAGTAGTATCTACTAAGCATCTAGGTATGGATGGTAAGGAAACATTAAATATTAAAAGTCTCTGTGAATCTTTAAAAGTTCCCGTTATTGCAGGTAATTGTGTGACTTATGAAGTCGCAGGACTTCTTATGAAAGCAGGAGTGGCAGGTCTTATGGTGGGTATAGGACCAGGCGCTGCTTGTACTTCTAGAGGGGTATTAGGAATAGGGATCCCCCAGGCAACAGCAATATCAGACTGCAGCTCAGCAAGAGATGATTTTTTTGAAGAAACTGGTCGTTATGTACCAATAATTGGGGATGGAGGAATTATTACTGGAGGGGATATTTGTAAATGTCTTGCTTGTGGTGCTGATGCTGTAATGATTGGTTCTCCAATAGCTAAATCATCTAGTGCCCCAGGTAATGGATTTCATTGGGGGATGGCAACACCAAGCCCTGTTTTGCCTAGAGGTACAAGAATTGAAGTAGGTTCTACAGGTTCTTTAGAAAGAATAATAAAAGGACCTGCATTGCTTGATGATGGCACACATAATTTACTTGGAGCTATTAGGACATCAATGAGTACTCTTGGAGCTAAAAATATTAAAGAAATGCAAAAAGTTGAGATTGTAATTGCACCATCACTTTTAACAGAGGGAAAAGTATATCAAAAAGCTCAACAGCTTGGAATGGGTAAATAATATAAAATCTTTATCTATTTAATTGGAAAAGTTTTCTCTTTAAGAGCTATTATTAAATTATGGGGGAAACCCCATGCTCCTCACACACTAAATCGCCCGATTTATCGGGCTTTTTTAAGAAATTTTGTTACTTATATGTGTTTATCTGTAATGAAATCATCACTTGTAAGTATAGCTTGCTAAATTTTCTAAAAGGAATAACTAAATTATGTCATCTGCTCCCGCCGTAACTGATTCTTCATTTGATAAAGAAGTTTTGCAAAGTGATCTGCCAGTCTTAGTTGATTTTTGGGCCCCATGGTGTGGCCCTTGCAGGATGGTCGCACCAGTTGTAGAGGAGATTTCTAAAGACTTTGAGGGTAAAATTAAAGTATTTAAATTAAATACTGATGAAAACCCGAATGTAGCAAGTCAATATGGAATCAGAAGTATACCAACTTTAATGATATTCAAAGGTGGTCAAAAAGTTGATACTGTCGTTGGAGCTGTTCCAAAAGCAACTTTATCAAGCACACTTTCTAAGCACTTATAAAATAAGGTATTGTCTAAAATAGGATTAATAGATTATGGGATGGGAAACATTCATTCCGTAAGCAAAGCTATTGAAAGCCTTGAAGAAGAAATAATTTTAATTAAAAATAATCATCAAATAAAAGACTGTAAAGCATTAATACTTCCTGGAGTTGGATCATTTGATCCTGCCGTTAATAATCTTGTTAATACAGATTTAATAAGTGATATTAAAAACTGGATTAATAGTGGAAAATCATTTCTAGGTATTTGTCTTGGATTGCAACTACTTTTTGAATCAAGTGATGAAGGCTCAATTAATGGACTTGGATTAGTTAAGGGCCAAATAAAAAAAATCCCTCAATTGTCTGGTCAAAGAATTCCCCATATCGGATGGTGCGAACTTCTTCCTACAAGAAAAAATATTTTATTAAGAGAGGATGAATTAAATAATTGGGTATATTTTGTTCATTCTTATCATGCAGTTCCCTCAAATTCTAATTTAATAGCTGCAAATGTTAGTTATGGTTCTGCGAAGTTAACAGCAATAATAGAACAAGATAATTTACTTGCTTGCCAGTTTCATCCTGAGAAATCTGGGAAAACGGGAGAAAAACTTTTACGTAGATGGATTAAGAGGATTCAATAAAAATATGTGAAAAATGAAAACAAATTTAAGGTTAATAGGAGGACAAAGGCTTGAGAGCCCAAATAACATTGATACTAGACCAACTACTTTAATGGTGAGAGAAGCTATTTTTAATATTTTGAAAAATACAGTGGAAAATTCTAATTGGTTAGATTTATTTAGTGGAACAGGAGCTATATCATGTGAGGCATATAATCATGGTGCAAAAAAAATAGTGGCAATTGAAAAAAATAAAAACAACTCAAAAATATGTTTAAAAAATCTATACTCATTACAAAATATAAAAAATAGAAAAAATGATATTGAAGTTATTTGCAAAGATGTATTGATATGGACTAAACCCAATAACGAAAGATATATATCTATTTTTAATAATATGAAATTTGACTTTATATATTTAGACCCCCCATATAGAGCGAGCTATCATGAGTTGGTTTTAAATCAAATATTTAATTGTAATTTTATAAGGAAAGGAACTATTGTTATTTGTGAGCATTCATTAGATTTGGATATTAAGATGAATATTTTGTGGGATATTTACGATGTTAGAACTTATGGTCAATCTAAACTGACTTTTTTAATCCATATCTAACATTCCTGAACCTCTCCTGTATTGATTCCACGCGCTAACAAATAATCCAAGAAGTGTTATTGGAACTAATCCTAAAACTATTCCACATAATAGAGGTTCAATCATTTTCTGGCATTTTTTTTATTTCTCATCCACAATTGTTACACAGCTACATTTTTTTGTGACAACATCTTCATCATCTGCAGCAGAAAAAAAATTGAAAATGAAATATTGGAAACTGTTTTTAATCTTATTTACGATTTTATTAATATGCGGCGCTTTATTCTTTTTTAATCAAGAAGAGAATAATACGTATATTCTTAAAACTCTTGAACTTGGGGGGTCAATTAAAGAAGGAGATACTCTCTTTAAAATGAATTGTGTCGGTTGTCATGGTATTACGGCGAGAGGATTAGTAGGACCAGATTTACACTCAATCTCGCAGCGTTTGAATGATACAGAAATTATAAAACAGGTTATTGAGGGTCTTACTCCTCCTATGCCAAGTTTTGAAATTGATCCTCAAAATATGTCTAATTTATTAACATATTTACATAGCTTGTAAAAAATTTGAAGAAAAAAGATCTAAACTTAAAAGTTATTTTGGTCGAACCAAATGGACCTATAAATGTTGGCAGTATCGCAAGATTATGTTCTAATTTTGATGTAAATGAATTAAGGATTGTTTCTCCTAAATGTGATATTTTTTCTTTAGAATCTAAAAAAATGGCTTTAAAAGGTCAAATATATATTGATAATTGTAAAATTTTTAATAGTATTGAGCAGGCAATATTTGATTGCGATTTAGTCCTTGCTACATGTGGAAGAGTTGAATTAAGTAATGAAATCGAATGTGAATCTCCTTATGAGATATCTCAATGGATTTCTTCTTTTAAAGAAATTAATAATGTAGGAATTTTATTCGGAAGAGAGGATAGAGGTTTAACTAATAGTGAATTACTTTTTGCCAATAAAATTTTTAATATTAAAACTTCTAAAAATTATCCTTCTTTAAACCTATCTCATGCCGTTTCAATTATTTTGTATGAATTAAATAAATCTCCAAAAAGTAATCTAAAGAAAAATTTAGAGGTTTTTAACCTTGCATCATCGAAACAAATTTATGAATCTTTTATAGAAATAGAAGAAATGCTTATTAGAACAGGATATCTTTTGAAACATACCTCTTTTTCAAAAATAAGTAAGTTTAAAAAATATGTTTTAAGAGCAAAGACTTCAAGTCATGAGATGAATGTTTTGAAAGGAATTGTTCATCAAATTAACTGGTTTTTAAATAATTCAAAAGGTCATTAAAATTAATCTTGTTAAATAAATATCGAAGCAAATTTTTACTTTTAGTTTTACTGAAAACTTTATTTATAATTATAGGATTAAATATTTTCTTCACTAGCTTGTTTACGGTAATTAAATTTGAGTTAAAAAATAATAATTTGGAATCAGAAATGAATTTTAATATTAAAAAACTCAAATATGATCAAAATGTTCAATTTGATTTGGATATTTACTAATAACATTATCTGAAGTATCATCTATTGATCATATGAAAATAAAGTAAAACTAAAGCTGTGAGTACTACAAAAAAAAGAAGAGTTTTTCCATTTACGGCGGTAATTGGTCAAGAAGAAATGAAATTAGCTCTTTTATTAAATGTTATAGATCCAAGAATTGGAGGAGTAATGATTATGGGAGATAGAGGAACTGGTAAGTCTACAACTATAAGAGCTCTTGCGGACTTGTTACCAGCTATAGATGTTGTTAAAGATGATCCTTATAATAGTTCTCTTATAGATCCTGATTTACAAAGTAAAGAAGTTTTAGAGAGAATT
>QCUB01000048.1 GCA_003210895.1 Prochlorococcus sp. AG-676-M04
TAAATGCTGTTAATAAAATTCATGAGACACTTTCTCCTGCCTTATGTGGATTATCAGCATTAGATCAAACAACTATTGATAAATTAATGATTGAAATTGATGGGACTCCTAATAAATCTAGTTTGGGAGCTAATTCAATTCTTGCAGTGAGCCTAGCTAATGCTAGAGCTGCTTCAAATGCTTTGGATATTCCATTGTATAGATATCTTGGAGATCCTTTATCTAATCTTCTGCCAGTACCACTGATGAATGTAATTAATGGTGGAGCTCATGCGCCTAATGGTCTTGATTGCCAAGAATTTATGCTCGTACCTCATGGAGTAAAAACTTTTAGTGAATCACTAAGAATGGGTACTGAAATATTTCATTCACTCAAATCTTTGCTTGAAAAAAGAGGATTATCTACCGCTGTTGGAGATGAAGGTGGTTTTGCGCCAGAATTATCATCTAGTGAAGCAGCAGGAGATTTGCTTTTAGAAGCTATTCAGAAAGCAGGATTTATTCCTGGGAAACAAGTCTCATTAGCATTGGATGTTGCGAGCACTGAATTTTATAAAGACGGCTTGTATAAATATGAAGGGAAAAACTTAACTAGCTCTCAAATGATTTCTTATCTTTCAAGTCTAGTTTCAAATTATCCAATAGTTTCCATAGAAGATGGATTAGCAGAAGATGATTGGGAAGGTTGGGCTGAGTTAAATAAGGAAATTGGTAATAAGGTGCAGTTGGTGGGTGATGATTTATTCGTTACAAATACTGAAAGGTTAAGAAAAGGAATATTAGAAAAATCTGCGAATTCAATTTTAATAAAGGTAAATCAAATTGGAACATTAACTGAAACTTTGGAAGCTATGGATTTAGCCAAAAGGTCAGGTTTTACAAGTGTTATCAGTCATAGAAGCGGCGAGACTGAAGATACAACAATTGCTGATTTATCTGTAGCAACTAGATCTGGTCAAATTAAAACTGGTTCTTTAAGCAGAAGTGAAAGAATTGCTAAATATAATAGACTCTTAAGGATTGAGGAAGAGTTAGGAAATCAAGCTAGATTCGCAGGTGATTTAGGGTTAGGTCCAAAAAATATATAAGATTATTACTGCTTAAGCTTTTCTATTCGTGAACCCTTTCTCATGCTTAGTTGACATTTAATCCAATCAATACTTAATGGCGCTGCAAAAATTAAAGGTAAGATCGCAAAATTATTTTGGTTATTAGTCACGAGTAAAGCTGATGCTATTGTTAAGCTTCCTATAAGAATGGAATGACCTAATGATTTTTGAGCAGTAAACATTTTCTTAAATTGCCTGTCAGATTCGCCCATTCTTATTTGAAGTTGTAAATCACCCTGTTCTAATCTCTCTAAACTCTCGTCAATTCTTTTTGGTATGCCTACAGCCTTTGAACCTAATTCGCCAACTTGTCTTCCAAATTGGTTAATTAAATCATTAGGCGTTTGATTGTTAGAAGTCATGAGATCAATTAGATAAGGCTTAGTAATTGATACTAGGTTAAACCCTGGATCTAACATTCTACCAACACCTTCAAAAGTTGATAGTGCTCTCATAACAAATATTAAATCCACTGGTAGTTGAAAAGGAGTTTCATAAACAAGTTCGTATAAATCCCCAGATAGTTTTTCGATGATATTCGAGCTGAATGGTGGAGTTAAAGCTTCTTTGAGCATTAATCTAACTAATCTTCTAACTGGACCTACATCTATATCTTTAGAAATCAAGCCTGCTTGTTGAAGTTGAGATACGAGTGATGAAGCATCTCTTAATGCGGCAGATTGAACCATAGATCCTAAACTTGATTGTAGATTATTGGAAATATTACCCATCATCCCAAAATCATAAAAGATTAATTTGCCTGAATTTGAAACTGCTAAATTCCCTGGATGAGGATCAGCATGAAAAAAACCATAATTTACTAGCTGTTTTAAATAGCTAATTGCTCCTATTTCTGCAATCTTTGGTAAGTCAATATTCTGTGAGTTTAATTTTTTAACGTCACTTATTTTGGTTCCTTCCAAATAACTTAAACAAAGAACTTTTTCAGTGCTCAAGTCCCAAATTACCTCGGGAACTTCTATATTTTCATCATCAAGAAATTGTTGTCTAAACCTTGCTGCATACTGTGCTTCACAATTAAAGTCAAGTTCTTTCATAAGCACTTTTTTACACTCTTTTGCTATATCAACCCAATTTCTTCCTCGACTCCAATTCTTATTCTTTTGCAGTACAAAGGCAATTTGTTGCATTATGTTCAAATCAATGATGAATAAATTCTTAAGATTGGGTCTTTGTACTTTAAATACAATTTCTTTACCATTTTTCAAAATCCCTTTATGCACCTGAGCTAACGAGGCTGATCCAATTGGGATAGAACTTATTTGATTAATTTCTAAGAATTTTTGACCTAATTCTTGTTTGATAATTTCTTCAACCTTTGTAAATGAAAACTGGGGAACTTGATCTTGCAATTTTGATAATTCTTGTATCCAAGTATTAGGTATTAAATCCGGTCTTGCTGATAAAAGCTGACCAATTTTGATAAATGCAGAACCAAGTTCAATTAATTGATTAGTAAACCATCTGGCTCTTTTTATTTGAACCTTATTTTTTTTATCACTGTTACTTTGAAAAATATTAAATATAAAATTGTCTAGCCATAAATTGACCAAAAGTAAAATAAGTGTTCTCCAAATAAGGAAGCCTCTTTTGATTTTTCGAATTCGATTTTTTAATTTTTTATTGCTCATGAAAATATTAAATTATATTATCGATTTTTATATTGAATTCTTCAATTTTTTCTTTAATCTCTTCTATCTCTTCTAAAACTTCACTTAAGTTTGGGTCTTTATAATATTGTGAAGTCTCAGTATTTCTATTCTTTCTCATTTCTTTTTCCATTCTCTCAGCCTCTTCAATAATAGCTTCCTTTAGCGTATCGAATTCTTTTTTGATTATTTCTGGCGCATCTTGAGCAATATTCGTAGCTTCTTCAATTTTTTCTACAACTAAGTCGTTTAATTTTTCAGTTACCTTTTTAATAGCTGCTTTTAAAAGATAATCAGAATTCGTCATAAATGATATTTAAAGCCTTTTAGTAATTCATAACTTTCAATAAGTTAATAATAGATCAATTAAGAACAAATCAGGTAATTGATGACCTTTAAAATCTATCTATATGTTTTTTCCTATGTAAGTTTGTATCTATAGTCTGCTTTTTTCTTTTTTTTCTCTTAAATTATATTTATGTAAAAAGTTAGAAATTTAAATAGTATATTTTTCTAACTAAAAACTCATCTGATTATTGAATAAAAGGAGTTTTAGTAAATTGGAAATTATTGAGACAGATGTTGCTATTATCGGCGGTGGCCCAGCCGGATGTACTTGTGCATTGTATACATCTCGCTCTAATCTTAAAACTGTAATAATAGATAAAAATCCATCTGTGGGTGCCTTAGCAATAACTCATCAGATAGCAAATTATCCAGGTGTGCCAGTAGATATTAGTGGTGAAAAATTGCTTACATTGATGAGAGAACAAGCTGTGCAATATGGAACTGATTATAGAAGAGCTCAAGTTTTTGGTATTGATGTAGGAGAAGACTGGAAGACTGTTTATACTCCTGAGGGGACTTTCAAGGCTAAAGCACTTGTTCTTGCAAGTGGAGCAATGGGAAGGCCTGCTTCTTTTAAAGGTGAAGCAGATTTTCTAGGTAAGGGTGTAAGTTACTGTGCTACGTGTGATGGTGCTTTTTATAAAAATAGAGAAGTTGCTGTTGTTGGTGCTAATAAAGAGGCTATTGAGGAAGCTACTGTTCTGACTAAATTTGCTTCTACGGTACATTGGATTACATCGAGTGATCCAAAACCAGATAATGAGGAAGCTATGGAATTGATGGATAGTTCAAACATTAAACATTGGAGCAGAACGAGATTATTAGAAATCTTAGGAAATGATATGGGAGTAAATGGGGTTGTTGTGAAGAATAAAAAGGAAGAAGGACCTATTAATCTGGATTTAGATGGTGTCTTCGTCTACATGAGCGGTTCAAAGCCAATTACAGATTTTTTAGGAGATCAAATTGCTTTAAAGGAAGATGGAGGAGTAATTGTTGACGATTTTATGTCTACGAACTCCGATGGTGTATGGGCGATTGGTGATATAAGAAATACACCTTTCAAGCAAGCTGTTGTAGCAGCATCAGATGGATGTATAGCAGCCATGTCTATAGATCGCTATTTAAATAGTAGAAAAAATATAAGAGTAGATTGGATACACTCTTAAAGGATTTATAGAGTAAACAATTTTATAAAGGCGTTGCTTCTGAGATATAAGCCACTCCACCGTAATAACTTAGATCAGACTTAATATTGTCACGCATCTGATCAATTAGTTCTTGCTCACAGAAAACTATTACATGAGCATTCGAACCTAACCCAGTAAATTCCATATCTTCAGTAACAACTCTTTCTGGACCTCTTCCGGTAGCATGTTTCATAACTGTATAACCAGGAACATTAGCTTTCTCTAATGTATTGATAATCGCATCAAGCTCTCTTTCGCTAAAAATTAAATCTAATCTTTTCATTTTTTTTAAGGGGCAAATGGGATAATTTTATTTACTAAACTCATATAGATTGGTATGCCTAGTACTATATTGAACGGGAAAGTTAAACCTAATGTAGTAGAAATATAGTAACTTGATCGTGCTTCTGGGACCGTCATCCTCATTGCTGCCGGCACTGCTAAATAAGAGGCACTTGCACATAAAACCACAAATAAAAGTGCGTTTCCAGGATCCAGAGTTAGAAATCTTGCTACGAAAACACCAATTAAAGCATTAAATAATGGCATAAAGATTGCAAATCCAATTAAATATGAGCCTGCATTCTTCAACCTTGGTAATCTTTGAGCTGCAACTATTCCCATGTCTAAAAGGAAAAAACATTCTGCTCCATAAAATAATTGTCCAGTAAAAGGTTCCATTTTCGAGATTGCTGAAGGATTACTGAGAGCTGTAAGAAAACCGACAATTAAACTAGATAGTAATAAATAAACTGATCCATTTAAAAGAGACTCATGCAATATGGAGCTAAGATGCATTTTTCTTGAATTAGGTCTATTTTTAGGAGCTGCAAATTTTACAAGTAATAAGCCTACAATGATTGCCGGAGATTCCATTAAAGCTAAAGCCCCTACCATGAAACCATCGAAATCTATACTTTGACTCTCTAAAAAACTCTCTGCTGAGATAAAAGTTACAGCACTAATAGATCCATATGCAGCTGCAATAGCTGCCGAGTTAAAAACATCAAACTTGTACCTTAAAATAAAGAAACCAATCAGTGGAATGATTAACGACATCAGTATTGCTGCTCCTAATGTTGGCAAAACCTGATCAGTAAAACCACTTTTCTGTATTTCAATTCCTCCCTTAAAACCTATTGCCAGAAGTAAGTATAAAGAAAAAAGTTTGGGTAAAGGAGCCGGTATTTCTAAGTCAGATTTAAATAATATAGAAATTGCTCCAATTAAAAAAAAATAGTACAGGTGGAGCTAATACATTTTGTAGTATGGGATTTATTTCCATAAATTTTTAGGCTAATTCATTTAAAGCAGCTTCTAAAGCTTCTTTCCTTGTCTCAATGATGCCATCAACTCCAAATTTAGATAATCTTTCTTTAACTTTTTCATTAGCTCCAGCTACAAATGCTTTTCTAGAATTATTTTTAGCTTCTCGCATCATATCTTCAATAGCGAGTGTTGCTGTAACTCCAAGCCTAGGGACATCAGTAATATCTAAAATTAAAATTTTATAGTTTCTTACTAACATCATTCTTTCGGAAATTCCTTTAGCTGCCCCAAAACTTAGCGGTCCTTTAAGTCTAAATAACATTACTTCTCCAGAACATCTATCAAGAAGGGCTTTTTCATCAGTAGGTAAAAGGTTTTTACTTTCCTGATCCTCATTAGATAAAGGATTGTCTTGATCCATCCCTTCTAATTGAGTTTGTGTAATTGAATCGATAGTTAGCATATTAGCAATAAATACTCCAACTAATACTGCCCATATCAAATCCCAAAAAACTGTCATTAGTAGGACACCATACATAACTACTGCTGTTTTCAGGGATAATTTGTGAGCTCTTCTCAAGAATCCCCAGTCAATAATATCCAAGCCTACTTTGATAAGAATACCTGCTAAAAGAGCAGTAGGTATTTGCTCTGCTAATGGCCCTGCACCAACTAAAACTATTAAGAGAACAATAGAGTGAACCATCCCCGAGATAGGCGTAGATCCTCCAGATTTGACATTTATAACAGTTCTCATTGTTGCTCCAGCACCAGGTAAACCTGAAAATAGACCTGCTATGGCATTTCCTATACCCTGTCCAATTAATTCTCTATCCGAATTATGCTTAGTTTGCGAAATATTATCTGCTACTAAAGATGTAAGTAAAGAGTCAATGGCTCCAAGAACTGCAAGTACCAGACCTGCTTTGAAAATAATAGGAAAATATTGATTAAAACTTGGGAAATTTAAAGATGGAACTCCTCTTGGAATCTCACCAATTCTGTCTATCGCACCATCCCCAAAAATTAATATTGATATTGGGGTTACAATTAATAAAGCTAAAAGAGGTGAAGGTACCCATTGACTGATTTTCCTAGGAGTTAGAAAGACTATGCCTAAAGTCATTATTGCTACTCCAATAGCTGCTCCATTAGGTTGAAAATTTGAAAAAACGGTTGATAAAGACTCGACTACACCTCCTCTAGTACTAATTCCTAATAACGGACCAATTTGAAGTGTAATTATTATTACGCCTATCCCAGACATGAATCCTGAGACGACTGAATATGGGACAAGAGTTATATATTTACCAAGCTTTAAAATTCCAAACAAAATTTGTAGTAAGCCACCAATTACAACAGCTGCCATTACCAGAGGTAAAATTTGTCCTGCCGAAAGATCTCTTGGGACGCCAACTGCTGCTAAACCTGCTACTACTCCCGCTACTGTTACACTCATTGGACCAGTTGGGCCACTAACTTGAGCGGGTGTGCCCCCAAATAAAGCTGCTAAAAAAACCAACAACAACTGCTCCATATAAACCGTAAATTGCCCCCCCAGGTCCTAAGGCTGCATTCCCAAAAGCAAGTGCAAGAGGTAAAGCTACTACTGCAGCTGTTATTCCTCCTAAAATATCACCTCTAATATTCTTAAGATTAAATCCATTAATTATTTCCAAAGATAATCTCCTTAAATAAATACATTAACTAAAAGATAATATCTCTTTATGTCCAAAATTTGTTAAAAAATTAAGTTTGTGCAAAATATATCAATAACTTTTTAAAGTGTATTTTGAGTAGATTAAGTTAATTTTCCTGAACAAAAAAGGGTTTTGATTATTTTTTATGGAAGTTAAGAGACTATCGTAATAATTAAATAATTATTTTTACAACTTCAAAATATTCAAATGAATTTAATCATTCGCCCAAGAAGATTGAGAAGGACAGAAGCAATAAGAGAGATGGTAAGAGAAAACCATCTGCATTCTGAAGATTTTATATATCCATTATTTATTCATGAAAAGGATTTTCAAGAAGAAATATCTGCAATGCCTGGTACTTATAGATGGGACATGAATGGATTAATAAAAGAGGTTTCTAGAGCCTGGGAATTAGGTATAAGATGCATTGTACTTTTTCCAAAAATTGACGACAGCTTAAAAACTGAAGATGGATCAGAATGTTTCAATGAAGCTGGTTTAATACCTAAAGCTATTAGAACTTTAAAAAAAGAGATACCTGAGATGGCAATTATGACTGATGTTGCATTAGATCCTTATTCATGTGATGGACATGATGGTTTGGTTGATGACAATGGAAAAATATTAAATGATGAAACTATTGATATTCTAAAAAAACAGGCTCTCACCCAAGCAAGAGCAGGAGCAGATTTTATTGGTCCAAGTGACATGATGGATGGGAGAGTTGGAGCTATTAGGACTGCTTTGGATATTGAGGGATTTAGTGATGTGGGAATTATTAGTTATACTGCAAAATTTGCATCTGCTTATTATGGTCCTTTTAGAACAGCTTTAGATTCTGCCCCGAA
>QCUB01000049.1 GCA_003210895.1 Prochlorococcus sp. AG-676-M04
CTCTCTCAAGGATAAGTTGCATATCCCAGTAATACTTTTTACTTATTTTAATCCCCTATTAAGTTTTGGGCTTGAGAATTTTTGTGACTTAGCATCAAAGGCTGGTGTTGCAGGATTAATAATTCCTGATCTTCCCTTAGAAGAAGCATATAAGTTTTCTAAAATTATTAGTTCCTATTCTATAGACTTAATATTATTAGTTGCACCTACTACTCCTTTTCAAAGAATGAAAATGATATCTAATAATACGAAAGGGTTTACTTACTTAGTAAGTGTAACTGGAGTAACAGGAGAAAGAAGCAAAATGGAAAACAGAGTAGAAAGTCTTATTACTAAATTAAAAGAAATTAGTATTAATCCAGTTGCGGTTGGTTTTGGAATATCTTCTCCTGAACATGTTAATAAGGTTCGTAAATGGGGAGCAGATG
Source organism: Prochlorococcus sp. AG-676-M04 (assembly GCA_003210895.1). Classification (GTDB taxonomy): domain Bacteria; phylum Cyanobacteriota; class Cyanobacteriia; order PCC-6307; family Cyanobiaceae; genus Prochlorococcus_A. Next base: position 429 of record QCUB01000049.1, read on the forward strand.
GAGTAATTATTGGAAGTGCATTTGTTAAAAGAATTTCTAATTTTAATGAAATAGAAGTTGTAAATCAAATTGGAAACTTTTGTGAAGAAATGCGCAATGCTGCTGATAAAAAAGTGTAATTAATGAGCTTAATTTATAAGTTTATTTAATTAAAAAAAATGGATAAAAAAGGGTCTAAATTCATATTTTTGAGAAATTTTTATTCTTATTCGTCAGCAGGTAATAGTCTTATTTGTTTTCTACCCAGTTTTATTTTAAACTCATCTCCTGCTTTTAAGTCTAATAGTGCTGTATATGCTTTCCCAATTAAAAGATTTCCATTACCTTGGACTGTGGCTATGTAACTTAGTTTTCTGCCACCCTTCCCAATTCCTGCTACTCCTGCATCTCCAAGATTAACGCCTTTTGCTTCAAGAAGTGCTTCATAAAACGCAGTGAAATTTAAACGTTCGCCTCCGTTTTTTTTTGTGGAAACATATCCACAAGCACGAACAAGATCTGACTTGCTAATATCACCAAGTTCTTTAACTTTAGTTAGGAGATCACTACCAGTGAGCATAATAAATTAATAAAAAGTTATTCCTAATTAACATAGCAATTAGTGTGTAATTTGTGCAATTATTAATTATCTATTTATTCAATTAGTTATCTTTTAAAAATGGAAAAATTTATAGTTTTTGGTAAATATTGTGACGATGCAATTTACAAAAGGGAACCATATCGTGAAAAACATCTTAATAGACTTAAAGATTTAAAAGATAGCAAAATTTTAGTTACTTTAGGACCTACTAAATGTACAAAATATTTATTTGGTATTTTTAATGCTAATGATGAAGATGAATTAAGAGAATTAATTCAGAAAGATATTTATTGGCAAAAAGGTATATGGATTTCTTTTCAAATTTATCCCTGGATCCAAGCATTTTAATTTGTATTTTTAGTTTTAAAAAAATATAAACTTTAAACTAATCTTACTTACTATAAAGAAGTTAATTAAAATTTTAAATATAAAAATTAGTGTTTTATTTATGGAAAAAAATGAAAAAAAAGAAATACCAATCCATATACACCTAGTCTCTCTAATTTACCCATAACATTCCATCTATTATTCATCCAATAAAAAAGTATTAAAGGAATAACCAATAAATAAATAGAGATGATACCGACGTAGGCAATTAAAGTAGCAAATGAATTATTAAAAATATTTTCCATTTAATTTTCTAGTTAACTTAGTTAAAACATAACAATTATTAAAAGTTATGGTAAGAACTTAAAATAAATAGTTTAAGAATGGGAGTGGGGGGACTTGAACCCCCACGAGCTAAAGCGCTCGACGGATTTTAAGTCCGGCGCGTCTACCAATTCCGCCACACTCCCAAAAGGAATTTGCGCTTTTCAATCGTAGCCGAAAGTATCACTTTTAACCAAGAAAAATTGGAATATTTACACTTTTGTTCAATGATCAGATTAAATATAATTTTTTAATTTACTATCCCTTCGACTTGCCATTGTAAAGTTTCACCTGCGTGAAATGGTTTTATTTGTCCAACAATATTTTTTTCTTCAAGAACGTCTATAAATTCTTTGATTTTATTAGGTCTATATACTAATTTTAATTTTTCTTTATTTGGAGGCAAATTATAAAATCTAGGCCCATTCAAACTTGCAAACTTCTCAAAATTATCTAGAGCATTTTCCTCTTCAAATACTGTTAAATAGCTTTCTAATGCTACTGGCGAATTAAAAATACCTGCACAACCACAAAAAGCTTTCCACTGTCTAAGGTGAGGAGCAGAGTCGGTTCCTAAGAAAAAGCATTCTTTCCCACTTGTTGCTGCTTTCCTCAATGCAATCCTGTTATTTTCTCTCTTAGCAACTGGTAAACAGTAAAAATCACTATTTAAGCCTCCAAAAAACATTGCATTTCGATTTATGTGCAAATGATGCGGAGTAATAGTAGCTCCAATATTATTTTCTTGGACAAAATCCACTGCATAAGAGGTGGTTATATGTTCTAAAACAATTTTTAATTTTGGAAATCTTTTAGTTATTTGGGAAAGTTCTCTATCTATAAAAACTTCTTCTCGATCAAATACATCGACTTCAGAATCAGTCACTTCCCCGTGAATTAAAAGAGGCATTCCATAATCTTGCATTAATTCAAAGATCTTATATAGATTTTCTATTCTCTTAACTCCATGACTGGAATTTGTTGTAGCATTGGCAGGGTATAATTTTGCTGCGAAAAAGACATTATTTTTGAAACCATTTATTAATTCTCCTTTATCAGTCTCATCAGTAAGATAAATTGTCATTAATGGTTCAAACTTAGAACTTTTTGGTAATGCTTCAAAAATAGATTTTTTGTAAGAAATAGCATTATCAATAGATGTAATGGGAGTTTTAGTATTTGGCATGATGATAGCTCTTCCAAAATGTTCTGATGTAAAATGAATAATATTTTTTAATACAAGGCCCTCTCTTAAATGTAAATGCCAATCATCAGGTTTTAATATAGTTAATGTCTTCAAAATTTTTACTATTTAATCAATTTTAACAGCAAATTAAAATTGACAATAAATTATAGATATTCGAGGATAGTTATTAATCAATTTATAGAGATTTAATTATCTAAACAAAAGCTTAAATATGAGTGATTTTTTATTTCCAATAATTGAAATAATAATAGGAGTAATTTTACTTTTTGCAGGAGGAGAGTTCTTTATTCAAGGTGCAATAAATTTATCTTTAATTTTAGGAATACCTCAAATAGTAATTGGATTAACAGTTGTTTCACTCGGTACAAGCTCCCCTGAGTTGTTGGTAAGTTTAAATTCAATATTAAAAGGCAGTGATTCGCTTGCGGCCAGCAATGTAATAGGAAGCAATATTTTTAATGTTCTTGTAGTTTTAGGTATAAGCTCATTGATAACACCTCTTAAGGTAAAAAGCAGAATAGTCAGAAGAGATGTTCCTCTTTTAATGGCTATTTCTTGTGCGGTTTGGGCAATGTCATCAACAGGCCTTTTAACATTGCAAGCCGGGATCTTTCTAATATTTTGTTTAGTCTTAAATACGATATGGGAAATTAATACCATTAATGAGAAAGAAGAGGACACAAAAGATGCTGAACCAGAGATAGAAGAATTCAACGATAACTTCAAAGGGAAGCTAAATATTTTACTAAAGTTGATATTTGGAATATTTCTTTTAAGTTTTGGTTCAAATATTTTAGTAAATGGTTCTCAAACACTCGCTACTCTTTTGGGGGTAAATGAAATTGTTATTGGTTTAACTATTGTAGCCACTGGAACATCTTTGCCAGAATTAGTAACTTCAATAATTGCCGCATTTAAAGGTAAAACAGATCTTGCGATTGGGAATGTAATAGGAAGCAATTTGCTAAATCAACTTCTAATTCTTGGAAGTTGTAGTATTTTTTCAGGATTTAAAGGTTTAGTAATTGAACAAAGCCTAATAAAAGTAGACTTACCTTTTATGGTTTTAACTACCTTTGCATGCTTACCAATTTTTTGGAGCAAAGGAAAAATCACCAGAATTGAAGGATTTATTTTGCTTAATCTTTATATTTTTTACATTCTCGATAAGATTCTTTTTTTGAATGGATTTAATTATCTTTCTGAATTAAGGATTACTTTATTTATTTACTTTACATTACTAATATTGTTTATTTTTGCTCAAGAAAAATTAAAATGTTCTAAATTATAATTTTAGCCATACATAGTTACAAATTCTTCTGAGATAGTTGGATGCAAAGCCATAGTAATATCAAAGTCTTTTTTTGTTATGCCTGCGTTTAATGCAATTGATACCATTTGAATAATCTCAGACTAAAAGGAAATAGCAAAGGGTAAATAATTGACTAAAGGTAAAGTTGTTCAAATAGGTTTATTAATCTCTTTATTAGGACTATTAAGTTATAAATTAGCTCCAGAATACGGAATCGATAAATTTCCAGCCAGCACTATTTCAAACTTAATCTTGATTGTAATTGTGATAATTTGGGTGTCATCTTATATTTTTCGAGTTGTAAACGGAAAAATGACTTTTATGGAACAAAGGAAGCGTTACAGAAAAGAATATGAAAAAATTGTAAATGATAAACTAGAAATCAAATTCAACTCATTATCAAAAGAAGAGCAGGAAAAACTTATGGAAGATTTAGGAAATAATCCATAACCCCCTTTAAGAATTATCAAACAAAAATCTCAAAAATTTATGAAAGAAAACAATAAAAAGCAAATTACTAAAAATGAAACTTTATCCAAAATAAATAAGAAGTTTTTGGAATTGAAGAAAATTAATAAATTAGCTTTAATGCCTTTTATAATGGCAGGTGACCCTAATATTGAAACTACAGCAGAGATTTTATTAAAGTTACAAGAAAAGGGTGCAGATATTATCGAATTAGGAATACCATATAGTGACCCTCTTGCTGATGGTCCAATCATTCAATATTCAGCCTCTAAAGCCAATCAGGAAATTTTTCATAACTCGCTGTATTAGATTTGTTTTCTTTTGATTCTGTTTTCCAGCAGCATGTTCTTCCTTGATCTTTTTCCTTTAAGAATTCATTAGCCCATTCCCAAATCATTTTAGAAGAAAATTCCATTCCAACATTATCCATAATCCTCAAATTTAAAGCCCCTAACTCATGTAATTCCCTCCAATAACTTAATAGAGGATCATCTTTATTTATCAGAAATGTATGGTCAAATTGTTCTTTAAGTCTTTGTTCAAGAGGCTTTAATCTAGAAAAATCAACAACAAAACCATTTACGTCCAATTCTTTCGCAACAAACCAAAAAGTAAATGATCTCGAATAGCCATGAACAAATCTACAATGTCCCTCATGACGCCATTGCCTATGAGAACATGGAAAATCCTCATAACTTTTACTGCAAGAAAATTGTGAAGAATTAATATTCATTAGTTAGCTGTTAATATAAATTCTAGTAAAACAGAGAGGAAAAGGTTAACAAATTAAATATGATGGCTTATTCAACTAATTTTTCTATAGAAGAACTTCGCTTTGATAATTATGGATTAATCCCTGCAATAGCACAAGATTGGCTAGACGGATCAATACTTATGTTGGCTTGGATGAATAAAGAATCTTTAAACAAAACACTTGAAACAAAAAACGTCCATTATTGGAGCAGATCAAGATCAGAGATTTGGAGAAAAGGAGCAACAAGCGGAAGCACTCAAATACTTAAAGAAATTAGATTTGATTGCGATAATGATGCACTTGTTTTATCTATAGAACAGAATGGCACAGGGGCATGCCATACTGGCGAAAAAAGTTGTTTTTTCAATGAAATAGACAATAACTTAATTAATAAAAAAGAAAAGAAAACAAATCCTTTTTCTAATATTTGCACAGAATTATTTAATACTATTAATGAAAGATCAATTAATCCATTAGAAAAAAGTTATACAAATCATTTATTAACAAAAGGTAGTAATACTATATTAAAAAAAATGGGGGAAGAAACTGCTGAATTTATTATGGCCTGCAAAGATAATGACAAAAATTCAATCTCAAATGAAGCTGCTGATATAATTTATCATCTTCAAGTCGCCCTGCTGCACAAGGGAGTTGAGTGGAGAGATGTACTAACTGTTCTTGAATCAAGAAGAAAAAATAAATAACAAATCATTTATATTTGAAAAATATAAATTAAGAAATTAAATCAAATTAATTAATAATAATTATTAATTAAATATTAATTAATTATTACATGTATAGCTTATTAAGAAATTAACTATAAGTTGAATATATTAACTAAAGGTGTAAATCGTGAGTTCATTGAGCGATTTTCTTGGAGAAATAGGTCGTCATCAACTTTTGACACCAGAGAAAGAACTCACTATGGGCAGAAAAGTCCAAGAAATGGTAGTACTTATTAATAGATGTCAAAATGCAGGAGGTAAAGGTCCTGCTTGCGAATATTCTATAGCTGAAAAAAAGAAAATAAAAGTTGGTGAAAAGGCAAAGAATGAAATGATTACATCAAATCTTAGATTAGTTGTTAATCTTGCTAAAAGATATCAAGGTAAGGGTTTAGAATTACTAGATTTAATTCAAGAAGGGACTTTAGGTCTTACGCGTGCTGTAGAAAAATACGACCCTTCAAGAGGGCACAGATTCTCTACGTATGCTTACTGGTGGATAAGGCAGGGATTAAATAGAGCACTATCAACACAAAGTAGAACAATAAGAATTCCTGTAAATATTAATGAAAAGCTAACAAAATTAAGAGCAGCAAAATCAAAGCTAATGCAACTTAAAGGATTTCCTCCATCTAGCAAAGATTTAGCAGAAGAGATGAAAATTTCTAAAGAGGAAATTGATGAGCTACTCTCTTGCGAGTTAAGGAGCATAACGGTTAGTCTTCAAGGTTCGGTAAAATCCAAATCAGATCCATCCGAACTTGTAGATATTCTCCCAAGTGATCAGACTCCTCCAATGGAATTAGCCGAACTAGCTGAGAGAACAGCATCCGCTTGGACATTATTAGATAAAGCTAATCTTACTGAAAAGGAGAGAAAGATAGTAAGCCTAAGATTCGGTTTAGATGGTTCTAATGAATGGAGAACATTAGCTGAAGTTGCAAGACATATGAGTTGCAGTAGAGAATATTGCAGGCAGGTCGTACAAAGGGCCTTGAGAAAGCTCAGAAAAGCAGGGGTTCAGAATGGGCTAGTTGATAGTATTAGCTAAAAATCATTAATTAACTAATTTTAAAATATGAATGAGGGCTATTACGAAAAAAAAGAAAAAATTTATGATGCAGAGGTTTTAGAAAGTTCATCATTAGACGAAAATATCATTATAAAAATCCTAATAAGGGCTGGGAGGACAATTGCGAAGCCTGCTTTAGAAGTTTTAGAAATGGCTCTCGATCCTTTTACTCCAGCACAAGTAAGAGTTTCCTTGATGGCAGCACTAGCTTATTTAATAATGCCTTTTGATCTATTCCCTGACTTTATGCCTCTAGTAGGTTTTAGTGATGATTTCGTAGCCCTTACTGCAGTTTTAAGTATATGGAGTAAGTATATGACCCCTTCAATAAGAACAAGAGCAGAAAGAAAACTTAACAAATTATTTCCTTTTATTAAATGAGTAAACTATCTGAGCTAGAAGAAAAAGAACTAATCTCTTTTATTAAAGATTGGTTAAGAGCTCATGGATATAATCAAAAAGATCTAGCTAATGAGTTAAATATCAAATCAAGTCGAACCTCTGAAATTGCACAAAAAGTTAAAGAATTTTATAAAAAAGGAGGTATTTTCAATATTGCAAAAAATCTCATAAAGATAGAACAAAATTGGCTAAACAATATCCAACCCAATTCAAAAGAAGTTAACGAAATCCCTCCATATAATCAATTAGATATCGACTCTTTAGTTAATAAAATAAAAAA
>QCUB01000050.1 GCA_003210895.1 Prochlorococcus sp. AG-676-M04
CATCTATCTGACCTTAATTTTGAAGCGCCTCTTAAATAGGGATGGTTAACAGATTTATCGGCTTTTAATAAAACTTGTGCCATTAATCTAATGCAGAAATCCACATCGTTAGGTACATTCATTTGTTGGCAGTCTAAGAATGCAACTGAATCAAGTCCATTACATCTTCTTGCTACCGAAGCCGGAAAACATGCATCTAGATCATGAGTCACAGAAAATGTAATTGATAACAAATTATTTACAATGATATTATTTCTTGTAATTAATTCTTCAATTAATTCAACCACAGCATTCTCGATTTCTTTTACAGAATTATCTTTTGCAGTTGTAGCACCTCTAATAATTTTTAATTGATAATTCTCTTCAAATTTTTCAATCATATCAATTTTAAGGTTTGTATAACCAAAGTATTTTATTAGATGAATTTACCTCAAAAAATATATTCTGAAAAATTTTCTCTATTATTTTACTTCCTGGTAAAAGACCTAATATTTTCTTTTTCTTTTTACCAAAAGTTACAGGTTGTATTTTTGGATCGATTTTTGCCATTTCTGCTGCAATCTCTCGCGCAACAAATTCATCTCCAATCTGGTCAACTAATCCCAGATCTTTTGCTTGTGTCCCAGTGAAGATTCTTCCATCAGCAAACTTCTTTACATCTTCTACAAGTAAATTTCTGCCCTCTGCTACAGCCTCAGTAAATTGTTTATAACTTTCATCTATTAATCCTTGTAAGAGTTTTCTTCCTTCATCGCTTAAAGGCTTATCAGGGGAGAGAATATCTTTATAAATCCCGCTTTTTACTGTTTCAAACTTAATACCAATTTTATTCAAAAGTTCAGATAAGTTATTACCTCTTATTATTACTCCGATTGATCCCGTAATTGTTCCAGGGTTAGCTACAATTTTGTCAGAGGCTACGCCTATATAAACTCCACCAGAAGCAGATATGTTTCCAAAACTAGCAACTACTTTACAGCCTTTCTCTTTTAGTCGTTTAATAGCAGAGTATATTTCTTGGCTATCACCAACTGTACCTCCTGGAGAGTCGATTCTAAGTATTAAGGCAGGGAATTCTCTATCCTCAATTTGCTTTAGAGCTTTAATGACAGTAACTCTTGTTGAACTTGTAATTGGCTCATCAATTACTACACGAGCCATTCTATTTTTTGACTTACGTCTAAAAGGCCAAATCATTCTTTTAAGGTGCAAAGCATAAATCTACTCTTAAAAGACTATCAGCAGACCTAATGAATTCAATCTTAAATTGGTTTTTAATGATACTCCCTTTTGCTCTCTGGGGAACTTCAATGTCAGCCATGACTCCTCTAGTATCTAGTGCAGGAGCTGATTTAGTTGCTTCATTAAGATTATTGCCCGCAGGTATTCTTGTCCTTGTTACAACATATTTATTTAAAAGAGATTTAAAAATTTATAGCTGCGATTTGAAATGGTTCTTGGTTTTTACGATTGTAGATGCAACGTTTTTCCAATTATTTTTGACAAATGGCATCTCCAAGACAGGTGCTGGGCTGGGTTCTGTTTTAATTGATTCTCAACCTTTACTGGTAGCACTCTTGGCAAGAGCAATTTTTGGCAATTTAATTAATCCAATCGGATGGCTAGGTTTGCTTTTTGGCTTAGGTGGAATAATATTTTTAGGAGTTCCAAAAGAACTTTTGGAAAATTGGTGGTTAATGTCCGATAAAAGTATTAGTGATATACCATTTAATGTTGGGGAACTTTGGATGCTTGGAGCCTCTCTCGCAATGGCCTTAGGAACAATTTTGATTAGATTCACATGTACTAAAAGTGATCCAGTCGCAGTAACAGGTTGGCATATGGTTTTAGGTAGTATCCCTCTAATTATCAAACATTGCTTGCAAACAGATTTTCAATTAATACCAAATTGGTCAATCTTTGATTGGGGTTTAATGACATTTGCGAGTGTTTTTGGAGGTGCTTTGGCGTATGGATTGTTTTTTTATTTCGCAAATAATAAAGAAATAACGGGATTTAGCACTCTTGCATTTCTAACTCCGATATTTGCACTCCTTTCAGGAGGTTTTTACCTCAATGAAAGATTAACAATCATTCAATGGATAGGAGCAGTTTTTGTTTTAATATCAGTATTCTTTGTAAGCCAGAGAAAGTCTTTATGGGAAATTTCGAATACTAATACTAATATTTAGAAAGTGGTATAGGAAAAATAGTTTTAAGAATGCATATAGTATTAATTAGTACTCCTATAGGTTTTTTAGGAAGTGGAAAAGGTGGGGGAGTTGAGCTTACTCTAAATTCTTTAGTGGATGGGTTGCTGGCAAAAGGACATAAAGTAGATGTGGTGGCCCCTAACAATTCTAAATTGTTTGAAGATAGTAAAAAAGCAAAACTTCATATCGTGGAAGGAGAAGAGCAAAAAAGTTGGCAACATCAAGATTATTATTCTTCAGTAGTTATCCCTGATAATTCACTTTTATCTAAAATGGTTGAAAAGGCAATATATATTGGGAAGGAAGCGGATATAATTTTGAATTTTTCTTACGATTGGCTATCTATTTGGATGACGCTAAATATAAATATTCCAATTGCGCATATTATTAGCATGGGCTCTGAAAGTTTTGTGATAAGTAATTTAATTTCAAATGTTTACTCCAAATATCCTAATAACTTTGCTTTCCATTCAAAAATACAAGCTTCTGATTATCATTTTATAGAGAATCCAATTGTTATTGGAAATGGATTTAAATTGAGTGATTATGTATTTCAAGAGTGTAAGGATGGCCCCCTTGGTTGGGTAGGAAGAGTGGCCCCTGAAAAAGGTCTAGAGGATGCAGCATATGTAGCTAAATCACTCGGCGAAAAACTCAATGTATGGGGAATTGTTCAAGATGAATCATATGCATTGAAAATAGATAAAATGTTCTCTAAAGGAATTTTAGAATGGAAGGGTTTTTTAGAAACGGATAAGTTACAAAAGGAACTTGGTACTTGTAGAGCTTTACTAAATACTCCTAAATGGAATGAGGCTTATGGAAATGTAGTAGTTGAAGCATTAGCTTGTGGAGTACCTGTTGTTGCATACAAAAGGGGAGGGCCAAGTGAAATTATCGAACATGGAAAAACTGGTTACCTTGCTGAACCTGATAATAAAGAAAGTCTTCTAAGTTACTTGAAGATTATTAATAAAATTGAACGAAAAAATTGTAGAGAATGGGTAGAAAATAATGCTTCTACAAATATATTTGCTAGTAAAGTTGTGAGCTGGCTTAATACGGTTATAAAAGAATATCAATCTTAAATTCTACCTTAAATGATATCTATTAAATCTAAGAATAGGTTAATTACCCTTTGTGTGATTTTAATCTTTGGAATTTTACTTTTTCTTTTAGGTTTAGGTTCTACTGGATTAGTAGATGAAACTCCTCCTCTTTTTGCTACAGCGGGTAGAGCAATGAGTGAATCTGGTGATTGGTTAACTCCAAAAGTAAATGGAATTAACCGATTTGACAAACCACCATTAATTTACTGGCTAATGGGGATATTTTATTCACTGCCCAATAATGAAGTATGGGATAGCTTTGGGACGATTTCAGCAAGACTTCCTTCGGCCTTGTCATCATTGTGTTTGATGTTAATGATTGGAGATACAATTTTTTGTTGGCCTCAAAAGGGCGATAAGAAAAATTTCACCTCGTTAGTTGCCTCTTTGGGTTTTGCTTTGTCTCCATTAATTATTATTTGGAGCAGAACTGCCGTAAGTGATGCTCTATTATGCGGAAATTTAGGGATAAGCCTTCTTTTGTTTTGGAGAAGAATGGCTAGCGATAGAAGGGATAAATGTATTTCTCCATGGATATTTTTAGGGCTCGCTATTTTAACAAAAGGACCAGTCGCTCTTATCCTAGCAGTATTGACTATTTCAACTTTTTTATTAATTCAAAAAGATTGGCTAAATTTGCTTGAGAAAATAAAACCTAAAAGAGGTTTATTAATTCTAGTTTTAATAAGCTTACCTTGGTATATCTTAGAGCTTATTAAGGAAGGAAAACCTTTCTGGGATAGTTTTTTTGGTTATCACAATTTTCAGAGGTATATATCAGTAGTTAATAATCATACAGAACCTTTATGGTTCTTCATTTACATCATGGTAATAGGATCTTTGCCATTTACTCCTTTTTTGTTTCATGGAATTTTTGAAGCTTTTAAAGAGTTGATAACAAGTTTAAAAAAAGGTTGCCCACACTCAGAAAGTTTATTTATTTATTCTTTATGTTGGTTAGGCTCAGTTTTTATTTTCTTTAGTATTTCTGCCACAAAACTTCCTAGCTACTGGCTCCCAGCGACTCCAGCAGCGGCAATTCTAATAAGTAATAGTTTTATTAAGCTTCAAAATCAAAAAAAGGCCTTTTCGTATTTGTTGATTATTAATCTTTTAATATTGTTTGGCTTATCAATAGCGTTCTTTTTTTCAAATATTTGGTTGGATTTAATAGATGATCCAGAGATGCCGAATCTTGCTTCAGATCTATTAAGTTCTGGCATAATTTTTAAAGCAAGATTATTTTCCTTTGCTTTTTCTATTATTGGGATTGTTTTATTACTATCAAGATCCCTAAACACATTTCTCTATCTTCAAATATTTCTATTTTTTGGACAAGCTCTTTTGATGCCACCAATCAGGAAATTAGGAGACACCTCGAGGCAATTACCTTTACGAAACATCTCTAAGCAAATTTTAAATTCTCGTAAGGGAGGTGAAACTTTAGCAATGATTGGGATAAGAAAACCATCATTACATTTTTATAGTAAACAGATAGTCTTTTATGAATCTAGTGCTGAAGAGGGGGTAGTTAATTTATTCGAAAGATTCAACTTTGAAAGGAGGATTAATTATCAAGATAAACCTAATTACGATAATGAATCTTTTTTAGTTGTTATAGATGAATATTCATCTAAAGAAGATCATTGGTCAACTATTAAGCATCAAAAATTAGGTATCCATGGAATTTATAATTTATGGAGGATTAAAAAAAGTGATTTAAATGCTCAAGCAACTAATTTGCTAAATAATGGTTTTGAAGCTAACTGGAGAAATAAACAGCTCGAAAAATTTTAAGAAAGCTTTTTTTTAAGCATTTCATTTTTAAGATCATCCAAACTACATTTATTAGGAATTTCTACATTATCTAGACTTTCTAGTAACTCTAGATCAATAACAGAGTCCTCTGCTAAAAAACTGAAGACCTCGTCGATACTTATCCCCATATCTCGAGCCATTTCTGAAATAAGTCTTAAAGTATCTCTTCTTACAGAGATTTTAAGATTTAAAGGGATATATTCATTTTTAGGGTTTACTGACTTCATAATATAAATCTTAAGACATTATGTATTTATCCGGATATATTATTTACAATATTCTTTAAATATGTATTTGGCAACAATTAAAATTACCTACTTCCCTAGAGTAAGACCTTGGTTTTAGATAGAGGTATTGAGTAGAAATGCCAAAATGGGTATTGTAATAATTGAAATTATCGTTGTTGCAAAAAGAATTATAGCTGCAGTCTTTTGCTTGGTTTTATAGGCCTCAGCCATCAAGATTGTTGATACAGCAGATGGTGTTCCTGCCTGAAGAACCACTGCTGAAATTTCATTTGAATTAAAATTTAAAGTCTTGCTAATAAAAAATATAAATAAAGGCATAATAATTAATTTCAATATTATTGAATATTTAATCTCTTTATTAAAGTTAAAAAAGCTAGTTTTCTTATTTGTTATTATACCAAGTCTTGTTCCTACAATAATTATTGCAAGAACAATTACTATTCTTGCTGGGATCCAGAGATAATTTCCCAAAACTCTTTCTAATCCAAAAAGATATACAATCAATACACCAATAATTCCTCTTGATGCAGGGCTATTTTGTATAGCTTTTAAAAGTTCTTTAAAATTTATGTTGTTATTTAAGCTTGCCTTTTTTTGAAGGAAAAAAGGTCCAAAGATCCAAGCAAAAAGAGTTGTTCCTAAGTCAAATCCTATTGTAAGATTAATAGTATTTGAAGGGAGCAAAGCTATAGCAATGGGGATGCCAAGAAATGAAGTATTACCAATTAAACCGGCTAATTGTAAGGAGTAGTTTGGAAGTATGGTTTTTAAAAATGGTAAAAAATTAATTAGAAATATTAAAAATCCAATTGATAAAAAAGCAATTAAAGCAGTTTTGATTAAATCTATGTCAATGCCTTCTTTTAATAAGAGGCCCATAACACTCAGTGGTATTCCATATCTAATAAGTGGAATAGCAATAGATTCTGAAAGCTTTGGTTTCCTTTTTCCAATAAAAAAACCAAAAAATAAGAAAGGAATAATATTTATAAAAAGAGCGTAAATAGTATTAATTTATTTTTAATAAAATAATTTTACCTTTTTGGGAGTAATGTGATAATTTTTTTTTAATTTAAATTAAATTATTTTCCATATTGCATTTTCTGGAATCAAGGGACATTTGTTTAAATCTTCAGGTTCTTTTGTCAGGACGCGCCAATTTGGCACTCTACAAGTTACGTACGAAGGACTTTCTATTAATATTCCAGGTTTTTCATCAAAAGTGCAACTAAAACCTTCTTTCCAATATCCACCCTCATTGAGACTACCTTTAAACCAAACCCAGCATTTCGAAGATTTCAAGACTTAACTCTTTTTTTAATTTATAATAAGCGTTTTTATATAAATTATTTGGGTTATTTAATATTTTAGATTAATTAAATTATCAAAACCTACGTATTTTTAGAATAATATAATTTCGTAATTAAAATGAATAAATTTAGCGTTAGGGTAACTATATTTGCAATCAGAATTGGTGAAGAGGATATTTTGTAACCGTAAATAATCCAAAACCCTACGCCACAAATAAACATTATTAAGGTTACTAAAGAGACATCTTCCGCTTTTTTAGTTTTTAAAGTTTTAATTAACTGTGGGATAAATGCAACCGTGGTTAAAAATGCTGCAAAATATCCAAAAAACTCAATTTTCAAAATATACATTATTGACATTTTCCGATAAAAAGGATAATGGATTTTCCATTTTAGAGGAATACCCTAGGACATCATTAGAAAAATACTCATAAATTATTTGGTCTTGATTGTTTAAGAGGAATGAAGCACCCCTTTGAGGTAGATACTTATTATCAATAATGTAGTCATTCCAGTTTTGAAGAATTTCTATCATGTTATTTAATCTGTAGGTAGCTAATTCAAAAGGTCTTAAATAACCATCTCCGCAGGTGTATTTGAAAAAAATTCCAGAAAATTTAATAAAATTGAAGAGTGTTATTTGATCATCATCAGAAAAAATTTGCTTTGAATTCCTATCCCCTGTATAGCCTCTAATAACCTCCTTTATAGTTTTTAATGAGTTAATTCCTGACAACATTATTAACAAATTGATCCATCCTCCTAAACCTATATCAACTCCTTTTGAAATATTAAGGTCATTATGTATTTTATTGTCATCAACAACTTGTAAATTCTTTTGCGGAAATCCTGTAAAATCGCAAAATTTTTCTTTACCGACCTCATTTCCAATTGCTATTGCAAAAATATCTATATTGTTATTTGGATTATTATTAATAAAATTTTTCAAATTTATTGCGTATTCAAAACTGTCAAAATCTCCTAAAAGTCCTAATAAAATAATTAATTTAT
>QCUB01000051.1 GCA_003210895.1 Prochlorococcus sp. AG-676-M04
CTATGAATCTGCTCAAAGGCAAGCTTTAAAGTTAAGAGAAAAAGGATATGAAGCTACAGTAGCCTATCCAAAAAATTGGGAAGTTTGGCTTCCTGTTAGCGAAAATCTTTCCGATCAAAAATTAAACTATAAATTGTTTCAAAAATCCTATAATTCAAGAATCACTCCTTTTCTTGTTACTGAATACTCGCAACAAAAACTTCAAGGCCCGATATATATATCTTCATCGGAAGAGATCAAAATTAATGATATCAATTTTGGTAAAAAGTTTTATTTAGCTAAAGATTCATATGGAACTTGGACGCTGATCCAGAAAATTAAATTTGATGATTACTTAAAAGGTGTTTTGCCACATGAGATAGGTTCTAATTCTCCTTTAGAAGCATTGAAGGCACAAGCAGTAATTGCTAGAACATGGGCAATTTATAATTCTGAAAGATTTAATATTGATAATTACCATTTATGTATTAGTACCCAATGTCAAGTTTATAGCCCCTCTAAGATTGCATATAAAAATGTGCATAAAGCGATAACAGATACTGCAAATTTAATAATCACATATAACAGTCAACCAATTAATTCTTTTTATCATGCTTCTAATGGGGGCATATCAGCTAGTGCTAGTGAGTCTTGGAGAATAGAAGATTATATTTATTTTAATCCAATGATTGATGGTTTAGATTCTTTAAAAAAATCTTTTAAACTTCCAATCAAAAATGGGGATCAATTAAATAAATTTCTTGAGTTTGCAGATGAAAGTGTTTATGGAAATAAGCATTATCTTTTTCGTTGGAAGAGAATAATCTCTAATGAGACAATTCTAAAAAGCCTAATAAAAAAACAATTTATTGAAGAGAAATCAGATTTGATTGATCTAAATATTATTGATCGAGGTTCTAGTGGAAGAGTAACAAAATTAGAAATTAAGTTGAGAAATTTTAAGAAACCAATAGTTCTTGTAAAAGATGATATTCGACGAATACTAAGTTTTTTGCCTAGTAATTTATTTACTATTAATAAATTAAATGATAATCTTTGGCTTTTTAAAGGAGGGGGCTTCGGCCATGGTGTAGGTTTATCTCAATCAGGAGCAATTGAAATGGCTGAATTGGGTTTTACTTATGAACAAATATTGAATCATTATTATCAGGGAACAAAAATTAAAAAAATTGAGATAATGTCTCAATATTTAGAAAAAAAATCACAAGTTGGTATTTATGAGTAACGGTTTTTATAAAAATCGAAGATTAAAATCATTTTTGTTTTTTGCTGTTTGTTTATTGGTAAGTACTATTCCACATATCTTTCATTTCAAAAATTTTTTCTATATTACATTTTCGATTTCTTTTTTTATAGCTTGTTATGGATTAATCGTTATTTCCAAAAATATAAAAAGAACCGGTATTGAAACTAATAATGATAAGAAAATTATTGATGATAAATTACCTGTTCTTGATATTTTAGTAGCTGCAAGAGATGAAGAAAATGTTATTCAAAGATTAGTAGAAAGATTATTTAATTTAGATTATCCAACTAATAAATTAAACATTTATATAATTGATGATGGAAGCGCGGATAAGACACC
The DNA here is from genome assembly GCA_003210895.1 of Prochlorococcus sp. AG-676-M04. Taxonomy (GTDB): domain Bacteria; phylum Cyanobacteriota; class Cyanobacteriia; order PCC-6307; family Cyanobiaceae; genus Prochlorococcus_A. The sequence goes on from QCUB01000051.1 coordinate 1,586, forward strand.
TTTAATTTTGGAAAGGTTATCGAGAGATTTTAGTCAATTAAAAATTATAAGTAGATCTGCAAATGCTGGAGGTGGCAAATCAGGAGCATTAAACTATGCTTTAAAATTTACACATGGAGAATGGATACTAATTTTAGATGCTGATGCTCAATTGAAGAAAGATACATTACAAAGATTATTTACTTTCGTTCATAACGGAGCTTGGTCAGCAGTGCAATTGAGAAAATCGGTAATAAATGTTAGTAAAAATTTTTTAACCACTTGTCAGTCGATGGAAATGGCAATGGATGCAATCTTTCAATTTGGAAGATTATCTGTTGCTGGTGTATCTGAATTGAGAGGTAATGGTCAATTAATTAACAAAGAAGTCTTACTTAAATGCGGTTCTTTTAATGAAGATACGGTTACTGATGACTTGGATTTAAGCCTTAGGCTATTACTTTCTAAAGCAAAAATTGGAATTCTATGGGATCCTCCTGTAATGGAAGAAGCAGTTGAAAATATATCTGCTTTATTTTCCCAAAGACAACGATGGGCTGAGGGAGGTTTACAAAGATTTTTTGATTATGGCGAGCAATTATTTTCAAAAAAAATTGAATTTATACAAAAATTTGACTTAACTTATTTTTTCATATTGCAATATGCGTTACCCATTATTTCTATGATTGATTTGATTTTGAGTATTGCTTTATTTGAATCACCTAGTTATTGGCCAATTTCTATAACTGCATTTACCTTATCGGGAATTGCAGTTTGGTTTGGTTCCTCATGTAAGAGCGAAGGTCCAGTTTTACAAAATCTTAATTTGATGATGATGTTAGTTTCTCTTTTATATCTATCACATTGGTTTTTAGTCATTCCTTGGGTAACCATAAAAATGTCTATTTTTCCTAAAAAGATTCTTTGGAAGAAAACACTACATACTGGTGTTTAAGTTATTCATCTAAATCAATAATCTCCCCGTTAAAAAAATTTGCTAAATTTTTAGAACTATTATTATAAGCTGCTTTTTCAGGATTTTCAGGAGGGTTATTTGAAGTTTGTAAATCAGTGCATTGTTTTGCTTGCTTTGGATTTGGATTTGGATTTGGATTTGGATTTGGATTTGGATTCTTAATGACTTCTTTTTGTGATTTTTCTAAGTTATTAATATTAATTTTTTTGTTAGAAAAATTTAGTTTTATTTGATCCCCAAATACTTTTTTAATAGCATTCTCAATTATGACTTTTCGACTTTTGATCATATTTTCCCAGTTTGGAGATAATGCTATTAAAACTTCCTTTGAATCTATATGTTCGAGTTCTGCTTGCTGAGAGAGTAACATTCTTGTCGATGGTAATTCTAATTTAGAGAGAATTAGCTCCCACTTTTCTTTTAAATAATCGCTTTGTTTATCATTTTGAAAATTAGTATTAATATGATGGTTATTAATTATTTCACTATTTTTAGGAGTTTCTGATTTACTTTGATTTTTAATATTGTCAGTAATAACTTGCTTATTAATTAAGTCCTTATTATTAATAGTCTTTTGGTTGATATTTACTTGATTAATCTTTAAATTATCAATTATGTTTTCTTTGCTATTTTTTTCAAGAAGACTCGTTAAGTGTATTTCTAACCATAGTCTTGGATTATCGCTTGTTTTGATTTGATAATCAACATTCTTAAGCTTGTTATGCCATTCAATAATCCTTGACTTATTAATGTTATGTGAAAATTTTTTTAATTCATTTTGAAAGTCAATAGATGTATAGTAAATATCCGAATAATTATTATTTATAGTTTTAAGTAATAGGTCTCTAGTAATATTTAATAACCCAACTAATATCTCATGAGGTTCATTACCAAGATCATATAAGTTATTGCAACTTATTAACAATGACTCTGGATCATTATTAATTAATCCATTGATTAAATTTATTAAATCATTTTCGGATACTTCCCCAAGTAAGTTTTGAACATTTTTAGTAGTTATGCCATCAGGATGAAGACTTAATTGATCTAGTAAACTTTGTGCATCACGCATTCCACCATTGGACCTTTTTGCAATTAGTTTTAGCGCTTGATCTTCAAATTTAATTGATTCTTTATTTGCTATCTCTGAAAGGTGCTGGAAAATACTATTTGAGTTTATTCTTTTAAAGTCGAATTTTTGACATCTACTTTGAATAGTATTTATAACTCTTTCAGGATTTGTAGTCGCAAGAATAAAAACAACTCTTGTAGGAGGTTCTTCAATAGTTTTCAGTAGAGCATTTGATGCAGCTGTTGAAAGCATATGACATTCATCAATTACATATACTTTCCATCTGGCTTGAGTAGGAGCAAATCTTGCTCTATCTATTATTTCTCTTATATTTTCAACTCCAGTATTAGATGCAGCATCAATCTCAATAATATCTAGAGCATTACCATCTGTAATTTGTATGCATAATTCACATTTCCCACATGGATTAGCAGTGGGGTGTTCAGACGAGAGGCAATTTAATGATTTTGAGAAGATCCTTGCACTTGATGTTTTACCCGTCCCTCTAGGACCATTAAAAAGATAAGCAGGCGCAATTTTCTGAGATATTAAGGCCTGTTTCAGAGTTGTTGATATAAATTCTTGACCAACTAGTTCATCAAGGTTACTAGGCCTGTATTTTTGATGAAAAGGTTTATGTCTATTAATCATTTATTTTTCTTAATTAAAATGATTAAGGTTGAATTTATTAAAACGATAACCTTAATTTTTATGCAGATTCTTTAATAATCCTATTAGATCCTGCAGGAAGTTTAACAATTTTCGATGAAAACAGGTTTTCTACCATTTTTTTTGAAATGGTGAACTCTTTTACTTCTTCTTGTGATGGAAGTGTATACATTAAATCAAGCATTAATTCTTCAATTATTGACCTAAGAGCTCTTGCACCTGTTTTTCTTTTAAAAGCTTCATTAGCGATTGCTTTCACAGATTCTGGTTCGAATTTTAATTCAACGTTATCCATGCTTAATAAGGTTTTAAATTGCTTTACTAGCGCATCTCTTGGTTCCGTTAGAATTGATTCAAGAGTTTCTTTAGTAAGACGATCTAGTACTGCACATACAGGAATTCTTCCTATGAATTCCGGAATTAATCCATATTTTACTAAATCATCTAATTCCAAATTCTTGAGAGCATCTCGAGAATCAACTATTTTGTTTGAATTTACTTTGCTTTCTTCAGTGTTAGTAGTAAAACCAATAGAATGTTTTCCTAAACGTTTTTGCACAATATCCTCTAAACCTATAAATGCACCTCCACATATAAATAAAATCTGACTTGTATCGATTTGAATGCAGTCATGGTAGGGATGTTTCCTTCCTCCTTGTGGCGGAACATTGGCAATTGTTCCCTCAAGCATTTTTAATAATGCTTGTTGAACTCCTTCTCCAGATACATCTCTAGTGATTGATGGGTTTTCACTCTTCCTTGCAATCTTGTCTATTTCATCAATATATATAATCCCTTTTTGAGCTAAGTCCACATTCATTTCTGACTTTTGTAGAAGTCTTAATAATATATTTTCAACATCCTCTCCAACATATCCAGCTTCAGTAAGAGTTGTTGCATCAGCTACTGCAAAAGGAACATCAAGAAACTCAGCTAGAGTTTGTGCTAATAATGTTTTGCCACTCCCAGTTGGGCCAATCAGGAGGATATTTGATTTTTGTAGTTTAGTTGCCTGGCAATCATTGGACTTATCTTCCTCATGTTGTTCTTTTAATCTCCAAGCTAGTCTTTTGTAGTGATTATAAACAGCAACAGATAGTATTTTTTTTGCAGATTCTTGACCTACAACTTGGTTATCAAGAAAAGTTTTTATTTCAAGAGGTTTGGGGATAGAAGTTAATTCTAAGGGAATTGATTTATCAGGATTATTAGTTGCTAATTTTTTCTTTACTTGCGGAGAGTTATTAATTTTTGCTTGTGTATCAATTAATTCTTCATCGAGAATTTCATTACAAAGATCTATGCATTCATCACAAATGTAAACCCCTGGACCTGCAATCAGTTTTCTAACTTGATCTTGGGATTTGCCACAAAATGAGCATTTTAGATGGGCGTCAAATTTAGCCATCGTGTATTAAAGTGTGTGAAAATAGAAAAAGGTAAAATATCCCTTACTTATTAGGATTGCTTATAAAATTGAATTCGTCATCATATTCTTAAAATATTACTTTTACTTGTCATTTTTTATGACTTTATCAATTAATCCATATTGAACTGCTTCTGTAGGTGATAAAAAATAGTCTCTTTCTGTATCTTCATTAATTTTTTCTAAAGATTGACCAGTATGTTCAGCTAAAAGAGAATTTAACGTTTTTTTGAGAAATAGTATTTCTTTTGCTTGAATTTCAATTTCAACTGCTTGGCCTTGAGCACCTCCAAGAGGCTGATGAATCATTATTCTTGAATTAGGTAAAGCCAACCTTTTCCCTTTTGCCCCCCCCGAGAGAAGAAATGCTCCCATACTTGCAGCCACTCCGAAACAGATTGTTACAACATCTGGAGAGATCTGCTGCATAGTGTCATAGATAGCTAATCCAGCAGTTACAGAACCACCGGGGGAATTTATATATATTTGGATGTCTTTTTCAGGATCCTCGGCTTCTAGAAATAATAATTGAGCAACAAGAGAATCTGAAACTTGATCATTAATCCCGGTCCCTAAAAATATTATTCTTTCTCTTAATAATCTTGAATAAATATCAAATGCTCTCTCTCCTCTTCCTGATTGTTCGACAACTGTAGGAACAGCAGATCGTGCGTTATTGATAACATCACGAGAATTTATTGAGCTTTGGATTAAATGTTTTTGTTCAGAATTCACAAAGTTAATTTTCCTTTTCTCTAATTTAGGAGTTTTTTTGTTGATTAGTTAAATTTTTTATAAATTATTTTTTTTCTTTTTTATTTTCTTTTGGTTTACTTTTAGTTTGACTGCTTTTTTTTGTTGGGGTTTTTGCAGTTGATTTTGTTGCTTTTTTTGTTTTTTCGCTTATTTCTTTTATTACTGAATTTTCTTCAAGCCAAGTGATCAACTTTTCTTTGAGCAGGTCGTTACGAACTATATCTTTTAATTTTTGAATATCAATTTGTTTGGCAGATTTAGAAATTTCTTCTTGATATTCTTTCATTTTCTGATCTATTTCTTTATCTTCGATTGTTATATTTTCACTGTCTGATAATGCTTTTAAAGCTAAATTTCTTTGAACATTGTTTATAGCCTGAGGA
>QCUB01000052.1 GCA_003210895.1 Prochlorococcus sp. AG-676-M04
GTCATAAGAAATGAAGGCCCTGTTGGCGGACCAGGAATGAGAGAAATGCTGGCTCCAACATCCGCAATTGTTGGGCAAGGACTAGGAGAAAAAGTAGCTCTAATAACTGATGGTAGATTTAGTGGCGGCACCTATGGCCTTGTTGTTGGACATATTGCACCAGAGGCAGCAGTAGGCGGGAATATAGCGTTAATAAGAGAAGGTGATTTAATCACTGTTGATGCAGTAAACCAATTAATTCAAGTTGAACTATCTGATGAGGAATTAGAAAAGCGAAGAATTAGCTGGGAAAAGCCTAATAAAAAATATAAAAAAGGAGTTCTTTCTAAATATGCAAGAATAGTTAGCACGTCAAGTTTAGGAGCAGTTACAGACTTGGAAGAATAATATCCAAATAAACTGTTCTAAGAAATAAAATTTTTTATCCTAGTAGCTAGGTTCTCTAATCTAGAACTATCTTTAGGAGGAGAACATTTTTTGCCATTATTACTATTCATCCATATTGTTTTTACACCACTCCATAAAATAGGTTCACTAGAAATGTTCAACTTTGAAATAACTAAAACCAATTCACTATTTGATCTAAAAAGTTCCAACTCAAGATCATAAATATCCAATCTTTTCCCATCATTATCTCTACATAAAATATTCACAGTTAAATCAATATCCTCATTATCTTTTTCATATTCTCCACTAATCTTTACTACGGAGTGCAAAAAGGGTTTATTTGTTAAATCTGCTGATTTAGCAATTAAAGTATTAAAATTTTCGTCAAAATCTTCAAAGAACACTTATTGATTTTAATAATATTTTAATTGGACCCGATTTGAATCCATCATTAAGTAGACCATCATCACCAAATTTTGAATGCAGAATTTGTAATCTTTTGATTTTTGTTGGTTTGAATTTGAAAGGGAAACGGACCTTATTAGCTCTTACTGAGGGACTAAGAGAATTAAAAGGAATTTGAATAATAGTTATTCCAAATTTTTTAGTAGGAAATGATTTTATCCATCTCAGGCCACCAGGGATAAATTCAGTCAAGCCAAGGATTTCATCTTCGCATGCAACTGCAAATTTAAAAGTTCTTCCTTGACCATCTATTTTTATTTCAAAAGATTGATATTCGCTAATATCTAATGAAGGTTTATATATCGATGATCTACAACTAACAAAACCTCCTGCTTTCTCTATTATATTTCCTTTTAATAGCAACCCAGAATTTGTATTTTCACAATAAGCTGAACTTGATCCACCCATAACAGTATCGTTTAAGGTTTTCCATTCTTCAAACTCTTTTTTCTGGAATAAAACTTCTTTATTATTCATTAATTAATTTCTTTATAACAAAATAGACTCTAACTAAATTGATAATTCTTTTGAAGATTCTTCATCACAAAATATTGATATCTGGTTACTTGATTTAATCAGTTTAGAAGGAGTCCTTTCTTGAGATTCATCTTTATCCAATAACCTCTTGAGTGCTAATTGTTTAGAAGCTCCACTAACTAAAAATATTATCTTTGACGAAGCAGAGAGTACTTTAGGTGTTAGAGAAATTCTTTTAAGCCCCTTACCCTCATTAAAAATTACTAAATCATCTGCATTATTATCTTTCTGATATGGGAATAATGAAGCGGTATGACCATCATCTCCAAGGCCTAACAAAGTTAAATCGAAAGATGGGGGATGCCCATTACACTTTTCACTCATTTTAGAAATTAATAACTTTTTAGAGATATTATCGTCAACTTTTTTATCACTAAAAATCTCATAAAAGAAAGCTTTAGAACCATATTTAGTTAGCAACGAATTCTTTAACATCAGCGAGTTACATAATTCAGATTTTGGATCAACACACCTCTCATCACCTAAAAAAATATCTACTTTATTCCATTCAATATCTCTATTTGATAGTAATTGATATACAGATTTAGGAGTTGAACCACCACTTACACAAAATTGAAATCTTTCTTTAATTTTTAATATTTTTAAAATTTGATTTTCTATAAAATTAGAAACATTAGATGAGAGTTCTAATTTATCTCTATATATGTATAGTTTGTATCCATCATAAGATTGTTCAATCATTTCATCCATTCAGTATGAAAATTCCCTTCTTTATCAACTCTTTCGTATGTATGAGAGCCAAAACAATCTCTCATCGCTTGAACTAAATTTTGAGGAAGCCTGTTTGTTCTGTAACTATTAAGATAGTCTAAAGTGCTAGATAAACAAGGTACAGGTATACCACATTTAGTTGAGGAAGAAACGACACTGGCTAAATTATCAATTCTTGTAGAAATTTCGTTATTGAACCAATCATCAAATATTAAATTCTTCAAATTAGCATCTTTTTCATATGCATCTTGAATTTTCCTTAATAATTTAGATCTTATAATGCAACCACCTTTCCATATTTGAGCAATTGATGGCATATTCAATCCATAATTATAAACAGATGATGCTTCACTTAATATGTCCATACCTTGAGCATAACTAGCAATAGTGGCAAGAACGACTGCATCGAATAAAGGTTTCATACCATTAGAAATATCACCCATATCAAAATCCTCTATAGCTTCCATCGGTATAGTTTTCTCGATTTCACTACGTTGCTCTTTGAGGGAACTCATAACTCTTGCATTTAAAGAAGCATAAATAGTAGGAACTGAGACACCAAGTTCTAATGCACTGACAACAGTCCATAAACCGGTGCCTTTTTGGCCAGCCTTGTCCAATATTTTCTCAACTACATACTCTTGTGTTGATTCATCTTTAGTGTTTAAACATATCTCTGTTATTTCGACGAGATAAGAAGCTAATTCATCAGTATTATTCCACATACCAAAAACCTCCGACATTTGTGAGCCATTCATATTCTTAACTCTCTTCATTAGGTCATAAGCCTCTGCAAGTATCTGTTCAATACCATATTCAATACCGTTATGAACAGTTTTAACGAAGTGTCCTGAACCACCTGGTCCAACGTAAGCTACACAAGGACCGTCTTCAACTTTGGCAGCCATTTTGGTCAATAAACTTTCTATTGCGTCATAGGAAGCCTTCGTACCCCCGGGCATCATACTTGGGCCCTCTAAAGCTCCTTTGGCGCCACCAGAAACACCCATTCCTATATACCCAAAGCTTTTACTTTCAAGAGTCTCAACCCTTCTTTCAGTATCCTTAAACTGAGAATTACCACCATCGATTAATAAATCGCCTTCTTCAAGGTATTCAGAAATATTGTCAATGACAGCATCTGTAGCAGATCCAGCTTTGACCATCATTAATATTCTTCTTGGTCTTTCAAGCTTATTTACAAATTCTTGCAGTGTCTTAGCTCCTTCTATATTCTTTCCTAAGCCTCTACCCTCTAAGAATTCTTCAGTTTTTGAATAGGTTCTATTAAAAACAACACTAGAAAAACCATTGCTTTCTGCATTAAGAACTAAATTCTCCCCCATGACTCCAAGACCGATCAAACCAAAATGTGCCTTGGACATAAAATAAAAAAAACGCAATAAATATATATTGCATGCAACTTATAGAAATTGCTTAAAAAATATTACTTATGTCAGCGAAAAATGATCGAAATACTAAATTAAATAATTGTTCCGTTAGCAATAGTTGCATTTTTAACTACAACAACAATTCCATTTCGTATATAAAATCCTAATTCGGGCTTGTCTGTTTCTTCTACTCTATCCTTATTTACAATCACAACATTATCTCCAATTCTTGCATTCTTATCAAGGATTGCTCTTTTGATAGTTGTGCCTTCACCTACTCCAAGAGGAGTCCCACCACCTTTCCTTAATTCAATCCTTTCCTCAACCGACTCAAAGAAATCAGCACCCATTACCAAGGTATCTTCAATAACAGAATCGCTTTCAATTCTACTCCTCACACCTAAAACACAATGCAAAATACTACATGATTTCAAAATAGTTCCTTCGCAAACTATTGAGTCAGTAATTTGAGCATCTACAAGTTTTGATGGAGGAAGATATCTTGGCCTTGTATATATTGGAAATTTTTCATCATAAAAACTAAATGGCGGTTTTGGTTGTTGAGTTAATGCTAAATTTGATTCAAAAAAAGCTCCGATAGTTCCAATATCTTCCCAGTAATCATCAAAAACATAACTCTTTAATTTATCTCCTCTACCTAATGCCTCAGGAATTATATCTTTACCAAAATCTGTATAATTAGGAAACTTATTTAAGAGATCAAAGAGAGTCTTTCTACTAAAAACGTATATACCCATCGAAGCAAGATATGGTTTCTCTAATGCTGATTCCTTAGTTAATCCAAACTTAGATGTATCAACAGCCATTGACTTTAATTTCTCACCAGTAGGCTTTTCGCTAAATTCTTTTATATTACCTAATTCATCTGTTCTCATAAGGCCAAAACCTTCAGCCTGAGCCTCATCAACTGGCAATGCCGCAACAGTTAAATCAGCATTATTTTCTCTATGGTGTTGAACAAATAAACTGTAATCCATTCTATAGAGCTGATCACCTGACAATATTAGATATTCATCGACATCCCATTCCTGAAATAACCATTGATACTTTCTTACTGCATCAGCAGTACCTTCAAACCATTTTGGACTATCAGGAGTCTGCTGAGCAGCTAGAACTTCCACAAATCCTTGACCAAAAGGCGCACTTAAATTATAGGTTCTTCCAATGTGTCTGTTAAGAGAAGCACTATTGAACTGAGTCAAGACGTACATTTTATTAATCCCAGAATTAATACAATTACTAATCGGGATATCAATCAATCGGTATTTACCTGCTAAAGGTACTGCAGGTTTTGCCCTCATTTTTGTTAAGGGATAAAGCCTAGAACCTTTTCCTCCTCCGAGGATGATTGCCAACACACGCTTCATTACAATTTAATGGAGGTATACTCAATTATTAAAATTAACTGATTATGTGCAAATATAAAAATGGGAATGGCCACTTTACAAAGGTATTCGGGAAAATCTAATGAAAAACTTAATATAAACTAAGAATTTTTAATTAATTTGATCATCATCTATCAACGAGAACAATTTTTCCACGATTTTTAATGATGCTTGTCTTTCTTCCCTAGACTGAGGACTTCTCAATTTAGTTACTGGTGTGTGAAGAATCTTATTAATAATTCCTTTTGTTAAAGCCTCTACAACTTTTCTTTCTCGAGCAGAAAAATCAGGTCCCATTCTACTCAATGCTTTTTGCAACTCTTCTTTTCTTATTAACTCTAAGTCAGATCTTAATTTATTTATAACTGGTACTGCTTCCAAACTTGCCCACCACTCCAAAAAGATGATTCTTTCCTCTTTGACTAAAGATTCAGCTTCTTTTGCTATTTTCTGCCTAAATTCTTGATTTCTAGAAACAACTTCTTCTAGGTCATCTACATCAAAAGAATCTATGAAAGCATGATTTTTCACATCATTAGAAATATTTCTTGGCACCCCAATATCAATGAATTTAAGTTTATTTTTAAAACTTATATTTTCAACTCTAGCTAAATCAATAAATGGTTTTTCAGAGGCGGTACTTGTAAAGACAAGAGAAGATATTGATATGTTTTCATCCAATTCATTTAAATTCTTGCAAATAATATCAAGATCTGGGAAATCTCCAGCAAGATTCACTGCTCTATCAATATTTCTATTTAAGAGAGTGAGCTTATCACATCCTTTGGATTTCAAATGAGTAATCAAAAGTCTACTCATACGTCCAGCACCAACAACAAGAACTTTTTCTGATTTCAAACTGACAAGTCCATCAACACCATGATCCTGCCCAATTTTTAATTGAGCCAGTTCTACAGCGGCCGAACTAATTGATACAGCTCCAGTTCCTAAATTTGTTTCAGACCTAACCTTCTTTCCGGCACTAACTGATTGACTTAATAACCTATTAAGAATTGGTCCAGTAGATTGGTTCTCCTGTCCTAATCTCATCATTTTTTTTACTTGAGAAAGGATTTGACCTTCGCCCAAAACAAGACTATCTAATCCCGCTGATACTTTCATTAAATGAAAAACAGCTTCTTCTTGTCTAAAATCAAAAAGATGTGGATTAAGATCTTCAAAATTTAACTTAGAATATTTCGACAAAAATTCTTTGATAGATGAAATACCAATATTTTTGTCTTTTACAAGACCGTATATTTCTAATCTATTGCAAGTACTTAAAATAGAAACTTCTAAAATATCAGAGTAAGCCCTTAGAGTTGTTAGTGATTCAGAAATCGATTGATCCGGAATACTTAACTTCTCACGCACTTCGACAGGTGCCGTGCGATGACTTAGTCCGACGACAACAATTTGCATAAATTCAAATATAAATATTAAAGGCTGATACTTTTAGCGCCATCTTTCATATGTATTGTATTTGTAAATCGACAAGTACTATCTAATGTACTTATTACAAGACTGCTTGTTCTTGTACAATCTTTTTCAAATTTGACTCCATCAAATAACAATCCATCAGTAATTCCACTACCAGCAAAAATAACAT
>QCUB01000053.1 GCA_003210895.1 Prochlorococcus sp. AG-676-M04
ATAAAAAAACTCTTTTAGATAATTTAGATATTCTCTTAAATAAAAAGGATTACAGACTAAAACAAGTAAAAATTGGAATGCAAAGAATGGGTAAAAGTGGAGCTAGCAAGAAAATTGTAGAATATATAAACTTAAGTTTGTTAGCTCGATCAAGTAATATCTAAAAAGGTTTTGCAGATTTTTTATGTACCCTATCAATGATCGTCAATATCTAACAATATGCTCAGAAATAGCTAAGTTAATGAGTATAAGTTTATCATCAGCAAAGAAAAAAGTGGAAATTCAAATTTCAAAAAATGGTTCTAAAACTATTGAAGAAAAAAGACAAGTTGCTCAAGATCTTTTGAAAATATGTAAAAAGGACAATAGCAATAAATTCAGTTCTTCAAAAATACTAGACAAACTTATGTCGACTCTGGAAAATGAAGATAATTTTATGACTGAAGATTAATTAATGTTCAAATACATTAGAAAATTTTAATATGTCTAATTCGGAATGAACTGGAATAGTCTTAAAACATTTCTGAGCCAATTCATATCTTCCCTCTCTTTCAAGAATTATTCTTAATTTGCGCATTGTCTCAATTAGATATCTAACGTCATTAGCAGCATAATCAATTTGCTTATTAGATAAATCCTTGGCACTCCCCCAATCGCTACTTTGAGAGCTTTTATCTAATTCTATTCCTATTAATTCATGGATTAAATCTTTTAATCCATGTCTATTAGTATATGTTCTTGCTAATTTACTAGCTATTTTTGTACAAAAAATATTACTTGTATTAATTTCAAGATTACATTTCAGAGCTGCTACATCAAATCTTGCATAATGAAATATTTTCATTATTTTATTATCTTCAAATAATTTTTTAATATTGGGTGACTCTGAGTTATCTAGTTCTATCTTTATGCATGAAGTCAAATTAAATTCATTACATATTTGTATTAAACATAGCCTATCTCTTCCATGAATTAATCCCATTGCCTCAGTATCTACAGCTAAATAAGAAGAATCTTTATAGAGATTATATAAATCAGTATTTATATCATTATCTAAAATAGTTATTTTTTTATTTTTTTCATTATTATCCATAAGTATTAACGATAATCTATTTTTATTTTTTACTTTACATTATTTTTATAAGTTTGTGATTAAAGTAATTTTTAATCATGGTGAATCATAATTTATATTATGATTAGTCTCCAGACATTCAAATTCGTACATAATTATTTAGATATTTATAAATGCCTTATTCTCTTAATTCAACATTATTACTTACGATTCTTCTTGCAATAGGTTTGTTTTTTTTTCTAAGAGCTTCAAGTAAAGATAGGACAACAGTAGTTGAAATAACTTCTACTCAAAAACCATTAGAAGTGTTAAATGTAATGTATGAATGGCTTAATTTAAGAGGATGGAAACAGACAGGTGGTGATTTTGATCAAAGAATATTAACATTTAGAGGTCAGGTTGAATCTAGCAAATTGTTAGCAATTTATTTAAGTTTGCTTGGTGGGTTTGGATCTTGTGCTTTAGGGTTAGTAATCATTCAAATTTATCCAACTTTAGGCTGGTGGCCTATTCTTTTAGGTTTTATAGGAGGTCCTTTATCAGGAATGATTTATTTTAAGAAGTCAGCTAGGGAAGAAAAATTTGAACTGAGATTGATAAGTAATACTGAAAATGAAAAAATGACTTCAATGAGATTACGGGCTCATAGAGATGAATTAATATCTCTAGAAAATGAATTAAGTGATAGGCTCGAATTAAAAAGTGATGGATCTTTGTTCAAGACACCTATTTAGGAGGAAATTTCTTAAGAACTTGGAGAATATTTAATCAAAAATATTATTTTCTACACAAAACTTTTCTAAATTTTTATCATTTTGCCAGTCTTGAGGTTTTGTAAAAATTTTTGTGAGGTAATCTTCTCTGGAGTCTTTTTTTGCTTTATACCCATATTCCCATCTAGCTAAGGGTGGTAATGACATTAATATAGATTCAGTTCTACCATTTGTTTGTAATCCAAAAATTGTGCCTCTATCCCACACTAAATTAAATTCAACGTATCTTCCTCGTCTGTAAAGTTGAAACTCCCTCTGCTCTTTTGTGTAGTTTTGCTTTACTCTTTTTTCAATTATTGGTTGATATGATTTAAGAAATGCTTCGCCACAATTTTCTGCTAATGAATATAAATTATTCCAATTTAAGTTTAATTTTCCAATATTACTAGATTCTTTATATGCCTTACCATCTTTGTTCTTGCCTTTATAAATGCTGCCAGAATCATCTTGATAGTCATAAAAGATACCTCCAACACCTCTAGATTCATTTCTGTGTTTTAAAAAGAAATATTCATCACACCATGGCTTAAATACGTTGTGAAGATTTTTATTCACTTTTTGACAGGCATTGCCATGTTCTTTATGAAAATGCCTTACATCCGTTAAATAAGGGTAATAAGGAGTTAGATCGGCACCTCCACCAAACCACCAAACTGGCCCTGCTTCGAAATAACGATAATTAAGATGAACTGTAGGTATATAGGGATTTTTAGGATGTAAGACCATTGATGTGCCTGTGGCAAACCATTCGTGCCCTTTGGCTTCTGGTCTTTGTGAAATGATTGACTGAGGTAGTTCTTTTCCGTATACCTCTGAGAAATTGACTCCAGCTTGCTCAAAAATTGATCCGTTTTTTAAAACTCTTGATCTTCCCCCTCCACCTTCTTCTCTTAGCCAGGATTCTTCAGTAAATTTTGCTTTTCCATCAGTATTTTCTAGACTTTTGCAAATATTATCTTGTAATTTTAATAAGAGAGTCTTGGTCTTAACTCTTGAATTCTTAGGGGGTTCTTTAGACATTTATTTTAATTAATATTGAAGAATTAAATTTTTGGTTAATTAGTAGTTTCCCTTTATAATTTCCTTTAAGGGGGGGTAATTTCTTATTATTTGATAGTTCGACATAGTTCTTAATCTTTTAACGAGTCGACTAACCTACAAAATCATTTAAAAATTTTAATGACTACTGTCGAAGATGCGAATAATGCTTTATCAAAGATTTTAGATTCTGGATCGAAGAAAAATCTTATTGAATTGGCTTGGATTAAAAAAGTTAGAGTAATTATACCCAGAATAATAATTACTCTTTCATTACCCTCATTTGCTAATTCTCAGAGAGATAGAATAGTTCAAGAGGTTAGAAATATACTGCTTAAATTCGAGGATATAAAAGATGTACAAATAGAAATAGATAATGAAGTATCTCAATCAAATGCCAACAGTGAAAGTAATTTACCTGAGTTAAAGAACATAAAAGGTATA
Organism: Prochlorococcus sp. AG-676-M04; assembly: GCA_003210895.1. Lineage (GTDB taxonomy): Bacteria > Cyanobacteriota > Cyanobacteriia > PCC-6307 > Cyanobiaceae > Prochlorococcus_A. The sequence goes on from QCUB01000053.1 coordinate 3,328, forward strand.
AAACATATTATTGCCATAAGTAGTGGTAAAGGAGGTGTAGGAAAAAGTACGATTGCAGTTAATATTGCATGCTCATTAGCTAAATTAGGATTGAAAACTGGTTTATTAGATGCTGACATATATGGACCTAATACTCCTTCAATGCTAGGAGTTACAGAAGAAAATCCAAAAGTTACAGATGATAGCGGTAATGATCAAAGATTAATACCAATTAATAAGTACGGTATCTCATTAGTCTCCATGGGTTTTTTGATAGAAGAGGGACAACCAGTTATATGGCGAGGACCAATGCTCAATAGCATAATAAAGCAATTCCTTTATCAAGTTGAATGGAATAATCTTGATTTCTTGGTTATTGATTTACCTCCAGGTACAGGAGATGCTCAGATATCTTTATCTCAATCTGTACCAATTTCAGGCGCAATTGTTGTCACAACCCCTCAACAAGTATCTTTGCAAGATGCACGAAGAGGTTTAGCAATGTTTAAGCAACTTGGGGTTCCATTATTGGGTGTTGTAGAAAATATGTCTGTATTTATTCCACCTGATATGCCCAATAAAAAATATGAAATTTTTGGGAAAGGTGGGGGGAAAATCTTAGCTGGTGAAAATAATTTACCATTACTTGCTCAAATTCCAATTGAAATAACACTTGTTAATGAGAGTAATAAGGGCGTACCTATTTCAATCAGTGAACCAGATAAAGAAAGTTCTATCAGATTTAAAGAGTTAGCTGAATTGATAAAAAAACAATTTATTAAATAATAATAAATGGGCAACAGAATTTCTTTAATAAGGAAGAAGAGATTTTCTCAAAAGAAAGATAAAATTAATCGAAGAATTGTTTTTTCACCTTTACTTGTCATACCTTTAGCTTTAGTTTTTATTTCAAGTATTTTAATAAAAAGTGTACAAAGAGAATTTTTACAATCAGATTTTTTAAATCATCTTTCCACAGGCTTATTAGGTTATTTCTTAGCTATTTTTATTTCATATATACCAATAGAAAGAATTAGAAAATATTTGATCCCATTTTATTTTTGTTCTTTAATTTCATTACTTTTAATTTATTTTTTTGGGATCTCAATTTATGGAGCTCAAAGATGGCTTAGCTTAGGGATTTTTTCTTTTCAACCTTCTGAAGTCGCTAAATTGAGTACGATATTAATTCTTGCTTTAGCGCTAGAAAAAAAATCTATTTCTACTATAAAAGATTTAATATTGCCTTTTCTAATCGTTATTGTCCCATGGCTATTAATATTTTTTCAACCCGATTTAGGAACTTCTTTAGTTTTAATAGTATTGACTTTTGTAATGCTTTATTGGTCCCAAATGCCTATAGAGTGGATACTCATTTTAGGTTTTTGTATTTTTACCTCAATTTTATATATGGTGTCTCCAAAATTGCTTATTTTTTGGATTCCTTTTATGGGTTACTTAGCTTATAGATCCTCGAAAAAAAAAATTATCTTCTCGATCTTTACATTGGCTCTTCATTCATTAGTTATGAAGTTGACACCTATTATGTGGGAATTTGGTTTGAAAGATTATCAAAAAGATAGATTAATTTTGTTCTTAGATCCTAGTAGGGATCCATTAGGTGGAGGATATCATTTATTGCAAAGTAAAATAGCAATTGGTTCTGGTGGCCTTTTTGGTACTGGTTTATTAAATGGAAAACTGACAAGTTTGCAATTTATACCTGAACAACATACAGATTTTATATTTAGTGCTTTAGGAGAGGAATCAGGGTTTTTAGGATGCATTATGGTTCTTTTTTTGTTTTTTATTTTGATTAGTCAACTTGTAAAGCTATCAAAAAATGCCCGAACTAATTTTGAGTCATTAATAGTTATTGGAATAGCTTCAACATTCTTATTTCAGATCATTATTAATTTGTTCATGACTATTGGACTAGGTCCAGTAACAGGAATCCCGCTACCCTTTATGAGTTATGGTAGAACTTCTTTATTGGTTAATTTTATATGCATTGGTTTGGCATTATCCACCTTAAATCGTACTAGATCATTAAGCAATAAATGAAATCTCTAATAACTATAAAAAAAATTCAAGATTTGCTTTTGCAAGGATTAAATACTACATATGTTGATGATGAAACTTCTAGACGGATGTGGTGGGCTTCTTTAGAAGTTGTTCAAAAAGAGTATCTTTCTCATTCTCCTCAAGAAGGAGGATTTTGGTTGGCTTCTCCTTTGCCTGCTCTCACAGATAAAAAATGTTTAACTAAAATGAAAGGATGGTTATGGTCACCAGAAGGTTTCCCCTATTTTCAAACTGATAATGCTGGTTTCTTACCTTTAGATCATTCGATAAAAAAAATTAAAGAAGATTGTAATTTTATTAGGAATTACAAAGTCTTAAATTTAAATATTAAAGATGGTTATGAACCTTTTTTAATAATTATTACTACAAATTTCCAATGTCTTTTAACAATTGCAGGAGAAAAAGGCAAGAGAACTTTACTGATGAGATGTGACGAAAAGAGCCTAAAAACTGCAATTGAATTGATTGATGCAAAATTGAATCAAGAAAATTACCAGGAGGCACTTAATTTTCGTAATGCGATTAAAAATTTAGGGGATCTTAATATTAATGACGAATTTGAAAATAATTTTTGGCCTAGTTTATCAATGAAATTGGCAAATTTAATTCCTAAAATAAGTGTTCAAAATGCAATTAAAAATGATGATAAAAATGATGATAAAAATGATCAATTAACAGAGGCAAAGTTATTACAAGCAATTTCTCATGAAGTCAGAACTCCTTTAGCAACTATAAGGACTTTGATTAGTTCTACTCTCAGAAAATATAATATGGACGAATCAATGAGAAACCGTTTAATTCAAATTGATAATGAGTGTAATGAGCAAATCGATAGATTTGGTCTTATTTTCAATGCTGCGGAACTTGTAAATAATAATATATCCCCTTCTAATCAAATGGCAAGAATAAATTTAGGGGAAATTTTATACAAATTAGTACCTATTTGGAGTAAACAATTGAAGCGACGTGGGATTTCGCTAAAAATTGATATACCTAAACAACTTCCCGAAATTTTGAGTGATTCTGAAAAACTAGAATTAATGTTAAGAGGACTAATCGATAAAAATACTAGAGGATTAAGAGAGGGCAGT
>QCUB01000054.1 GCA_003210895.1 Prochlorococcus sp. AG-676-M04
ATTGGATTCTTTATTCCATGTTTTTTGGCAGTTTCATGCATAACTTTATAGTCATGTTTGCATTCCTCGTAGAATTTCTTTTCTTCTTCTGTAGCGTCTTTATTTAAAGGTTTGCCTGTAGTCGCAAGCATTAATAACTCTTGGGATCTTTTATTAGTAATCATGATTTAAATTTTCAGATAGGTTACTTCGAAAGATTTACAGGAACGTGTTTCTTGAAGACGATTATTTATATTAAATGCGTCATTCATTTCAAACCTTTGATAGATATCTAAACCTCTATCGAGAGAAACCTTCCAACCAGTATCAGTGATTATATGCCGTGCATGAGAAAACCCTTCCTCATCAAATTCCCATTGAAAATCAATCCCGCAACCAGATGCACTATTCTTGATCTGTTCAAGATAGTCTTCTTGCTGTTCAGATCTCAACTCGTCATGATGGGTAACAAGTTTTAGTTTAATATCATCTTCTTTATTTTTTGTTTTAATGATAGTCTCAACAAACTCCATTAAATTCCGAATTTGATGGAAAGTCCTTATGTAAGGATCAGTAACGGTGATTATTTTTGCATCTTTTAAATATTTACTAAATAAACCATCAAAACTTATCCCTTTTTGATTTTCAGAAATCATTAAGTGATCTGGTTTTAATATTTCAAGATTCTCGTTACTTTCTTTTAATTGATCTTTTTGATTTAACTCAATACTTCTTTCTGTTTCAATAATCTCTTTTTCATCTCTCTCATCACTAGCATCTCTTTGATAATAAAACTCAGGAAACTCTATCTCTTCAAGAGTACTCACTGGAATTAATTGTCCACCTTTATTTGTATAGGCAAACTGGACATTCCCAAAAGTGCTATCAATTCTTTTTAATTGATCTTTAACTCTTTTCCTACATTCAATAGCAAATTTTAATATCTCTTCAGTTTCTTCATCAGTTTGATTACCATTTGGAAAAATTATTTTCATTAAACCTGAAAAAGTTTTATTTATGGCATCTTTATCTCGTGTTGCTATATCCGCAGACAATTCAAAATGTTCAGTATATCTATCAGAAAAATCTTGTTTCCTTAAGTCTCTCAGAATTTCGGCAATGTAATCCACGACGAAACCATAACCTTCTGAAAACATTTCACCTCTAATAATATCTATCTCCCATCCAGGTAAGAATGCGTGCAACCTATCAATAAATGCCGAATCATAATACTTCTCTGGTAATTCCTCAAAAAAGTCAGAGTGCTTGAGCATAAAAGGGACATTATGTTTCGTGTTACCTATAAATGCCATAGATGCTTCTGCACCAATGGTTTCTACACCTCTAGAAAAAGTTTTATTTGCGAGATAATTTTTTAAAATATCAACTAATGCCTTGTTTACATTTTTTTGTTTACCCGCAAATTCATCAAAAGCGACTATGTCCCAATATCCAACTAAACCTAATTTGCCAGAACTATTATTTACAAATAATTTGGGTACTGTAACTTCACCTCCAGAAATTAGCATTCCATGAGGACTAAATTCTGAGAAGATATGAGATTTCCCTGTTCCTTTTGGACCTAATTCAATCAGGTTAAAGTTTCTCTCTACATAAGGAACCAATCTAAGTAACTGCAGCATTTTATTTCTTTTACCAAACATTTCTGGATTGAAACCCATACTCTGAATAAGCAAATCAATCCATTCCTCGGTTGAAAATTCACTACGAGCATTTAAATAACCTTCAAAGTCAAAATCTGATAATTGAATAGGTTTTATTGAACCCAATATCCAAGGTTGAATTCTTGAGTCTTCATTATGTTCGTATTCAATATCGGATATACACCAAACACCTGTAACTAATAACTTCGGATGTTTCTTGATTATTTGAGTCTCTACTAAAACTTTTTTTATTCCTAGATTTGCAAAACTTGCTTCGTAAGTATCATTCTTATCATTAAATGTGACTTGAACCTTATCAATTACTTTATTTCTGCCTTTTTCTCTAATGGTAGATCTAGTTAAATTTGCTTCATTTCTATGGACATAATGTTTTGCAAGAATTTCTTTTACTGTATCTATTCCACTTTGTATGGATTGTTCGTCATTTGTTGCACAGTATTGACCGAGCAAATACTCCAAAACATAAGTTGGTACAATCGCATTCCCTTTTACTTTTTTGACTAAGTCCTTTCTTACTACAAGACCTGGGAAATATTGATTTATTTTGTCGTTTAAATTACTCATTACTAATTAATTTAGAAATCAAAATCATTTGTAAAGGTTCTTTTTATTATAAATTTAGTAGATTTATAAGTCTGTATATGAGAAGTATTTTTATATATTTCATCTAACTTTAGTGTAACTTCTTGATTATTATAATCATCTGCAGATTTGGTTAAGATCAACTGAATTGTTTGTTCTCTATCTCTCGCATTATTCGAATCACTATCAAAAGGTATTTCTATTTGGTTTGAAATTAATTTTTTATCTTCTGTAAATAAACCAATCAAGAGTGTTCTGGAAATATTTTTATTATCAATAGGGGACTCTTGATAAAGTTTTATAGATATTTGACTTGTAGTTATATATTTAGAAGCGCCTGTCAGTATTGTTACACCAACTCGATTAGAATCCTTTTGTTTGCTTTTGGTTACTTTAATAACTGGAATTATAATTTCTTGAAGAGATATACCTCCATGTACAAATCTGGATCCTGCTCCAGATTTTCTCAAACGATTTATAGACTTTGGGAAAAGAACTTCAAAATCACCTTTGATGTTTAATTCTGAAGCAGTAAATTTTTTAAAACTTTGAGAATTTTTGAAGTTCTTACCTATTATAAATCTTCTATCAGAATGAAAGGTTTCCTCTGCTTCAGGACGTACACTCAAATAATCAGACTCTTCTATTTCCCTATTTTGATATATAAATCCATGATCAGCGGTAATGAAAATATTTACAGATCCAGATTTTCCAATCTTTTGTACCAATTTAACTAATTCTTCAAGGGAATCCTCAACCGCTTCAAAAACATTACCTTCTGTCTTCTTAGAATCTCCGGTAGCATCTATTCTGTCATGGTAGATATAAATCACATTATGATTGTTAATTAACTCTCTGCATTCCATACCATTTAGATTTAAAAAATCAGGTACTTTTGAAACGTATGGATTATCTTTGGATAAAACTTTATTTAGAATTTTTGTTCTATTAATAGTCCCTGAAGTTGGATTAAAATTATGCGTAACATTTGTATTTGAAGGAGAAGGCATCCCTAATTCTCCTGATGGTAATAACGACGCCATACCGATTTGGGTATATGAGGGTAATGAAGAGATTAAAGGTATTATTTTTGAATTAAAATTATCTAAATTTTCTATTCTTCTATTTAATTCATCTCCTATTTCAAATCTAAAGGCATCTGATATTATTACTATTGATTTTTTACCTTTTTCGCTAATTTCTTGAATGAATTGTTTATAAAAGGATCTCTGCGAATTTAAGATATTTGTATTCCAGCAATTTAATTGATCAACACTTTTTTGAAAATTATTATTAATATTAAATAGAAAATCATTTACATATATATTTTCAACTAAATTGTTAATATCTCCCAATAATGTGGGTTGAGAAGACTTTTGATAATAAAAAATAAATTTTCTATATAGTTGGTCAATCTTAAAAAGTTCTGAAGAATAAATTTCAATATACTTATCAAAACTATATTCCTCTAAAGTTAAATTAGAAATAGAAAATAAAAACTCTGAAGAATAAAAGATGGTTTTATAAATATTTTTATATTCTAAATACCAATATGTTTTTCTTCTTTCTTGTAGGATCTTAACAACTTCAATATTAGATATCGTTTTTTCCTTGATTTCATTAACAAGTGATTTAATAATAAAGCGATCAATATCTTTAAAAAAATCTAAGTCAAGAATATCTTTATAATTTAAAGTAGTAAGACTTTCTTCGATATTTAAAACTTTTTCATATTCAGAAGAAAAACACTCAAATATATTTTTATTATTAATATTATTTTTCCATCTTTGAAATAATAATAGTGAGTTTATTTTATTTAAAGTCCCTTTTTGATTTATTGAAAATAGAAAACAAGATTTGAATAGTTGTAATGCAAAATCATTTATATTTGGTTTTGAAATTTTATAGTTATATTCTTCTTCAAATAATTTCCACATAAATTTTTCAAGATTACATTTTTTTATTAGTTTCAACTTATCCTCTTTTTGTAAAAAAGATTCTTCAAAAAGTTTACCTATTAATCCTTCTATATCTTCTTCTGATTCAGTAATAACAAATAGCATTTTTCTCTTGAAAATATTTTGATTATCTTCTGCTGTTATCTTTTCCTTAAGTAATTTCCTTCTTTTTTCTGAATTAAAAAATATTTTATGCTCTATAACTGTATCAATAAAATATGGTTCTAAATCTAATTCATTCATCCATATCTTTACTTTATCTGCACTATAAATTCCAGAATATAATTGCATATCTAATAACCAATTATCCTGTTTATTGTTTTCTGATTTATTTGTATAAATTAAAAATTTTTGATTTGGTTTATTTTTTAATACTTCATATTTTATAGAAAACTCATTATTATTAATTTTGATTTTTTCAACACCATCTAGTTTTAATTCTTGAAATTCTTCCAACATTTCGTATTGATTATCATGCCAAAAAACAATTCTATGTTTAGAAAATAAGTTTATTAATGATTCATTTATACTTTTTCCCATTAATTAAGTCCTGATATTTTTTTCAAGGCAATCCCAAACTTTGGATAATTAATCTTCACACCGTCATCTAAACTTAATTCCAAACGTTGAGATGCTAAGGGGAAGATGACCTCTTTTTCCCAATTTTGTAATTCATTTATAGTTGAATCAACTTTTTGTATTTTTCTCATTACATTAGTCTTCTCTCCAGTTGTAAAATTAGAACTAGAATCTAATCTTTCAAGAGTTTTCTTTTCTGCTCTTAACTTAAGAAGAAATTCTTGTAAATACTTATCTAATATGATGGATACATTATCTCTATGATATCTATGCATGTATATTAATGCGCTAAAAGAACTTTTAGGACTTGAGAACATCCAATAAATAGGGCGTTTTTTATAAGTTTGCACATGATCTTTATAAAAATCATTTAAAAAATACTTACGAATATCTTTCCCAATTGAGTTCTCTATAAATCTTATATTATTTTCAAAATTCTCAGTTCCAAAAGTTACTCTTAAAAATTCATTGAATCTAGTTGTAATATCGTCCTCAAACCAATCCAATTCAAGAATAGGTATAACATTATCATTATCTGGAATAAATTTTGGATTTGGTACTTTTTTTAAATAGTCTTCTAAAGTTTCTCCTTGATTAGCAAGAATAAGTCCTTTTTTATCTAAAGAATAGCGACCAAACATACACCCTACTGAATAGGATATAAATTCTTTAATAGTATCTGTTTTAAGTTTTTTTTCTTTATTCTCCTGAGTAGTTTTTATTCCATATCTATAAGAAGGATTACAAGTCAATGTAATTTTATCAATTTGAACTTTAGGTGTTATTTCTTCCTCTAATCCATAAAAGGAAATTAAGCATCTATTAATTTCTTCCTGAAGACTAATCATTTCATTGACAGTATTTCTCGAATGTTTTCTCAAATTTTTATAAGTAGTTTCTAAATTATTTAATTCTTGAGCAAAATCTATCAATGGTAGAGACTTGAAATCCCATGATATTTCATAAGAATCCCAATCTTTTTTTGCAATATCAATACATGCTTTTGAATTATTTTTAATATATTCTAAGCAATCTTTATTAAAGGGTAATCTTCTCACATCCCCTACCTGAAAATTAAGAGTTGGGTTAAGTGAACTTATAGAATAATTTGCAATCTTTGAACATAAAAATCCTGTAAGACCTTCCAGATCAACTTCAGGAAAGACCATTGAACCTCCTACATCAAAAATATATCCACTAGGTACAAATCTTGCGCTAAAACCATAACTTGAAATTAATCCGTAAGTTATTCCAGATTTAAAATAAAAATCTTTTGCTCTTACTGGTGCGCCGGCATAATCTAATGGAATTTTAGAATATTCATGTATTTCTAATCCATCGTTTTTCCAATTTACTAAAAAATTATTATTTCCATACCAATTTCTATATCCACCACCTTTATTATATGGAAACCATTTCTCTGGATTCTCTTTAGTTATTTTTCTTTCTTTACAATAAAAATTTGAATTACAGTTAGATACTTCAAACCATAATCTCAGGAATTTATCATTATTGCATGTTGCTAAACCTTGCTTAATTTTAGAAATATTAGA
>QCUB01000055.1 GCA_003210895.1 Prochlorococcus sp. AG-676-M04
AAAATAAATATTGATCTCATACAAAATGAATTGGATAGGAGGAGACCTGGTCAAAGTAAAATTACAACTCCAAGAAATGAAGAAGATAAATTAGAGATCCTAAGTGGTTTAAAGGAAGGGATTACACTTGGAACACCTATTGCAATGTTGGTTCGAAATAGAGATCAAAGACCGGGAGATTACATTAATTTGGAACAAGTATTCAGGCCATCTCACGCAGATGGTACATATCATCTGAAGTATGGAATTCAGGCTGATTCTGGAGGTGGTAGGGCTTCGGCTAGAGAAACTATAGGAAGAGTTGCTGCAGGAGCTATAGCAAAACAATTATTAAAAACCTTATTTAATACTGAGATTCTTTCTTGGGTGAAACGTATACATGATATCGACTCTCAAGTTGAGAAAAATAAAGTCACATTAAGTAAAATTGATTCGAATATAGTTAGATGTCCTGATGAAAAAGTTGCTGCAAAAATGATTGAAAGAATAAAAGAATTACAGAAAGAAGGTGATTCTTGTGGAGGAGTTATTGAATGCTTAGTGAAAAATGTTCCATCAGGATTAGGCATGCCTGTTTTTGATAAATTGGAAGCTGATCTGGCAAAGGCTTTAATGTCATTACCTGCTACCAAAGGTTTTGAAATAGGGTCAGGTTTCTTAGGGACCTATTTAAGAGGCAGTGAACATAATGATTCATTTGTTGAATCTAATGACGCTAAAAAACTTAAAACAAAATCAAATAATTCAGGCGGTATACAGGGAGGTATAAGTAATGGAGAGAATATCGAGATGAAAATAGCTTTTAAACCGACTGCAACTATTGGAAAGGAACAGAAAACAGTTAATGCTGATGGTAAAGAAGTAATAATGAAGGCCAAAGGTCGACATGACCCATGCGTATTGCCAAGAGCAGTGCCAATGGTTGACTCAATGGTAGCTCTTGTCTTGGCAGATCACTTGCTTCTCCATCACGCGCAATGCTCAATTATGAAAAAAAATTTTTTTAATTAGACGTTTCTTTGAGCCACTCATAAATCTTTGGATCTATAACTTTATTTTTAAAACCTTTATCACCAATTACTATAGCTTTATATCCTAAAGATTTGTATAAAGGTAGATCAGATATAGATAGACCCCCAGCTGCTATAAAGTCTATATTTTTATATTGAGATATATTTATTAATTCAATATTATCTTTCACTGGATAAATTTTGATAATTTTACAATTCAAATCTATTGCGTCTTTAAGATCTTTTAAATTATTGATGCCTGGAATTAATAAATGGTTTTTTGAATTCGAATAATTTAAAAGATTCTTATCCCAAACTTTCATCATTGAATAGTTGAGCCCAATTTTAATAGATTCGTCTATTGCCTTTTTGCTCATTATAGAGGCTGATCCTAAGTTAAGTTTTGGGAATTTAAGTTTGATATTTGAAACATAATTAACCCAGTTTTCATTATCGGACCAACTAATTTCTATATTTTTAAACCCTGCTGTTATTAACTTTTCTATTTTTCTTTCAATTAATTCTCTGTCTAAGGCATTTTTATTAATGTTTTTAAAAGGTTTTATTAATAAAAAAAAAGATTTTAAATCTAAATTTTTTGAGAAATCTATTCTATTTTTTATGTAATTATCAGATTCTTTAAAATCAGATATAGTTTGCAACTTTCACCTCAGATCGGTTTAGTAAATCTTGAATATCTTCAGTGTCAATAGTTTCTCTCTCAATGAGCATTGAAGCCATTTCATCCAAAACACTCCTATTGTCTGAAAGTACTTTTGTAGCTCTCTTGTAGGCTGTATCAACAAGCTCCGATACTTCTACGTCAATTGTTGCGGCAGTATCTTCAGAAAAGTCTCTTGTAGCATTCATATCTCTTCCTAGAAACATCCCTCCTTGGGATTGACCTAATGCTACTGGCCCTATTTTATCGCTCATTCCAAATTTAGTAATCATTTGTCTAGCAACATTAGCCACTTGCTGTAAATCATTAGAAGCCCCAGTAGTGACTTCCTCTTCTCCATATACAATTTCTTCTGCAACTCTCCCTCCAAGAGCAACAGCCATTTGATTTTGCAAGTAAGAACGAGAGTAAAGACCAGACTCCATTCTTTCTTCACTAGGTGTAAAGAAAGTTAACCCCCCTGCTTGACCTCTAGGAATTATGGAAACTTTTGCTACAGGATCATAATCAGGCATTAAAGCCCCTACCAAAGCGTGACCCGCTTCGTGATAGGCGACAAGTTCCTTTTTTTTATCGCTTATAACTCTATCTTTCTTTTCTGGCCCAGCCATTACTCTCTCAATAGCATCTCCTACTTCATCATTACTAACAGTATCAAGATCCTTTCTAGCTGCAAGAATAGCTGCTTCATTTAAAAGGTTCGCCAAATCAGCACCCGTAAATCCAGGAGTTCTTCTTGCTACTTTATCAAGGTCTACGTCCTTTGAAAGAGTTTTATCCTTGGCATGGACGTTTAAAATTTGTAATCTCCCAGCATAATCAGGCCTGTCTACGGTCACTTGTCTATCGAATCTACCTGGTCTCATTAACGCTGAGTCTAGGACATCTGGTCTATTAGTTGCGGCAACAATAATTATTCCAGAATTACCTTCAAAACCATCCATTTCTGTTAAGAGTTGGTTCAAGGTTTGTTCTCTTTCGTCATTTCCCCCTCCCATTCCAGCACCTCTTTGTCTACCTACAGCATCAATTTCATCAATAAAAACAATACAAGGAGCATTCTTTTTAGCCTGCTCAAATAAATCTCTAACCCTACTTGCACCAACTCCAACAAACATTTCAACAAACTCTGATCCAGAGATTGAGAAAAAAGGAACTCCTGCTTCTCCAGCAACCGCCTTAGCTAAGAGAGTTTTGCCTGTTCCCGGAGGACCAACTAACAGAACGCCTTTAGGTATCTTTGCTCCAACTGCAGTAAATCTGTCAGGACTTTTAAGAAAATCGACAACCTCTGTTAACTCTAATTTTGCTCCTTCGACACCAGCAACATCTGAAAAAGTTACTTGGGTAGATGGTTCCATTTGAAGTCTAGCTTTGCTTTTCCCAAAACTCATTGCAGGATTACCACCACCACCACCACTTCCACTTTGCGACCTTCTGAATAAGAAAAATAAACCTCCAATTAGTAACACAGGAAAAATTAAACTACTTATAGCTTGCTGCCAAGGATTAGCTAATTTTGTCGGAGTAACAGCTATATCTACATCATTCTCAGTGAGAATTTTAAGTAAATCTTTATCTGGAGCTAAATTAACTTGAGATCTACTCCCATCGTTTTCTACGACCTGAGCAGTTCCATTATCTGGAGATAGTAAAACCCTGCTGACTTCTTTATCTTCAACTGCTTCAATAAAATCGCTATATCTTAGGGTTTTTGTTGCATTCTCAGTATTAGGTTTATCAAATACAGAAGTACCTATAAAGATGACTGTAATTGCTGCTAGAACATAAAGTCCTACGTTTCTCCAACGTTTGTTCACGATAAAAAAATCTTTATTAAATCTATAATACTAATAATAAAACAATATTAAGACTTTCTAAGAACATCTACTACACTTTTGAATGCGAACCATTCTGGGATTGCATCACCATTTCTTAGTTTTTTTCTAAATTCTGTACCGCTGAGTTTCATGATTTGATAGTTATTCTCTTTTGCTTCTTCAGCAGTTATATAACCTTTTTCTAATGTGTATACTAAATTTTTTGAAGGTACAGTTTGCATCATTAACTCTTCTGAACATTCATTTGCAAAGTTCTGGGCATCATAAGGTCCATAAAAATCTTCACCTGTAGTTGATGATTTACATCCAGCCATATCCCTACCGATTATAAAATGTGTACATCCATAATTCCTCCTTATAATCATGTGTTGTAGTGCTTCTCTTGGTCCTGCCATGTGCATTGAATAGGGTAAATAAGCCCATTTTATGTTCTTATTAGAAATCTCTTCTTCTAATTTTTTGTATGTCAAATGTCTCACTTTACCTGGGATATCATCTTGTTGTGTTGGCCCGCATGTTGGATGGACAAGAACCACTGCATTTGAAGAAACATTTTCGGATTTTAAGGCATTAGTAAATAATTCATAATGAGCTCTATGAATCGGATTTCTGCACTGAAAAGCGACGACATCAAAATTTGCAGGCAATAAATCTCTTACTTCTTTTGGGGTTTTACATGGAAAATCTCTACTTGGAAGCTCAAAACCATATATTTTACCTCCTATATAATATCTACCTCTTTCATTGAAAATCATCTTTACTGCGGGATGATCCAAGGAATTAGTACCGTAACAGAATTCTGCTTCTACGGATTTATCAGGTTCCCATTTTGAACTTACTTCTAAAACTGCTAATTTTTGTTTATTATAGGTAAGTAATATTATTTCACCCTCATTGATTTTTGAATTATTAGTATCTAATACAATTGGCAAACCAAAAAGTAAACCGTTTGTATCTCTATAGCTTTTAATTACCGATTTATAATCTTCTTTATCCATAAATCCCTCTAGAGGAGAAAATCCTCCAACCATTAAAAGCTCTACATCACAAGCATTCCTATCGCTACATTCGTGCTCATAAGAAATATTAGATAGAAGCTTTGATTTCAGTTCTTTATCCTTAATAATTAATTCTCTTAGTTCTCCCCCATAAGCAGGTATAAGACCTTTTGAATCTCTTTTATATTCCTTTTGTGATTTCATTTTATGATTATTTTTAGACAAATTTAGAAAAAAAAAGAGGGTTTATGCCCTCTTTTTATATTTATTTAAAATTAAGCTTTTCTACCGTAAAGCTCACCAATAATTTTTACATCAAGAGGTTCTTTTGAACCCATATCAGTATCAGAAGGTTGGATAGCTACAAATGTACCTGCAAATTCATCTGTATCAGAATCTACATTTTCAATTGATAGCGTTACTACTCCAGTACCATTTACATCAATTTTGATATTCTCTTTAGCAAGTTCTTCATCATCTCCGCCTAAGGCAACTAAACCTTGAGCATATTCAACGCCAGTATTTTTAGCTCTTGCTTTAGGATCTAAAAAATCTCCGGTCCTATAATTAGGTGTGAAGGTAGCACCACTAACTTCTGTTCCTGGTTCAATTGATGAAGGTAAATCAGCTTTTAAATCTTTAGCGGAGAATGCAAATGGAACTTCTAAGCCTCCAGGAGTTAGAACAGTTATTAATTGAAAATCAATTCCACCTTTTTCAGTAAATGTTCCGGAATCTATATCTCCATATACTTCTGTAACTGTGGTGTTATTTCTGGGGCTAATAATTTTTGTAGCAACAAATTCTGCTTCTTTTCTTTTAGAGCCAGGAACTTTTACATAAACTTCTGTTGGATGCATGCATATTCCTTTTAAGGAATCTCCATTTCCTAAAGATATTGATCCAACTAGGGATGAATCTAGGGAAGGACAATCATTAGCTTTTCCCGTATTAACTACATCGGTAAATTGTGCATTTCCTCTCTCTGAGAAAGCATGTGTTTTATCTGGCACAAAAGCAAAAGTTAAACAAAGTGAAATAACAAAAGCTAATAAAGAACGAATTCTCATAATAAAATTTCAATAAAGTTCTGTGACTGCTGGTAAAGGATTACCGTAAAATGTTCAGTACGGATAATACAAGGTAAAGAATCATAAAAGTTTGTTTTTTAGATCCTCGATACAACCCGTAGCTTTTTAATTTTTTAAAAACTTGAGTTATTTTAAGATATAAGACTATTTATAATGCTTAAGATTACAAAAAAATACAAATCTAATTGTTACTAATTATTTATTAGTTGAAATAATTTGATTTATTAAAATATTAGCTAATTCAATTTTTGATGTTTTTTCTATATAAATTTCCATATCCTTTTTATCAAAAAGCCAACCTTCATTTTTAGCTAACGGCCCAAATCCTTGTCCTTCGATATCTATGGGATTTGCGAATAGTAGATCGCAATCTTTAAACATTATTTT
>QCUB01000056.1 GCA_003210895.1 Prochlorococcus sp. AG-676-M04
ATGTATTAAGGTTGGAAATTTCTATTGCTCTTATATTATTTTTAAAAGAATTAAATTCTTTGTTATCAATCAAAGATGAAATTATATTTATATCTGCTTTTACACTTGTAATAAATATAAAATCTGCTTTAGGATGCTCAATAAAATCATCATTATTCTTTTCATTTCCTGCAATATTTAATATCCTATGCATTTATGTATATAAATAAGGTTTACAATAACTAAGTAGGTTAAAACAATTTTAACTCATTTAAATTAATTAAATATGCATGAATTTCTTCCATATGCCTGGTTCGAAGGTAAATGTATTCCATTTAAAGAAGCAAAAATATCAATAGCTACACATGCACTACATTATGGAACTGCTGCATTTGGTGGAATGCGAGCAATACCAAACCCATCTAAAAAAGAAGAGTTCCTTTTATTTAGAACGGATAAACATATAAAAAGATTATCTCAAAGTTCAAAACTACTTTTGAACGAAATATCCGAAGAATATATCTTTAATGCTTTAGAAGAAGTTATCAAAAGAAACAAGCCAATTAAGCCAATTTATATCAGACCATTTGTTTATACAAGCGATTTAGGTATAGCACCAAGGCTTCATAATATTGAAACTGATTTCTTTATTTATTGTCTTGAACTTGGCGATTATTTATCTCCTGATGGAGTTTCATGTAGGATGAGCAGTTGGACTAGACAAGAAGATAGATCACTGCCATTAAGAGGTAAAATAAGCGGCGCCTATATTACAAGTTCACTAGCTAAAACAGAAGCTAGTTTATCAGGATTTGATGAAGCTTTGCTATTAAATTCAAGCGGAAAGGTAAGTGAAGCTAGTGGAATGAATTTATTTATTGCCAGAAACGGAGAATTAATAACTCCTGGTGTTGATCAAGACATATTAGAAGGAATAACAAGAGCTAGCGTTATTGAGTTAGCAAAATCATTTGGAATTAACGTAATTGAAAGACCTGTTGATAAAACAGAATTATTTATAGCAGATGAAGTTTTTCTAACTGGCACTGCTGCAAAAATTACCCCAGTGAAACAAATCGAATCAACACAATTAAACGTTGATCGTCCAATAATGAATAAGTTAAAAAATAAGCTTATAGAAATAACAGAAGGTCGATCTCGAGACTATGATGAATGGATAACAAGAATAAATATTAATTAGTTGAATTAATTGTCCAACATGAGTTCATTTAGAGAATATTTAAATAGAAAAGAAAAGCCCATAATTATATTTGATGGAGGAACTGGCACTTCTTTTCAAAACCTAAATCTAACCGCAGAAGACTTTGGAAGTAATGAACTAGAGGGCTGTAATGAAAATTTAGTTTTATCTTCTCCAAATGTTGTAGAACAAGTACATAATTCATTTCTTGAAGCTGGTTGTCATGTAATTGAAACTAATACATTCGGAGCATCATCAATAGTTTTGGACGAATATAAAATTTCTAAAAATGCTTATGCAATTAATAAAAAAGCTGCTCAGATAGCAAAGAAATGTGCGAATTTATTTACCACAAATAATTACCCTAGATTTGTAGCTGGATCAATAGGTCCAACAACAAAGTTGCCAACATTAGGTCATGTTGATTTTGATATTTTAAAAGAATCATATAAAGAACAGATAGATGGTCTTATTGACGGAGGGATTGACCTTCTACTAATAGAAACCTGCCAAGATGTTCTACAGATAAAATCAGCATTATTTGCCTCACAAGAACTTTTCAAAAATAAGAATATTGATTTACCAATAATGATATCCATAACAATGGAAACAACCGGTACTATGCTCGTCGGATCAGATATAGCTTCAGCATTAACAATATTAGAACCATTTAATATTGATATTTTGGGACTAAATTGTGCAACTGGTCCAGTTCAAATGAAAGAACATATTAAGTATTTAGCTGATAATTCACCTTTTGCAATAAGTTGCATACCTAATGCAGGTTTACCTGAAAATATTGGAGGGGTTGCTCATTACAAATTAACTCCATTAGAGTTAAAAATGCAGTTGATGAATTTTATTTATGATTACAATGTTCAACTAATTGGCGGGTGCTGTGGAACTACACCTGAACACATAAAATATTTAGCATCAATAATTAAAGAAATAGACGATAATAAAACAATCGGAAAGAGTAACTTAACAAGTAAAAATAATTTTATTCCTTCGGCATCATCATTATATAATTCAGTTCCATATAAACAAGATAACTCTATATTGATCGTTGGAGAGCGTTTGAATGCCAGTGGTTCAAAAAAAGTTAGGGAATTATTAAATAATGATGACTGGGATGGATTGGTCTCTATTGCTAAGCAACAACAAAAGGAAAATGCTCATATCCTTGATGTGAACGTCGATTATGTCGGAAGAGATGGTGTTAAAGATATGAAAGAGATTACCTCAAGATTAGTAACAAATATAAATCTTCCCTTAATGATAGATTCAACTGAAGCAGATAAAATGGAGTGTGGCCTAAAGACAGTTGGTGGAAAATGCATAATAAATTCAACTAATTACGAAGACGGTAATGAAAGATTTAATCAGGTCTTAAATCTTGCTTTAGACTACGGTTCTGGAATAGTTATTGGAACTATAGATGAGGATGGAATGGCCAGAACATCAGAAAAAAAATATAGTATTGCAAAAAGAGCCTTAGAAAAAACAAGAACTAGCAAACTTGCAGACTATGAAGTATTTTTTGATCCCTTAGCTTTACCAATATCAACTGGAATAGAAGAAGACAGGTTAAATGCAAAAGAAACTATTAAAGCAATAGAAAAAATTAGAAATAACTTTCCAGATATTCATATTATTTTGGGAATATCTAATATAAGTTTTGGACTTTCACCTTTATCCAGAATTAACCTCAATTCAATTTTTCTCGATGAATGTATTAAGGCAGGATTAGATTCTGCTATTATCGCGCCAAACAAAATATTACCTCTATCTAAAATCTCAGATGAGACAAAGAAATTATGTTTAGATTTAATTTATGACAAAAGAGTCTTTGAAAATGATATTTGCATTTATGATCCATTAGTTGAACTTACAAAAGCATTCCAGGATTTATCAATCAGTGACTTTAAAAAGGCTTCTATTTCTTATGAAAACTTAAGTTTAGAAGAAAAACTAAAAAATCATATTGTAGATGGTGAAAAAATAGGCTTAGAAGAGCAATTGAATGACGCTCTAAAAAAATATAAACCTCTCGAAATAATAAATACATTTTTATTAGATGGTATGAAAGTAGTTGGAGAATTATTTGGATCAGGTCAAATGCAATTGCCTTTTGTATTGCAATCAGCAGAAACAATGAAATTTGCTGTATCAGTACTAGAACCTCATATGGAAACCGTTGATGAATCAATTTCTAATGGTAAATTATTAATAGCAACTGTTAAAGGAGATGTTCACGATATTGGCAAGAATTTAGTAGATATAATTCTCACAAATAACGGTTTCGATGTTATAAACCTAGGAATAAAGCAAGATGTTTCAGCAATTATAGAAGCACAAAAAAAACATAATGCGGACTGCATCGCTATGAGTGGTTTACTAGTAAAATCAACAGCTTTTATGAAGGATAATTTAGAAGCATTTAATAATGCTGAAATAAATATACCGGTGATTCTTGGAGGAGCAGCATTAACTCCCAAATTCGTTAATGAGGATTGTAGTCAAATATACAAGGGAAAAATACTTTACGGTAAAGATGCTTTTACTGATTTGGCCTTTATGAATGAATATATGGATAGTAAAAAAAAGGGTAACTGGTCTAATGAAAACGGTTTTATTAATAACCAAAATATTAATATTAAATTAGCTTCTCCAAAATCTTCTTGTAAAGATGAAAGTACTAATAAACAAATTAAAGATATTGAAACTATTAAAATAATTGAGAATTTTGATAGATCCAATTTTGTAAAAGAAGAGGACCCAATAAAACCCCCTTTTCTTGGAACAAGAGTTCTTGAAAATAAAGATATAGATTTTGATAAATTATTTTTCTATTTAGATAAGAAAGCATTATTCAGTGGTCAATGGCAGATTAAAAAAAACAAAGGCCAAACAGTAGATGAATATAATCAATATTTAGATTCATATGCAAATCCTTTACTTGAAAAATGGACAGATATTATTTTAAATAAAGGATTAATTTCGCCTAAAGCAGTTTATGGATACTTTAATTGTGGAAGGAACAAAAATAGTATTTACCTTTTTGATGAAAAATTCAATAAAAAAATTTCACAATTTAATTTTCCAAGGCAAAAATCTGGAAATAATCTATGTATAGCTGATTTTTACTGTGATCTTAAAAATAATGAACCGATAGATATATTTCCAATGCAAGCAGTAACAATGGGAGCAATAGCTAGTGAATATTCTCAAGAATTATTTAAAGACGATAAATATAGTGACTATTTATTATTTCATGGTTTAACAGTTCAATTAGCAGAAGCTCTAGCTGAATACGTTCATTCATTAGTAAGAATTGAATGCGGATTTATAAGAGATGAACCTACTATTAATCGTGAAATATTAGCTCAAAAATATAGGGGAGCCAGATATTCATTTGGTTACCCAGCATGTCCTAATGTCTCAGATTCAAAAATACAATTATTATTATTAGATGCAAAAAGAATTAATCTAACAATGGATGTATCAGAACAATTACATCCGGAGCAAAGTACTACTGCTATTATTTCCCTTCATTCAAAAGCTAAATACTTTAGTGCATAAATAAAATTTTAATTATCTTCAAGATATTTAATTATTTCTTCTTGTAATTCATCCATAATTTCATTATCACTCAAATCAATGCCTTCACCCGCGGCATCTTGAAGCAATTCCAAATAATATGATGCCCCATCACTTGATAAGAATTCAATTGCTGATGTTTCATCGCTTTCTTTAAATGCCTCATTTAATGATTTAAATGCTATGTTTTCAGTAAAATCCCAATCCATATTGAAAAAAACCTTATTAAAATTATTACCTCTTCACCCCCCATATTCGTCAAGCTTTCTTAAAAAATCCTAGTATTTATTATTATTTGATTTACAAACAATGAATAACAAAATTCAAGAAAAAAACGATCATTTAAATGTCTTAGGACAGAAACTTGATGTTTGTAGTTGTAAACCATTAACCGGATGGTTCCGAGATGGATTTTGTAAATATGATTCAAATGATGGAGGAAATCATTCTATATGCTGTGTAATGGATGATAATTTCTTGAAATATAGTAAATCACAGGGTAACGATTTAATCACACCTATGCCCATGTATTCATTCCCAGGGCTCAAGGATGGGGATCATTGGTGTATTTGCTTAGATAGATGGAGACAAGCAGTACTTGATGGACTAGCACCCAAAGTTATATTAGAATCGACAAATAGTGTAGTTTTAGAATCTATATCATTAGAAATATTAAAAAAATATCAATTTAATAAAAAGTAATTAATAAGATTATTATTATTTTTAAAATGGCTATAAGAATTTAATTTTATTTTCTAAATGAGAAGAGAAACATATTGGGAAAAAGCTTTAGAGCAAACTAATTTATCTATTAATAAAAATGGTTTATATCCCCTTGAAACTAAAGTCGTTACAGGTGAGTTTTATGATAAAAATGATTTTATTATTAGAAAACTTGATACCTCAAAATTCAAGAAAATAATAAATTACGGCCCAAAACAAAACCCTTTTAGCCCATGGGAAAAAATACTAGAAATTGATAAAATTGGAAATAATCATCAATTAATTTTAAATAAATATCCTGTACAAAAAGGACATATTTTACTTATAACAAATAGTTGGAAACCTCAAAATGGCTGGTTAGATATAAATGATTGGGTTGCTATCCAAAAGGTAAATAAAGACACAAGTGGATTATGGTTTTTTA
>QCUB01000057.1 GCA_003210895.1 Prochlorococcus sp. AG-676-M04
AATCTATACATGATTTATTCTTACATCTCATAGGTACTTATTGAGTGAATTATTTAAATAAGGTTTTAAAAATAATCTTAAAATATTCTTACTAATAACTTTAACCGCTTGGAATAACTGGATTATTTACAAAAAAACTATAATGAAAAAATTTATTTAAATCTATAAAATTTATTAGTTTACCAGCTAGATTTTACTACTCCAGGTAATTCTCCATTATGAGCTCTTAACCTTAATTGATTTCTGCATAATCCAAAATCTCTATATACACCTCTTGGTTTACCTGTTGCCCAACATCTATTCCTAACTCTTGTTGGTGCTGAGTTCCTTGGAAGCCCCTGTATCTTTCTATGAATTTCTAATCTTTCCATAGGATCTTTAGCCGCATTAAATTCATCTAAAAGTGATTTTCTCTTGGCAGCATATTTTTTCACTAGTTTTTTTCTTTTTACTTCCCTAGCAATCATTGATTTTTTTGCCATTAAAAATTTTTAGATAAAGTGATTTTATTATTTTAACAGTTAGACTATCAAAATATAAAATTAATTATTGATTAAACAATCTTTGAACTATTAGTAATTGACTTGTATCCCTAATTATTAGTAAAACGCTTAGTCCTACCAAAAGAAAAAAGCTTGATTGAGTCACAGCTATTTGAATTTTAACTGGTACTGGTTTTCCCCTTAGTCCTTCAATAAGAGTAAAAACAAGCTGACCACCATCAAGAAGTGGTAATGGGAGAGAATTTAAAACTGCCAAATTTATTGAAATTAATGCAGCAAATAACAAAATACCTGTTCCTCCTTGCTCTGATAATTGTGCACCAATCTCAACAATTTTTACTGGCCCACTTAATTGTTGAGCTGTTGATGAGAAATTTGTAATTAGTCCTTTATAACCTTGGATTGTTTTAATTAATAGTGATGAAAACTCCTTATTTGTATATTGAAAAAGTTCATTAATATTTTTTGTTTTTTTTGTTTCTTTTTTAATATTTGGCTGTAATTGGGCTCCTATAGTACCTTTTCCATCAATGTTTTGAGGAGTTAAAGTAAGGTTTTGATAAGAGTTTTCTCTCTCAATTTCAACTGATATTGATTCTTCTGATGAACTTTGAATTTTTCTCACCAGAGAGGAGACTGCTTTATCCCCAATGCCCAATACATTTCCATCTATTTTTAATATTTTATCCCCTGCTTTTAAACCGGCTTTAAAAGCAGCTTTTTCTGGTTGAGTTGCTAAAACTAAAATCCCTGGTTCTGGATCATAGGGAATACCAATAGTAGTTACGTTTAATATTAGAATTGTATAAGCAAGTAGTAAGTTGGCAAATACTCCAGCAGATATCACAATTACTCTTTGGATTATCGGCCTATTTTTTAGAAGGTTTGGATCTTTAGGGTCAATGTTATTGATTTCTTCATCAGGGAAGGAAACAAATCCTCCTAGAGGGAACGCTCTAAATGAATAAGTAATACCTTTATATTTTTTTTGAATTATTGAAGGGCCAAATCCAATAGAAAAACCATCAACGTATATCCCTTGAAATATTGCCGCAAGAAAATGACCCATTTCGTGAAAGAAAATGAGAAATCCTAAGACTGTTATTGAGGTTAAAACATTCATTATTTTATATTAGACAGTTTTTATGAAAGATGATCCAAAGTATGGAATTAGAGCATCAGGAATTTTTACACTTCCATCTGTTTGTTGGCCATTTTCAAGAATTGCTGCCATTGTTCTTCCAATAGCTAACCCACTTCCATTTAAAGTGTGGATATATGAAGTTTTCTTATCAATTTTTGTTCTAATTGATGATCTACGAGCCTGAAAGTCTAAGCAATTACTACAACTAGATATTTCTCTATAACATTTACTGCTAGGTAACCAAACCTCAAGATCAAAAGTTCTACTAGAAGAGAAGCCTAAATCTCCAGTACAAATATCTACTAATCTGTACGGTAAATTAAGTTTTCTCAATATACTTTCAGCATCTGCAGTTATCTCTTTATGAGCCTCTAAAGATTTATTTGGATCACTAAACCAATATAATTCAACCTTATTAAATTGATGAAGTCTTATTAAACCTTTTGTATCCCTTCCATAACTACCAGCTTCTCTCCTAAAACAAGGACTGTAGGCTACATATTTTAAGGGTAAAATTTTTGAATCAATAATCTCGTTTTTATGAAAAGCAGTCAGAGGAACTTCTGCTGTTGGAGAGAGCCATAAATCATCATTGTCACACTTAAAACTTTCATTTGAAAATTTTGGGAGTTGACCAGATCCTTGAAGACTTTCTGAATTAACTAATGCTGGAGGCATTAGTTCTAAGTATCCGTTATTTGAATGAACATCAAGCATGAAATTAATTAAAGCCCTCTCTAACCTCGCCCCATTTCCTATGAGCGTTATAAAACGACTTTTGGCAATTTTGGTTGATTTTATAGAATCAAATAGATTTAAATTTTCACCAATTTCCCAGTGAGTTTTGAGATTATCTTTTTTTAGAGGATCTCCCCATACTTTAATTTGAATATTATTATTTTCATTTTCTCCAAGAGGAGCATCTTTACTTGGGAAATTTGGCAATTTTGATATCTCATCTTGAAGTTGTGTGTCTAATATTCTTTTTTTTTCTTCCAATTCAGATACTTTTACTCTGTATTGATTGCCCCTATCTTTTAATTCATTAATTTCTTGAGTATTAGCATTATTAGAATTTCTTATTTCTTGACCAATTATTTTGCTTAACTTTTTACTTTCTGATTGAAGACTTGAAATTTTTATATCAATTTTTTTTCTTTCTAAAGTTAGGTTATTTATGAATTTTATATCATAAAATTTTCCTCTTAAGGATAAATTATCTTCCACAAATGTTGGATTTTCCCTTATTAATTTTTGATCTAACACTCTTTTTTTTATTTTTTATATCCTAATAAGATAGTTTATCTCAAATCATTATCAGAGCTTTTTGATGAAAAATTAATTAAATAAGGGATTACTAACTTTATTTTTATTTTTCAAATTAATAATAAATTACGAGGCAGAACGTGCTCGACCTGTTGATGACCATTGCTTCAAGAAATCAATTTGCTCTTTTGCTGTACGAGATAATGGAACTAATTCAGAAACAGCCTTAATTAAATCTTTTTCCATTAGTTCTCTCTTTTCAGAAAATGAAAAGTGCATACCTTCAATAACTGCTTGTTCAAGTTCTGCTCCAGAATATCCATCTGTACGATCAATTATTGTTGAAAGAGGAAAATTATAGGCAGGCCTCCTTCTCTTTAAGTGTAAATCAAGGATGCTTAATCTCTCTTCAGAATTAGGTAGATCAAGAAAAAATATTTCATCAAATCTACCTTTCCTTAATAACTCAGCTGGGAGCTTATCAATTGCATTGGCGGTGGCAATTACAAATACGGCTGATTCTTTTTCAGCCATCCAAGTTAACAAACTAGCTAAAACTCTTTGACTAGTTCCTCCATCACTCCTTGCATCACCCCCAAAGCCTTTATCGATTTCATCAATCCATAGGATGCAAGGTGACATGGCTTCTGCTCTTGATATAGTCTCTCTTGTTCTTGCCTCGCTTGATCCTACAAGACTTGAAAATAATCTCCCCACATCAAGTCTAAGAAGTGGCATTGACCAATTTTTAGAAATAGATTTGGCCGTTAACGATTTTCCAGTACCTTGTGGTCCCACAAGCAAGACACCTTTTGGAATGGGAAGTCCATAGTCTCTAGCTTCTTTTGAAAAGGCTCTATATCTTTGATTAAGCCAGACTTTTAATACTTTTAATCCCCCAATTTCACTTTGACTTGAGTTGCTTTCAAAAAATTCTAATACTTCACTTCTCGCAATAACTTGTTTCTTCTCTTCAAGAATATCCTTGATATCATCTTTACTTATCTTCCCTCTTTGGGTGAGAGCTTTAGCCGTTACTTGCTTCAGTTTTACTTCACTTAAACCACTTGAAGCTACTGCAAGTTCATTCAATTCTTCTTCGCTTAAATTTGAATCAGTATTAACAGCAATTTTTTTTATAAGAGCTGTCAATTCGCTTAGATCAGGCAAAGGTAAGTTTATTATTGTAATTAAATCATCAAATTCTTCAGATAATGGCAATATATGTGAACTAAGAATTAAGTTATGGCTTGTTTCTCTAAGGGAAGAACATAATTCTTTTATTGTTCTAATAATCGATGGATCATCATAAAACTTATGAAAGTCTTTTACCAATAATATTATTGGTAAGTCAGAAGTTTGATCCTTTATCCAATTAAGAGCTCCTAGTGGATTATTAGAAAATTTGCCATTTTCATTTAGAACTCCCTTGATTCCGTTAACACAATCCCAAGATACGAATCTCTTAATATTTAATCTCTCACATGATTGATTGAGAATTTTATATAGTCTCTCTTCTTCTTTAGTTCTTATCCAAATTAACGGAGTTCTTGATTTTATTAGTAACTCGAATTTTCTACTCCAAGAATCCATTATCTTTAATAATACAAAAGACTATTTTTTGTTGTTAGGTTCAAATGGTAATCTTTTATCTGAAATGTTGGCAACAGAAGGTATAACTTTATTTTTGTTTATTAATTGTTCATCCAGAATCTTTTGTAAGTTTGCTGGAAGTGCTTCTTTGTTAAGTAGAAATGTCTGCAATGCTTGGAATATGTTAGCTACAACCATATAAAGTAATACTCCAGCAGGTAAAGGAAAAAATAAGAACATACCTGTAATCATTACAGGGGTAATTTTATTTGCAGTGGATTGTTGAGCGTTGGAAGGCATCCCTTGACTAGATAAAACTTGCGAAAGAAGCAATGTTAAACCGAATGCCCCAACTAATGTAGCAATATCCCAGTTTATTGAACCATCTACGTAGAATCCAACCTGTCCAAGTGCCTTTATAAACAGAAATCCACTTTTTGCAGCTAATCCAGGGATCTTAGCTTCAATTGTTGCATCTCCTGGTTTAATAGCTGTAACTAAACCTTCTTGAGAAACTCTAATGTTTTCTGAACCTTTTGAAACTGTCCAAGTAGGAAGAAACCTTGAACCGTTGTCATATTTTGAGAGGACTTCTGTATAGCTGTTCCCATTAGTAGTTTGCAAGTTTATCTTAACTGATTCCTCCGCTCCTAATTTTGTACCGTTAGGTAAGGTAGCAACTACAGGGAAATGAGACTTTTCTGTTACAAATATTGAATGCCTTGGGGATTTATAGGGTTTTGGATCAATAGCGGCTATTTGGTCTTGGGGTAATACTTTTAAGTTGATATTGTAAGGTACATCTGCGAAAGGTGATCCTCTTAAAGTTGCAAATAATGCAAATAAAACAGGCATCTGAACTATTAAAGGTAAACATCCAGCAAGTGGACTACCAAATTCATTCATTAATTTTCCTAATTCTTCTTGCTGCTTCTTTGGATCTCCTGAGAATTTAGATTTTATCTCTGCTTGCCTTTTTTGCATTATAGGTTGAGCTATTTTCATTCTTCTAGCGCTTCTTATTGATCCAGCACTTAGAGGAAATAGAGCAATTCTAATTACCACTGTTAGTGCAACAATAGCTAAACCATAACTTGGAACTAACCCGTAGAAAAAATCTAGAATC
>QCUB01000058.1 GCA_003210895.1 Prochlorococcus sp. AG-676-M04
TTCTATAATTGATAACTACTTTCGCACCTTCTCGATGAAATGATCTTGCTATATCAGAACCCAATCCTCTTCCCGCTCCTGTTATTAGGACAGTCTGTTTTTCTATTGGTAAATTCATAATTTTTTTAAAAGAAGAAACTACTCTATATTTTTATTTGACTTTAAATCAAACATATCTCTATTTAAATATCTTATTTCATATTTTTCAATTAATAGATTTTATTATTGTGATTTCAATCACATTAATGATAATCAATTATTCATTCTATTTTTAAACCAGAAAAAGACCTCTAGAAATAGGTTCTTTTTTTATGCTTAAAAATTTGAGTAAATTATTCGAGATCAATTCAAAATATAAACACACTCATTAATCAGTTTATAGATGATTGACAGTCAATCTAAAGTAGAGGGTGTATAAGTCCTTTTTTATGTCCTCTTCAATGAAACATTTCTTAGATAAATTTTTTGATTTATGTAGAGAATATCAAGAAGAAATTCCACCTCAAAAGATGGCTGAAGTTTTAAGAGATTACGCAGATAGGTTAGATGGATAATGTTAAATACAGATGAAGCGAGTGCTTTAGCCAATTGGATACAAAACTGGAAAAAAACTTACAAGGAAAATCCAAAGCTAAATGAATGTATTACATGGTTTGAATGGAAATACCAAAACAGAGAAATTACCTCAAGTGACAAGAGTTCGATTGCAACTATTTTAAGATATAACTCGGAAGAATAATTATGTATGGAATAGCAATTACTTATGGAGTTGTTAGTCTGTTATTACTTGGTGGCTTTGCGTATTTAACCTTCAAAATGACCTCTAAAAAATGATTGGAAGTTTACCTAAATTAATTGCTCTTCTTATGATCTTCCTTCTTGTAGGAAGCACTATTGTTGGTGGGATTATTTACTTTATTAAATGATTAATTATGGAATTCTTTAAAGAGCTTTGGCTTAATCAACCAAGTACAGTTATTGGTGTAGGTACAGCAACATTAGTATTGTTGGGAGTTTATATATTTTTTCTCAATACATATAAGTAATAATTGATATGACATTATGATTAATAGTCGATCTAAAATAAGGGGCAATTAGCTCCTTTTTTTAATGAACATTTTTATCATTTCAACATTTTGCTAAACATATGAAGAATTTAAAAACGACATCTTTGGATTTATTACCGCAATGGGTTTTGATGTAATTTCAGAATATAAGTTTGTACAAGCTAGAGAGCATAAATATCATTTACTTTCAAACGTATTAGATGTGGAATCTTGAAACTGAAATAACTTCAGATGCAGCAAAAGAGTGGGACAAAAAAAAGAGATTGATTCCACCTTTAGGAATCAACCTCTTTTCGCTTAGTAAGTTATGTGTAGGATTTGGCTGTTTAAACCAATCTAATAAAATTCTCTGGTGGACTATCGATCATTTTAAATCCCTCCATCTCAATAAGTTGAAAATACTATAAATATTATTTTATGTATATGCGTAGTTATGCTGATTTTGCTTATCTCTTATTTTTGAAGTCTCCTTAAAAAGAAAGAACAACATATAACTACGAGTAAACGATATACAAGCTGTGAGAAATGCCACCAAGACACAAATTGGACAATGAGGAAATCCCATTATTAATTTTCTAATAAAATTTTTAATTGATTTTCTGCATTGAGAATATCAAATCTTCTCTTAAGTAATTTCAAAAATTTAATCATCTATTTACCTCTTGAGAACAACAAAGAATATATTATTCTGAGGATGTTTTTATCAATAAGCAAAAATACTGAATCAATTGATAAAAAACTGGAAACAATTTATAAAAAACAAAAGATATGAATTTTAATGTGACAAATGGAATGTGATTATTACTAAAGAAGCCATTAAATATGCCAGATAATGTATATCTGAAATTAATAAATTACATAACTGACCCTGAAAACAAATGAGGCTATTAAAACTTATCTACATTGAAAATAAAAGTAAATTTATTATTTCTCTAAAGACTTTTTTATAAAAATTTTAATAATTAATAATTATTAGTTGTATTTAAATCCTATAGTTTAAAGATAATAAAAACTTAATAATTACCTACACCCAGGCTAGAATAATTTGAAAGTTTTTTTTATAAATAAGACTATATAGTAACAGCAATAATATCTAATCTTCAGCGTTTAATTTTATTTTATAAGATTAATAAGAAAATTCAATCAATTGAAAATTAAATTTTAAACAATATTATCTACTCGCAGTTGTGATTTATTTGTAACATAATAGGTTTACATAATGTAACAATGACATGAGCAGTAAATTATCAAACATTATTTATTCATGTTTGACTGTTTTTTTTGTTGTAAGCTCGATACCTGTATTTGCAGGTGGCTGTATTTACCAAAATAATAAACAGACAAATATTGAATGTTCCAAAAATGATGTTGAGTGTCAATTAAATAAAGATAAAAAGAATGAATCATACAAAAAAGTGAGTTCTTGATTATGACTCAACTCAATTCAATAATAAACTCTGCTCCAAGAGATTTTATGGAATTCATTTTCTTATTTGTTGTCGGTTACACGGCAGGATCACTAGGACTTATTAAAAAATAACAACATGTCTACTACATCATTTTTTCTAATCTTTTCAAGTTCATTAATAATTTATATAATGGCTTGCTTATGGAGAGATCTTTTAAATCAAAAAGTAAATATACAATGAAATGTAATCATACCCATAAATAAATAAACAAAATTAAAAGTATCACCTAAAGAACGTAAATATTAAACTAATCTTGCATACCACTACTTTATAAAAATATTAGAAATTTATAATATTCGAGATAAACACTACTAGAATAAATTGAATAATTTTCAAGATTAATTTTTTACAAAATATATATGAGTCTCCTTAAAAACAAACCATAGTTTTTAGCTATATTTTTATTTAGTGTCTTAAATAAGATGGAATAAAAATTCTTATATGACTGATAGTGAAAGATCCAAAATAATTTATGTATTTAAATCACCACTAAGAATTAAAAACAAAATGTGAGCGCAGTTTTATTTCTCAAGACGATACTTCAGCTACAGTAAGAAAAACTTTGTACAATTATTTCGTCAGATACTTGAAATCAAAGTTTAATTATTTTAAGGTAAAAACATAATATCAAGGCTGTATAAAAGTTTTTTTTGAAATTAAATTTTATTATAAATATACAAACTGTACTAGTAGTTATTAACAGAAGCTTGAACTAAAATTAGACAAATATAACTTTATATTTTCGTGATTGATAATAAAGATCTAGAATTAAAGTTAAAAATATGTATAAATTTTCTATTTAAGGAAATTATCTCTCTTGACCCAGTAATAAGAAAACAATGGATTTATACATATAAAGGAATTATTAAATATGTTGAATCACATAAAAGCGAACTTTCTCATGAACAAATTATTGGGGCCTCTATTTATGTAGATCTTATTAAACGAGTAGAGGAATTTATCGAAGAAGAAGACTTTGAAGGACAGAACTTTAACAGATTTAATAGTCGTGACTCCTCCGATACAAAATACGAAGATATTTATAAAAAACGGTTAGAACAAATGAAAAAAGATTTCCCATTACCTGAAAATTTAAAGAACAACAAAATTTAACTACTTTAAGAAGCATAAAGTGATTAAACACAAAAATAAATATTTTAATATATTCATATGAATCTAGAAATTATAAAGTGAAACTTTAGTTGCCACTTAAATATTCCTTTGCTAAAAAGATAGAGCGGACTAAGGTCAAATACTCCACGAGGATTTAGTCCGCTTTCTATAGTTAAATCTTCTAATTTTCACGTTTTGATTAGCTAAGTAATAATTTATTTATATCTAAATTTTATTTTTCTAACTTTAGATCATTGTATGTACTGAATACAATGAAAAATCTTTAATTTAATTCTATTATTAGCTGGAAAAAAAATCCTTCGAATCGCATTAATAACAAAATTACATATCTAAAAAAATTCCCTGAAATGAAATAAAAGATTTTATAAGATCATAAAACCTTAAAAGTATTCAATTTTGTATAAATTGTACCGTTTGGAAATAATTATATCGCTACCAATAAGCTATGAGTTATTTTGCTGAGCCCAATCATATAGCATACGATGAATGGTTTGATGCAAATATAGATCCAATTGACTTAATAGACTATTCAAACGAGGCTGAGTTTACTGATTCTATTCATGAAAAGTTCTATCAACTCTCATATAAAAATTTAACTATTGGTTCATCAAATAAATTGGTATAGTTTATATCTAAACTTTTTAATACCCTATGAATAAATTTTCATGTTTTAGTTGGAGGTATTAATTGAAAGTAACCGTTCTTATTTAATGAATACCTATCAAACCAAAGGTTTAATAAATTATCAAGTCCAATACCTTCCAATTTTCGTTTGTTAAGAATTTTGTAGTCTGACAAAGCTAGTAATAAATAAGGGAAAATCACATCAGAAATTTCTTGAGGTAATTTTTTTAGAGGAATACTATGACATTTGTCCCAGAATATCTGCATATCATGAGAAAATATAGAACTCCAATAATTAAAATCGCAATATAATTTGTCTGGAGGTAAAAGGTTAAGCTTTAATACACGAGTCGAATAAGTCATAGAAGAAGGTTATAGAAATAAAGATTCAAAAAATTGATGAAAACATTACATTTTCACAATTCATAAATATTCAATAAGTGCTCTTTAACTCGAAGAATCTACACTCAAAGAATAGCCTCAAGTACTGCAAAGTGCAACACTTTACTGTAAGTCCCTCTTTTTCATTCTTTCTTGAAATTGAAGAAAC
>QCUB01000059.1 GCA_003210895.1 Prochlorococcus sp. AG-676-M04
CAAGGTCATTAGCTGTAAAACATTGATTTTTTGCGTTACTAATAGCTCTTTTTATTTTCTTAGGATCAAATCTTTTTGGATCAAGACTCATGTCTTGACCAACAATTTCTTTTACTAGGGTCTGAGAATCTGTCTCGTCATAAATAGAAAATTGCCTTGTCCAGGTTAGGCCTTCAGGATCTTGATATTTTTCTATATCATATCTTAAAAGTCTTGAAAATAATGCATGAAAAGTTCCTATCCATAGGTCCCTCAGTCTCTCTTGATCAATATTTGTTCTTAATTGATTCTGATCAAATTCCTTGAGGGTGGACCAAGGCTGCCCAAATTGATCTAAAGCTATTTCTTGCGCAAGTAGTACTTGAAGTCTTGCTTTCATTTCTTTAGCGGCTTTATTTGTAAACGTTACTGCGAGAATGTTATAAGGATCTACAGAGTTATTTTCAATTAGATTAGCAATTCTATGAGTAAGAGCCTTGGTTTTTCCACTACCTGCACCTGCTACAACTAGCAGTGGCCCATTGATATGATTTACAGCTTTAAGTTGTGCATTATTTAAGGATTTAAAAAGGAAGTTGTTAGTTTGAGGCACTTTTTGTAGGTTGTATTAATAAAAATTTTTACCTTACTTTAATTTGAAGATTGAGGGTTAGCCTCTAATTCTTCTAATGCTTTTTTTAAATTTATTAGTTCATTATTATTGTTGATAATTTCTTCGAACTTATTTTGAGGCATTTTTAATTTAATACTTCTCTCAAGAATTTCTTTTTCTAATCTTTTTTTATAAGAAGAAACAAGTTTTTTTGATAATTTTAATTCTTGTTTATCCAAAATTTTTAAAGAATAATGATTCCATCTTAGCGAAAAATTTTTTTTATTTACAGTATTTTGAATATCATTTCGAAATTTAGTTTTTGATTAAGAACCATTTCGTTTCTTTTAAGATTAAATTATTTTAATTTGCTCTGATCTATTATGAATAAATAGAAATTTCAAGTTTTTAGATTTAAGAATGACAGTTTCAAATAATAATCGATTTTTATCAACTGATAGAGAATTAGGAAATATAAGTAATAAAAATATTGAAGACATAAAAGAATTTATAAATACTGCAAACTCAAGATTAGATGCAATAAATTCAATAACAAATAATTCTCACGCAATTGCCGCTGATGCTGTAACTGCAATGATTTGTGAAAATCAAGATTCAGTTAATACAAAAATATCTATAGATACCACAAATAAAATGTCTGTTTGTCTAAGAGATGGAGAAATAATTTTAAGGATTGTTTCTTACCTTTTAATTTCTGATGATGAATCAGTTTTATCTAAAAACTGTTTAAAGGACCTTAAAAATACTTATTTAGCCCTTGGTGTACCTCTAAAAAATGCAATCCGAGTTCTTGAACTGATGAGAGATTCAACGATTTCTGATTTAAAATCTACTGTAAATATTATGAAAGGAAAAAAAGATTTTCTTCCTGATTTAATTTCTAATACAGAGTTTCAATTTGAAAGAATGATCAATCTTTTAAGATAGATATATTTCTTATCTCTGATGTGTGGGAGGTTTGGATTACGGTATTGTTTTCATGATTTCTGATTACTGAATATCTGGATCTAATATGATTTGATAAAAAACAAATTCTTTCTTCAGACACTGTTGAACTGTAAATAGTTTTAATATTTAAGTTCTCATTGTCATCAATCAAATATTCTGACGATGAAATCGCGGATTCAGTATATCCCTTGTTACGAAGAACAATCCCTTTATTTTTATCCTTTGGTAAAAATAATAATATAGTTTTATCTTCTTCAATTTTTTGATCCATCTCCCAATCGCTTATTGCCTCCCAACTTATTGATAATGCAATAACAGAAGGTTTAGATGAGGAATTATATTTTTCTAAAAGTTCGACTACATTTTTATTTTTGATTTCTATTTCTTTTATTACTATTTTGCTAGTTGAATTTTCAACTTCTTGAAAAGCCAATGAATGAGTGCTTCTTATAGATTTCCACTCTCCTAAACTTTTTTGAATAAATTGATTAATTGTTATTAGATTCTTCGTCAAGTTTATCTTCTACTGAATGATTTGTAGCTTTTTGAATCATCCTTACCATAGAATCTACCATTAATCTTTTTGCAGAAGTCACTTTTAATCCGGAAGGTGTAGTTGATATTTGTTCTCCAGGACGATCGTATGATGTTGGTCTAAATGGACTCATCTAAAAAATTGTAAAATCAACAGAATTATATTCTTACATGAATAGTCATTTTTAAGGTTGTTTTTTGCAAAAATGTTATATCTTTTATGGATGGGTTCATATTAATTTTTTCATACCTTATTTTGGGGTTTTTCTTTTTGCTAAACCTGAAATAGTTGCTAAAGCAAACATGCCTAACAAAGCTATTCCTAGGAATAATCCTGCTCCTTGACTGACTCCAGCTCCAACAGCAACGAGAATAGAATCACTGATTAGAAGACTTATTAGTAAAGCTGGGGTGAATATTTTCCACCGAGTTCCTCCAATGCCGATTGCATAGCTGAGAAAATCAAAAAGTCCAGTCATAAGAAGACCTGTCATTAGGAAGAAATTTTCTTCTAATTGGTTTTGATTAAAACTTTCAATTCTTTTCATTGCTTTTGAGCCTACTAAACTACGTACAGGACCACGACCAAAATATCTTGCTATGAAGAAAGCTGCTTGGCAAAAAATGATATCAGAAAAGACAATTGTTACATAACCTTTTTGGAATCCTAGTAAGGAGCCCGCCAGAAGTGAATATGCCGAACTTGGCAGAGCAGGTAAAATTATACTTACTCCTCTAAGAACAAATATTCCAAAAGGTGCCCATATTCCCATACTCTCTACCTTGCTCCTAAGAGGCTCGATGCCATAGTTTTGTATGAAATAAATTAATACAACAAATATTGCTATAAAAAAAACTACTGAGAGGAATTTTTGAATTTTATTCATTATTAGTTCGAAAATTTTTTGAGAGCTAACTTTAGAAATTAATAATTGATTGTATCTATAATAGAAAGACTAATCAATAAAAATTTTTACAAAGTTTTTAATCTTATTTTTTTAACTTAGATTTAAATCAAACTAAATTAGTAAATTCTGAATCAAAATTGATAACTAATAAGATATAAGTTTGATTTTCAAAATTCCAATTTATTTATTTCTAATAGGCTAAAATGTTATGCTTCAAGTTAAGAATAAATTTTCATCAATACTTTCTTTAAATATCTTGTCTTTGGTTCTCTCTATAATCTTATCTTTTTGTATTTCAATAAAACAAGCATATGCTTTGTCTCATAACTGGGTGGGGGTTACAAAAAGTGAATATGGAGAACAATTATGGGATAGGAAAAGTATTAAAAGGAATGAAGATGGTTCTGTGAGAATATTGAGCAAATTTATTCCAAAAACCAAAAGTGAAATTACTCAGGATATTCTTTATACAATGGACATAAATTGTTTTGAAAAATCCTTTAGAGATGTCGATGTATTCACAGATGAGGCAAATAGAAGTTTAAACAATTTTGCGGAATGGCAAGATCCAAATGGAGACAAACTAATTTTGGGTGTGATTGGTCAAGTATGTAAAAGTGAAAACAAATAATTAATATCTATAAAGTATTTACAAAAAAACCTTTCAGAGACAGGTTTATAAAGGTGCCAGGACCCAGATTTGAATAGGGGACACGCTAGTATAAACCCTGTATTAACAACGCTTTATAGTTTCAGGATTGCCTGATTCATCTACAACTCACCTACCATTGAAATTTGAAAAATTACTTTTTATTTATAATATTTTTAAGAAGGGTAGGTGAAAATGTTCTTTAAATCGACAACTAATAATATTTTTTTTATAGTTGCAATTGCTGTTTTGTCTGCTGTTATTATTCCTGTATTTAACTTTACTCCATATAACAGGGAAGATAGATCATATGAAGATAAAAAAAGTTATGATGCTACAAAATATATAATTATTTCAAATCAAGATATTTATGAAAGTGGTTTAATACAAGTACAGTTAGATTCGGAAGCAAATAGTAAGAGACTGTTAGAAATAAAAGAAGAAATTTTCTTGAAAAATAAGAATTTGCCAAATTTAATATTTTTTTATGTTGATGCTAAAGACCTTCCAATAAATTACATAGGTAAAGATGTTCAAATAAATTGGGCAATTCTTGATGTGAATGATTTTGAAATTCCATTG
>QCUB01000060.1 GCA_003210895.1 Prochlorococcus sp. AG-676-M04
TGAAAGGTTAACTTTCTTAATTTATACAAAACCAAATTACTGTTATAAGGACAGCTATAAAAATAAATTTAGATATTTCCTCTTAAATAATCTTTTAGAAGAAAAATTTAAATTTGAAAGAATTATATTTCAAAAGCAAAAAAATGATAAGTTGGGGATTGTACTTCACACAAAAAATAAAGAATTTATAAAAGAGTATTTTCAATCTAAAAATAAAGAGAGATTCAAAGAAAAATTATTGGAATATTTTAATGAAATATTTGATAATGATGTTCATATAAACAAATTAATGGATTATCAAGATATCTCTATAATGTCATGGAGGGCTTCTCAGCCTTCCGGCATAGGTATTCCTGAATATTTGCAGGTTTGTGATGAGTATAATATAGCTTTTTGTGGAGATTGGTTTAATTTAGAAGGGTTTGGAAGGATTGAAGGAGCAATTTTGAGTGCTTTGAAATTATCTTATAAAATTAATTCATTATTTTAGTTATTTTTTTTAATAAAAATTTTATTTCACTTTTATCTCTTAATTCTATTTTTTCCATGTATTTTATTGAATTATTTCTATTTTTATAAAATAGTTTCCATGCTTTTGTAAAATCACTTTGTGCACGATTTTTATTTTTGCCTCTTTCTTTAAAATCTCTTTTAATTACTCTCTTCATACACGATTTTTTATTAGTTTTTAAATTAACTAATATGCAATTCTTATTTGAAAGAGACTTTAATATTTCAAGTCCAAATATTCCTTCTACAATGATGTATCTTATATTTTTATTGTTTTTATATGTTTTCTTAATAGATTTTTTCTTGAAATTATATTTATAACTGATGTTAGAGAATCCATTTTTTAATATAAAGTCTAGATCCCCTTTAAATAGTTTATTGTTAAAACTTATTTTTCTATCAAAATAACTATTAATTATTTTTGATAGTATTTGGCTTAATATGCCTGTTCTGTAATAATTATCCGTATTTAAAATTATTCCATTTCTAAAATTTTTTAAGATTATTTTTGCAAGAGTAGTTTTCCCGCTACCTGAAGGTCCACTAATAATTATTAATTGCATATTCAAAAAATAGTTGAAACATAGTTATTATTTGGATCTTGTATTAATAAATATAATAAGTATTAAAAAATAAAGAAGATAAAAATCAATATAATGTTATTGGCTTTGATTAATAAGCTAATCAGATATTTTAAAATAATATTATAGTTCTTCATTAGATTTTTCTACTTGCATCATAAATAAATATATGGCTTTATATAAATGTAAATAAAAATTATTCCTTGTTAATTCTTTCCAAATAAAATTATTAATTCTTTCAAAAATGGTTAATGATTTTTAAGTAGGAATTAATAATTTAATTAATTACCTAATTTCGACTAAATGATTACTAAATTTCTAAGTAAGCTAAAATCAATCCTTTTTAAAAGTAAAGCTGCTTCCGATACACCTTTAGCTAAAACTCCTAAATCGAAAACTAAAAAGAAGTCAGCCAAGTCTTCTAAATCCTCTAAATCAAAAATAAAAAAAGAAGACCCAAAAAAGATAATTGAAGCTTTAAAAGCTATTCCTGGTGTTGGAGCTAAGAGTGCAGAGGCTTTTTATAAGGCTGGTTTCAAAACTCCTAAATCAATTACATCTGCAAAAGATGAAGATCTTCTCGCTGTTCCTGGAGTAGGAATTAATCTTGTTAAGAAACTAAAGAATATTAAATAATAAAGTTTAATTATTTTTACTTAGATTTGAGTGGAGAGGCTCAATATATGATCTCTCAGAATTAAATACGAAAAAAAGTATTTAAAATTGCTTAAATTATCTTCTTCTTGCTTTTCTTCTTTGCTGTAATTTTCTCTTATATTTTTCAATAGGAGTTTCATGATGTCTCAACCTTTTTAAATCAGCAAATATTCCTGATTTTGAGACTTGTCTCTTAAATCTTCTAAGGGCAGATTCAATACCCTCATTTTCACCAACAGTAACTTGAGTCAAAATTTAGTAAATAAATTTAATTATATCATTTTAACTATGCTATTAATGATTCTTTAAAAGTAATATTTAAAGATTACTTTTAATTATGACTATTAGTTTTGTGCCCATTTTAAAAAATTCTTTTTGGGGCTGTTTATATCTTTTAAGGTTTTAAAATAATTTCTCGACCAACTTTCCTTAGGTAGACCTACAAATAACATTAAATTTAGTGGATATTGATCACTATCTGAACAATTTCTAAAATCATCTCTAAATAAAAATATTTCTTTTTTTAGAGCAATAGCAATTCCTAGTTCTACCATGACACCTTCATCGGGTGGGTTTCCATTAACAATCGCAAAAATGCAATCACAAGATATTAAATCGTTGAGATTTGTTTTAGCTATTTCATAAGCCAAGTTATTTTTATGACTAGTTAAATCTTTTGTCCTCTCAAAAGGTTCAAAAACTTCTATATTTAGATCTATAAAAATTTTGATGAATTCAGGCAATAGTGTTTTGCTTTGTTGTGAAAATCCATATGGATTAGCTAAATATAATTTTTTTTTCATTTCATCTCCCTTTTTTTGTTGAATTCTTTTTCTTCCTGAAGCTTATTTGCTTTGTTTTCCCATGGAAAGACAATCCATTCTTTTTTATAAGATAAGTTTGCTGTATTCCACCATATTGGTTTCTTTTTACTAACTAGGACATAGAAATTTGCCCCTTCAATATCTTTAAAACTACTCAATGTGAGTCCTGTTTCAAAAACATCATCTACTATTAGTGAATTTTTTAGAGGTTTTTCGATTAGTTGAATATTTAATTTATGACTTAAAGCTACTGCAAGACAAAGTCCACCTCTTGGAACTCCATATATCCCAGATAATTTTAAATATTTGCATTGATTAGCAATATAATCAACACTTTTATCAAATTCATTCCATGTAAAATATCTGGTCATTCTAATTATTTTTTCTTTACGAATTATTTCCCATTTATTTCGTAGAAATAATTTATAACTTATTAAACTTGCTTCTGTTGATAATGACGTAAGGCCCTCTTCTTTAGCTTCATTTTCTAATTTTATAATCAATTTTGTCCCATAACCTTTTCTTTGTGAATCCCCTCTGCAGTATAAAAGCGCGATTCTGTTTTGTGGATATCTTAAAGCAAAGGCGATTGTATTATTATTATTATTTTTAATAAGCCATCCTTTTCCTTCATTTATAGATAAATCAAAATTTTTATTATCCCAAGCTTGGCTGGCCCAAGCTCTTTTTTGTTCTTGAGAATATATTCTTTCATCTATTGATATTATTGAATCAAAATACAACTTCTTTAAATCTAGTTGATCTTTTTTAGTTATTTGTTTTAAATTCATAGGGTTATTTATTATTTGAAATGCTAAACAAAAATATTGTGGCAATTGGAGGAGGGGGTTTTGGACGTTCTTTAGGTCAACTTGAGATAGAAAAATATATTACATCATTAGTTAAGGTAGATAGACCCAAAATTTGTTTTATTCCTACAGCCTCAGGGGATAATGATTTATATAAATTAAATTTCTATAGGGCCTTTTCAAAATTAAATTGTATAACAAGTCATCTAGATTTATTTTCACGTACAGAAAACTTAGAAGAAAAAATTCTATCTCAAGATATTATTTATGTTGGCGGAGGAAATACAAAAAGCATGTTGGCGGTATGGAAAGATTGGAATCTACATAATATTCTGAAAATTGCTTATGAAAAAGGAATTGTAATGAGTGGAGTAAGTGCAGGTGCAATATGCTGGTTTGATAAGGGTATTACTGATTCTTTCTCTGATAAATTAGAGATTATTGATTGCTTAGGTATAGTAAACGGCATTGCATGTCCTCATTATGATGAAGAAAAAGAAAGGGCACCTTTTGTTAATGAAATAATTAAAAGCCAAAGGATTGATTCTTGTATTTGCA
>QCUB01000061.1 GCA_003210895.1 Prochlorococcus sp. AG-676-M04
TTCATTATTGAAATTAGATAAGCTTATAAATTTTGATGAAGAACTGAAATCTGTTAGAGATATGGGTAATTCTCCTTATGGGATATTTATTGTTGTTGGGCCAACTGGAAGCGGAAAATCTACAACCCTTTATTCTATTTTAAATGAAAGAAATACTTCTGATGTAAATATAATTACAGTTGAAGATCCAGTTGAATATACTCTTGATGGGATTCATCAGGTACAGGTCATTAGAGAAAAAGGTCTTGATTTTGCAAGAGCTTTAAGATCTTTAATGCGGCAAGACCCTGATATTATTCTTGTGGGAGAGACAAGAGATAAAGAAACTGCTCATACTGCAATGGAAGCGGCATTAACAGGTCATATGGTGTTCACAACACTGCATGCTAATGATACTTCTACAGCTATTACGAGACTTGCTGAAATGGAGGTTCCACCCTACCTTATTGGTTCTTCTATTGTAGGGGTTATGGCTCAAAGATTAGTAAGAAAAGTATGCAGTAAATGTAGTTATGTAGTCGAAGTTGATCCTATTAAGGATAAATTAGCTTTTGAACATGGTATTAAACAAATAAGGAAAGCTAATACCATCAAAATTCAAAATAAAAAAGATGATCCATCAAATTTTAAAAATGAATTAACCTGTCAAGTGTGTAATGGTTCTGGTTATAAGGGGAGACTAGGACTTTATGAAGTAATGAAGGTAAACGATAATATAAGAGAATTAATAATGAAATCAAGAAATGCCGATGAAATTAAAGATTGCGCGATGAAGAATGGGATGAGAACACTCCTAAATTATGGTTTAGAATTAGTAAAGCAGCAATTAACCTCCTTAGAAGAAGTTGAGAGAGTATGTTTACTTGAGGATTCTGATAATGATTGATTTAGCCCAAACTAAAATAATTAAATTAATGAAAGAGCTAATTAATCGTAATGGCTCTGACTTGCACCTTACAGGAGATACTATTCCTTTTTTTAGGATTCAAGGCCAAATGATGCCCGCTGATTCATTACCAATATCTTCAGTAGTCTTGAAAGAAGAGCTTGAGTTACTAATAGGAAAAAATAAATTTGATAATTTCATTAAAAATAAAGATTTTGACTGTAGTTTTGGATTAGAAGGGATAGCAAGATTCAGGATTAATCTCTTTTTTGATAGGGGTCATGTCTCGTGTGTAATGAGAGCTTTAAATAATAAGATTCCAAGCTTTTCTGTAATTGGATTACCTGAAAGTGTTCAACAACTTTTGAATAGACCAAGAGGACTTGTTTTAGTTACTGGCCCAACAGGTTCAGGAAAAACTACTACTTTAGCTAGCGGATTAAATTGGATAAATAACAACCAATCAAGTCATATATTAACTATTGAAGATCCAATAGAGTTTATTTATGAAAATAAAAATTGTCTTATACGCCAAAGGGAAATTGGAGAAGATACTAATTCATATTCTAATGCTTTGAGAGGAGCGCTTAGAGAAGATCCCGATGTAATATTAATTGGAGAAATGAGAGATTTAGAGACAATAAGCCTAGCAATAACTGCTGCTGAAACAGGACATTTGGTATTAGGAACTCTCCATACT
Source organism: Prochlorococcus sp. AG-676-M04 (assembly GCA_003210895.1). Classification (GTDB taxonomy): domain Bacteria; phylum Cyanobacteriota; class Cyanobacteriia; order PCC-6307; family Cyanobiaceae; genus Prochlorococcus_A. The sequence goes on from QCUB01000061.1 coordinate 1,587, forward strand.
TCTTCTGCTAGTCAAACTATTGACAGAATTATTGATGTTTTTCCAAATGATCAACAACAACAAATAAGGGTGCAACTATCTTCTTCTCTTGTAGGGGTTATTTCTCAAACTTTATGTAAGTCTAAAGATGGTAAACGAAATTTAGCTGCTGAAATTATGGTAAATAATAATGCTATTGCAAATTTAATAAGAGAATCTAAATCCTCTCAAATATATTCGCAGATTCAAGTTGGAGCTAAATTTGGAATGCAAACATTAGAACAATCATTAAGCGATTTGATTAAAAAAGGTTTAATTTCAAGGGAAGAGGCATTTTTTAAATGCAATAGAAGTAATGTTTTATCCAGTTTGGTAGACATTGATGAACCTCTAATAGATTAATCAAGTGGACTACAACTTTATTAATGATCCGGAATTAAAATCTATGCTGGAGAAAAAAAATAAAGAAAGAATGATTGATAATCAATCAATCAAAAAAACTAATAAAAAAACTAATAATCAATCTAATAACCAAATAACTTATAAAGAGAATCTTGAAGAAAAAGAATTAGCTAAAAGAGTTAAACAGAATGATAGATTTCAAAGTTTAAAATTAAAATCTTCAAAAAAATTAAAGAAAAGAGTTAGAAAACCTTCTACCAAGAATTTAGCTTTAGTTACAAAACAATTGGCTTCTATGCTAAAGACAGGATTACCACTTTTAGAGGCTTTAAATATACTTTCAGAAAGTACTGATGATAAATCCTTAAGAATTGTTTTTAAAGATGCCGCTATTTCAATAAGTAGAGGCTCTACTTTTGTCTCCACACTCGAAAAATATCCAGATGTTTTTGATGAAATGTATCTTGCATTAGTATCTGCTGGAGAAATAGCTGGATTATTAGATCAAGTTCTTGATAGAGAATCTCTATTGTTAGAGAGTTTATCAAAAATCAAAGGACAAATTAAAAGTGCTCTTGCTTATCCTTTGGCAATTTTTGCTCTTACAGTAATAGTAGTAATTATTATGCTTCTATTTGTAATTCCAGTATTTCAAGATATGTACGCATCTTCAGGGGCTGATTTACCTGAATTAACGCAATTGATGGTAGATGCATCAAACTTTTTAAGAGATCCATTACAAATTTTCAAACTAGTTCCTATATTTGTTTTTCTGATATTTGTTTTAAAAAGATTATTTAAAAAAGAATCAATTCTATTATGGAAAGATTCACTCTTATTAAGATTACCTTTAACAAAAGAATTAATAACAAAGTCATCATTAGCAAACTTCTCACGAACTTTATCAGCTCTAAATTCCGCTGGAGTTCCTATTCTTGAATCATTATTAATAGCAAAAAGAACAATTGGAAACAGAGTCTTCAAAAAAATAGTAAATAAAATGAATGAGGAAATTCAATATGGTCAACCTCTTTACAAAGTTTTAGCCTCAGAAAAAGTTATTCCAATATTATTTACATCTATGTTTAGAATTGGAGAGGAGACTGGAGAACTCAGTGAAATGGTTAATAAATTAGCTGATTTCTATGAAGATGAAGTTGAGACTTCAGTTAAAGGCTTAACCTCATTATTAGAACCTCTAATGATCGTTTTTGTTTCTGGGGTTGTAGCTTTTATATTGGTGGCAATGTATTTACCAATGTTTAATATGATGAACACAGTTAGTTGATTTGATGAAATATAATTTGTCATCGATTTAGTTTGAAATTGCTATTCAAATTTATTAAAAGAACATCGCTTTTATTCTCAATCAGTTTTTTTATAGGAATTAAACCTTTTAACAAGGTAATTGCAGAAAAATATGAGATTCTAATAAAAGGATCAAATATAGATTTTGTTTTAAGGTTATTAAAAAAAGCAGATAAAAGAAATGCCCCAAAAATTGTAATTAATGAAGATGGATCAAAATCAATAACTTATAAGAAAAATAATTTTCAAAAAGCATTATCTCAAAAAGAATTACTTGATTTAATAAAAAATCCTAAAAACTATATTCATGAAAAAAAATTTGTCATTGAAACCTTAAACTTTCTAAATGATTTAGGAGTATCTTTAGTAATAACCAATTTTGAAGAAGAAAAGGGTTCAGCTTATTGGTCGCCAAAAAATAAACTTATTAAAATTGATAAGAGAGCTATTAATGCTGGATCGTTAACTTTTGCAAGGATACTAAATCATGAA
>QCUB01000062.1 GCA_003210895.1 Prochlorococcus sp. AG-676-M04
TGGTTTGATGTCCTTGATGATTGGTTAAAGCGCGACCGGTTTGTATTTATTGGTTGGTCCGGACTACTTCTTTTACCTTGTGCATATCTTGCTATAGGTGGTTGGTTTGTCGGAACAACTTTTGTTACCTCTTGGTACACTCACGGAGTTGCAAGCTCCTACCTTGAAGGTTGTAACTTTTTAACAGCAGCTGTAAGTACCCCTGGAGATGCCATGGGACACAGTCTTCTATTTTTATGGGGTCCTGAGGCCCAAGGAAGTTTCGTAAGATGGCTTCAACTTGGTGGTCTTTGGAACTTTGTTGCATTACATGGAGTATTTGGCCTTATTGGTTTTATGCTTCGTCAGTTTGAAATAGCTGGTCTTGTAGGTATTAGACCTTACAACGCATTAGCTTTTTCAGCAGTAATAGCAGTATTTACAAGTATTTTCCTTATTTATCCTTTAGGACAACATAGTTGGTTCTTCGCACCTTCTTTCGGTGTTGCAGCAATCTTCCGTTATATCCTGTTTATTCAAGGTTTTCACAATATTACTTTAAATCCATTTCACATGATGGGTGTTGCTGGAATTCTTGGTGGTGCTCTTCTTTGCGCTATTCATGGAGCTACAGTTCAAAACACATTGTATGAAGATACAAGTGTTTACACAGACGGCAAAGTCCAAAGTTCAACATTTAGAGCTTTTGACCCAACACAGGAAGAAGAAACCTATTCAATGATTACAGCGAATAGATTTTGGAGCCAAATTTTTGGTATTGCTTTCTCTAACAAGCGTTTCCTTCACTTCTTGATGTTATTTGTACCTGTTATGGGTATGTGGACATCTTCAATTGGTATTGTTGGTTTAGCACTTAACTTAAGGGCTTACGATTTCGTCAGCCAAGAGATTCGTGCAGCAGAAGATCCAGAATTTGAAACTTTCTACACAAAGAATATACTTTTGAACGAAGGTATGCGAGCATGGATGTCTTCTGTGGATCAACCACACGAAAACTTTGTATTCCCTGAGGAGGTTCTTCCACGTGGAAACGCCCTTTAATAATTTATTAAGAGCTCCAAACCAAAGTATTGAAGAGACTGGCTATGCCTGGTACGTAGGCAATGCAAGACTAATCAATTTATCTGGACGTTTATTAGGAGCTCACATTGCTCACTCTGGACTTATAGTCTTTTGGGCGGGAGCAATGATGCTCTTTGAGGTTAATCATTTTACTTTTGATAAACCAATGTGGGAGCAAGGTTTAATCTGTATGCCTCACGTAGCAATGTTTGGTTACGGAATAGGCCCAGGTGGCGAAGTTACTGATATCATGCCTTTCTTCCAAGCAGGTGTGGTTCATTTGATAGCTTCTGCTGTTCTTGGTTTTGGTGGTATTTATCATTCATTAGCAGGTCCAGAAAAACTTGAAGAAGATTTCCCATTTTTCTCAACTGATTGGAGAGATAAGAATCAAATGACTAATATCCTTGGATATCATTTGATTGTTCTTGGTGTAGGTGCATTAGCATGGTCAGTAAACTGGTGTTTTATTGGCGGTGCATATGACACATGGGCACCTGGTGGTGGAGAAGTTAGGCTTGTCAATCCAACTTTAGATCCAAGAGTAATTCTTGGTTATCTCTTTAGATCTCCATGGGGAGGTGCTGGTTCAATAATCGGTGTTAACTCAATTGAAGATATTGTTGGTGGACATGTTTATGTGGGTATAACTGCAATTATTGGAGGAATATTCCACATCTTCACAAAACCATTTGGATGGGCGAGACGTGCATTCATCTGGAACGGTGAAGGACTACTAAGTTATGCTCTTGGTGGAATTTGTGTTGCAAGTTTTATTGCCTCAACATTCATCTGGTTTAACAATACTGCTTACCCTTCAGAGTTTTATGGTCCAACAAATGCTGAAGCTTCACAGGCCCAAAGCTTTACTTTCCTCGTGAGAGATCAAAGAATTGGAGCTAACGTAGGTTCAACAATGGGACCAACAGGCCTAGGTAAGTATCTCATGAGATCTCCTACAGGTGAAATTATATTTGGTGGTGAAACAATGAGATTTTGGGACTTCAGAGGTCCATGGTTAGAGCCTCTAAGAGGACCTAACGGATTGAGCCTTGAGAAAATCCAAAATGATATTCAGCCTTGGCAAGTAAGAAGAGCAGCTGAATATATGACTCATGCTCCTAATGCTTCTATCAACTCTGTTGGAGGTATTATTACTGAGCCAAACGCTGTTAACTTTGTTAACTTAAGACAATGGTTAGCTGCAGCTCAATTCTTCCTAGGATGGTTTACATTTATCGGTCACCTTTGGCATGCAGGACGTGCCAGAGCAGCCGCAGCCGGTTTCGAAAAAGGAATCGATAGAAAGAGTGAACCAGCTCTAGAAATGACTGATTTAGATTAATTTCTACTTCATACATAAAAACCCTATCTTTTGATAGGGTTTTTTTTTGACACATTTTATTGTTCATGTAAATTTTTTCTGAGCCATGGCAAACTTAAACCCATGACATTACTAAAACAACCATCAATTTTTTCTATATATTTACCGCCTATTCCTTCCAAAGCAAATCCTCCAGCGCAATATAAAGGTTCATTCGTATCTACATAGCTCTTGATTTCCCAATCCTCCAACTTAGAAAAATAAACTCTTGAACTAACTGTTTTTTTTATAGTTTCAGTTATTCTAAATGCCTTAGAAGTTGAATCAAGATTTCCAATTATTAAGGTATGACCAGTATGTAAAAAACCAAACTCCCCAGACATTTTTTTCCATCTAATAAATGCCTCTTCTTTATCTGCTGGTTTTCCATAAGCTTTCCCTTGAAATTCAAATATTGAATCACAACCAAGGATTTCCAAAGGGCCATTATTAAATTCTTCCGGCAATATTGTATTTTGAATATTTTCAGATAAACTATTAGCTTTTTGAAAAGATAATTCCAAAGCTAAATTAAATATATTTTTCTCTTTTATTGATGTTTCATCAAAGTTACTTGATATTTGAATAAATTTGATTTGACAGTTTTCAAGTAATTTCTTTCGAGATTGAGAAGCAGAGGCTAGAATTAACACAAATTTTTTATCAAATTATAATTCAATTTACTAATTAATAAATTTCAACATCGATATAATTTACTAATGGAATTGGAAGAGAAGTCTCAAGCAATAAAGAAACCAATAATGGTTTTAGGGACCTCTAGTGGAGCAGGTAAATCATTAACGGTTACTGCTATTTGCAGGATTTTTAAAAATTTAGGAGAAGAGCCAATACCTTTTAAAGGTCAAAATATGAGTAACAACGCATGGGTTGATTGGGAAGGAGGAGAGATGGCATATTCACAAGCACTTCAAGCTTTTGCTTGCGGTATTAATCCTTTAGCAGAGATGAATCCCATTTTATTAAAACCACAAGGAAATTCAATAAGCGAGGTTATTCATCTTGGCAAAAGCATAGGAACAACGACGGCAAAAAATTACTACAAAGATTGGTTTATTCCAGGATGGAAAGTAATTAAAAAAAGTTTAAAATCTATTTATAAAAAAAATCCAAATTGTCGTTTAGTTATAGAAGGAGCAGGCAGTCCAGTAGAAATGAATTTGATTCATAGAGATCTCACTAATTTAAGAGTTGCAAAATATTTGAATGCAAATTGCATTTTGGTTACTGATATTGAAAGGGGAGGAGTATTTGCTCAGATAATAGGAACACTTGAATTAATGAAACCAGAGGAAAAAAAAC
>QCUB01000063.1 GCA_003210895.1 Prochlorococcus sp. AG-676-M04
ACATATTGAGAGGGTTTCGGTTGTGAAGAATACCCCTATTGATTCAATTATTAAAAATTTTTTAGGAGAACCAAACGAAACTATAATTCAACTTCATGGAGATGAAGATATTGATTACTGTGAAAAATTAAAGCAAAAAGTTCCAAACGTATTTTTATGGAAAGCTTTCAGAATAAAAAAGAAAGAAGACCTTGATAAGATTAAACCTTATGAAAACTATGTAGACGCAATTCTTTTAGATTCATGGAATGAAGAAACATATGGAGGTTCTGGAAAAAGAATAGAACAAAAATATTTAGAAGATATAAGTTTTAGTAAACCTTGGTGGATTGCTGGAGGTGTTTCTACAGAGTGGGTAGATGTAATTTTAAAAAATATAAAACCAAATGGTATTGATATTTCTAGTAGTATCGAAACCTCCCCAGGAATAAAAGATCTTGAAAAAACAAAGCAAATTATTAAAGATATAAAGAAATAATATATTTCTCAAGTACTAAATTTAAAATATTACTAATTAATTTTTAAGCTAATTTAATAGCAAGACAATGCATTAGGTTGCTGTTTTACTAGCTCAAAGAATTCCTGTTTTAAGCTTATATCATGTCTAAAATCTCCCCTTACAATAGAATTAATCATACTGGTGTTAGGTTCCTTTACACCTCGCCAACACATGCAATAGTGTTTAGCTTTAACAAGAATTGCTAAACCTTTTGGTTCACATAAACGTTCGATCTCATCAGCCAGAATCATTACTGCTTCCTCTTGAATATGTGGTCGAGAAAAGACCCAGTCCGCTACTCTAGAAAACTTTGAAATTCCAATAACTTTATCTCCAGGCTTAATTCCAATCCAGCAATCGCCGATAATAGGGACCATATGATGAGAGCAAGCGGAGCGAACACTTATTGGCCCTAAGGTATAAATTTCATCTAATTTTTTGGCATTAGGAAAGTCTGTAACATTGGGTCTTTTATGATATCTACCTTTAAAAACTTCTTGTAAATACATTTTTGCGACTCTTTCAGCAGTCTCTTGAGAATTGTGATCATTATCGATATCTATAACCAAAGACTTTAATAAATCTCTTACTTTAGAAGCAACCTCTTTCTGTAGAATTTCTAGTTCTCCCGGATTGATAAAATCAGAAATATTATCATTAGCGTGGAATCTTTTTTTATTTAATTTGATCCTATCTCTGATTATTTCAGAAACTAATTTATTGCTAATTTGATCACCAAAATTTTTCTTAAGATTATCGTTAGGTAATGTAGAAGTCATAGAATTGTTATCAGAAAATAGTCTGCAAACTTAATTACTTTATCTACTTAGGATGTATATTGCCTATACACTATATCACATTTGAATGTTCATAAGAGAGAAAACAAAATAAAAAAAGGTAACTTTATAAACATTTAAAATCGGAATTATTGTGTTTAAAAAGCGCCCCCTGTAGGCATGAAAGTTAGATCTTCTATTGTTTGAGAGACTGGTTGTTCAGCCATATATAGAATTGTCTTTGAGACGTTAGTTGAAGAAAGCATAGATGATCTATCGAAATCTGATTTAATTGATTCCGAGTCCCAAAGAGGGGTATTAACTGAACCTAAAGTAATTGTACAAGCTCTAATAGAATTAGATCTCTCTTCTTCTCTAAGACACTTTGTAAACATCGCGAGAGCAGATTTTGACACACAATAAGCGCCCCACTGAGGGAAAGCATTATAAGAGGCATGACTACTAACATTAATAATTAAGCCACCATTTTTTCTCATATTGGGGACAATTAAACTACATATCTGAAAAATACTTGTGAGGTTAATTTGAATTATTTCTTGCCATTTTGTTAGAGGCATTTCAACTAAATTTCCATTAAAAGCACATCCAGCATTATTTATTAAAACGGAAGGGCACCCATATTTTTTTATTGATTCATTAATTGAATTATCTATTTCTTTTGCATTGGATAAATTGCACTTTACAAGATTAATTATTGCCCCAGTAACTGATAGCTCATCTCTCAGCATTTCCAACATCTCTAAATCTCTTGCGAGTAAAATCAAATCCCAACCAGCATTTGCGAAAGTTACAGCTGTAGCTCTCCCTATACCTTTAGTAGCTCCTGTAATGAATGCTAATTTCAATTTATTCTGTTATTTGAGGTAATTCTTCATGAATTTCTTCAAAATTATTTGATTCGATAAATTTTCCCAAAACCCTAAACTTTGCATATCTTTGTTCTAAAAGTTCCTCTTTACTTAACTCGCATAATTCATCAAGATGCTTCTCAATTGCTCTTTTTAGAGTATTTCCTGCATCTATAGGTGCCCAATTATTACCACCTGCAGGTTCCGGTAAAACTTCATCTATTACTCCTAAATTAAGAAGATCTTTACCAGTAATTTTTAATGCTGATGCGGCTTCAGAAGCTTTTGTAGCATCTCTCCAAAGAATTGATGCGCAAGCTTCAGGACTAGCAACAGTATAAACACTATGTTCAAACATCAATAACCTATCAGCAACTCCAATACCCAGTGCTCCTCCGGAACCCCCCTCTCCAATAACTGTAGCGATTATTGGAACTCTAAAACCGAACATTTCTCTTAAATTTCGTGCTATAGCCTCTCCTTGACCTTGTTCTTCAGCAGAGAGTCCTGCATATGCTCCAGGAGTATCAATAAAAGTAAGAATAGGCAATAAGAATCTATCAGCATGCTGCATTAGCCTTAAAGCTTTTCTGTAACCCCCAGGTTTTGCCATACCGAAGTTTCTAACTACATTTTCTTTAGTATCTCTACCTTTCTGATGACCTAACAAAAGCACAGATTTATTATTTATCGAACCTATACCTCCAATTAGTGCCATATCATCTCCTCCATTTCTATCCCCATGTAATTCAATCCAATCGTCACAAAACATTTGGATAAAATCCAAAGTACTTGGCCTTTGTGGGTGTCTAGCTACTTGAATTTTTTGAGCAGGTGTAAGGGATCTAAAAATTTCCTCTCTTCTTCTAGTAGCGAGTGTTTCTAGTTGTAATAACTGTTGACTAACATCCACTTCAGAATCTCTAGCTAATTCTCTAATTTGTTCTATTTGCTTCTCAAGCTCTACAAGAGGTTTTTCAAAATCAAGGAGGTATCGTCTTGGCATGATCAAAAAGCTAGTACTTTTGGCATTTTATCCAGGCCAATCGCAGAGAATCCATGTTTCATAGAAGCCGCACCAATGAATTCCATTTTCTCAAGCGAAATATTGTTTCTTCCCCAGCTAAAATTTGTATGACATTTTTCAAATTCTAATATCATAGCTTCTGCAAAACATGCAAACATTTCTCTCTGAGGATTTTGCATTTCCGCTAATTCCATCATATTCCAACCAATATCATTGAAGAATTTTACTATACCTCCTTTCAATACATGTATACCATTACCTTGGAACTTTTCATCCAAGTTCTTAGGATAACCACCATCAATCATTAAACATGGTTTTTTAAGGTTATTCGTATCGATTTCCATTGTTTTTGGCATACTTGCCACCCATACAACAATATCTGCTTCAGCTAATGCTTCATCTAAATTTTTGATAGTTCCTCCATCTAATTCTTTTTGTAAAGATGCTAAGGGTTCTTGTTGCCTAGCAACCATAAGAAGTTCACTTATACCTGTTTTATTAATTAACCATCTACAAACAGCGCTACCTAT
>QCUB01000064.1 GCA_003210895.1 Prochlorococcus sp. AG-676-M04
TTATCCTTTTTTAAATCAATATCGAATATATATTTTAAATCGATTTTGCCATTAAGAGATTTAAGAATAGGAACAGTTGAATTAACCTTTTCTTTGATAATATCTTGGATGGATTTAAATTCATTTTCATTTAAAACATCTGCTCTTGATATTAGAACGAGATCAGATACCTCTAACTGTTCTTCAAATAGTTCATCAATTGATGAATTATGGTCAATCTTGTTTAATTCATCATACTGATTAGTTATTTCATTTAAATCATTTATTGGAGATCCCTCAAGCATTGATTCTCCATTGACTATACCAATAACGAGTTCAAGATATATTGATGTCCTTATCTCAGGCCAATTAAGTGCTTGTATCAATGGTAAGGGTAAGGCTAGTCCACTCGTCTCGATTATAATTGCCTCCATATCAGGATTAAAACTTAAAAGTGATTTTATCGAGGGAATAAAATCATCTTGAACAGTACAGCACAAACAACCATTATTTAATTCAATAATACAATCTTCATCCGAATCATCGCAGCCATTACAACTTTTAACCAAGTCACCATCTATTCCTACATTACCAAATTCGTTAATAATCAACCCAAATTTTTTGTTACTTGTTTTAAGCAAATATCTTAAAAAGGTGGTTTTTCCGGAACCAAGAAATCCAGAAATTACGATTACAGGTATTCTTTTTTTCATCTATTAAGTTCTAACACCCAAGACTATATTCTGTACTTTCTCCTGTAGAACTATTTGTACCATTTGCTATTTCACATAATTCTTTTTGTTGTATACGACTAAGAACTGCATTAGTAAAATCTGCACCATCTATCTTTGCTCCTTCAAAATTACTTTCCATCAATAATGCATTTGTAAAATTAACATCTGATAGATCTGCGTCTGTAAAATCTGTTGCATATGCTAAAGCATCACTAAGATTAGCTCCATTAAGAGTTGCTTTTTGCAATTTACTATTATTAAAAACTGCGCCTTCTAAATTACTTTGACTAAAATCAAATCCATTTAAATTGAACTTAACAAATTCATTACCACTAAGATCTTGACCATGCATATCTTGCTCTAAATCAAGATCTTGCTGATTTCTTATTTCTGGAGGACGTTTAGCCCAAGCAGAATTAACAAAATTAAAAAATAGGATTCCAATAAAAAAAATAGTTAATAAAGCATTCTTGAGGAAAGGAAAGTTAATTGATTTAATCATAATAAAAATGTATTTTAGATCTAGGATTATAAAGTTTGTATTTTTATCTTAAAGGAAAATATATGGCAATGTCACTAAAGGTTATTGTTCCGCCTCATCCATTAATAAAACATTGGCTTTCAATTTTAAGAGAGATAAATACACCTAATATTTTATACTCAACCGGTTATGAGCAATTAGGAAAATGGTTAACTTATGAAGCGTTAAGAGATTGGCTTCCATATAAAAGCCAGTCGATAAATACAAATAATGGAAAGGCAGAAGGTATTTTTATAAATAATGATTATCCAATAAAAGTAATAGCAAAAATACCTGAGGGATTGTCCCTATGGTACGGAGCAAAAGAAGTGATCCCAAATTCAACTCTTTGTTTAGGAAACTTACCAACTAAAATTAGTGAAAATGTGGGAATTATTATTTTTTCAGATCAAATAATGATGAAAAAAAATCCAATTGAAACCCTTAATAATTTAAAAAGATTAGGAGTTGAATCAAATAGGATTTTACTAATATCATCTATTTGTAGCAATAAAGGTCTAAATGAAATTGCAAAAATATTTCCTCAACAAGTGATATATACATCTTGTATTGATGAAGAAGACGATAAATCAAATTTATTAAAACCTGGAATTGGAGACCCTTTATTGCGTTTGAGTACTATATTTTCAGATAAGAACTAAGATATACTATAAGTAGAATTAAATTACCAATGTCTGAATACAGAGATTCGTCTTCAAATAATTTTTTGTCATTAATAAGTGGTGCTTTTATTGGAGCAGCAGGATTGGCATGGTGGTTAATATCTGAAGCAGATAAAAGAAAGGAAGAAAAGAAACAAAAAGCGATGATGTATTCATCTAGAATTCAAGATGGATCAGAAGCGATTGACACCAACGAAAACATAAACGAAGTTGAAGGGGAGAAGTTAGAACAAAAAGTTGAGCAACTTAATTCTGCAATTGCTGATGTAAGGAGACAACTTGAGGAGTTAGGGCAATAAGATAAATAAGGTTCTCAAATCATATGAATAAATTAAGATCATCTGCAATAACTCAAGGTGTTCAAAGGTCTCCTAACAGATCAATGTTAAGAGCTGTTGGATTTAATGATGAAGACTTTAATAAACCTATTATTGGTGTTGCTAACGGATATAGCACAATTACACCATGCAATATGGGACTAAATAACTTAGCCCTCAAGGCGGAAGATTCGATAAGAAAATCCGGAGGTATGCCCCAGATGTTCGGAACCATCACAGTAAGTGATGGGATTTCTATGGGTACAGAAGGAATGAAATATTCTTTAGTTTCAAGAGAGGTAATAGCCGATTCAATTGAAACTGCCTGTAATGCTCAAAGTATGGATGGGGTTTTAGCAATAGGTGGTTGTGATAAAAATATGCCAGGGGCAATGATCGCTATTGCGAGAATGAATATCCCTTCCATATTTATTTATGGAGGAACTATAAAACCTGGCAAATTAAACGGTGAAGACCTTACAGTTGTTAGCGCATTTGAAGCTGTTGGGCAATTAACTTCTGGGAAAATAAATGAGAAGAGATTAATTGAAGTAGAAAAAAATTGTATTCCAGGAGCAGGAAGTTGTGGAGGAATGTTCACAGCTAATACTATGTCAGCAGTAATAGAAGTCTTAGGTTTAAGTCTTCCACATAGTTCAACAATGGCAGCTGAAGATTATGAGAAGGAAGTTAGTGCTGAAAAAAGTGCTGAAATACTTGTTGATGCAATTAAAAAAAATATCAGGCCGCTAGATCTTTTGACTAAAGAATCCTTTGAAAATGCAATATCTGTAATCATGGCTATTGGTGGTTCTACAAATGCGGTACTTCACATATTAGCCATAGCAAATACTGCAGGTATAAATATTAATATCGAAGATTTTGAAAAAATAAGGCAAAAAGTACCTGTAATTTGCGACTTAAAACCTAGCGGTAAATATGTAACAGTAGATCTTCATAAAGCAGGTGGAATCCCTCAAGTTATGAAAATACTTTTAAACGCAGGTTTGATACATGGTGATTGTATAAACATAGAAGGCAAAACAATATTTGAATCATTAATTGATATTCCAGATAATCCTCCAGAGAATCAGGATG
>QCUB01000065.1 GCA_003210895.1 Prochlorococcus sp. AG-676-M04
TATCTTCAGGGGAAATATCTCCGAAAATTTTACTATTAATTTCCATCATTATCATCAGTCCATTCATTGAATCCCAAGAATAATGTTCTTTGAAATTATCATTTTCCTTAAACAAATTACTATCAATATTATATATTTTACAGATTATAGAAATTAAATCTTCTTTGATTTTTTTTAAATCTTTATCTGATTTATTCATTTAATTCCTGCTATTTCTATTCCTCTTTCTTTCGCTTTTATTCGGTCAACTTTCCCTCTATTATTTTTTGGTATTTCTGAAACAATTTTAAATTTCTTTGGTATTTTGTAATTAGAAAGTTTAGAAACTAGAATCTCATAAATCTGTGAGTGAGAAATTTCTTTACTGGTATCTTCAAGTGAAATTAGTGAATGAGGAACTTCACCAAGAAGGGTGTCATTAACTCTATAGGTACATGCCTCTTTGATAATATTTATTTCTTCAATTGCGATATCAACTTCCTCTGGTGATACTTTCATTCCTCCTACGTTAATCTCATTTTTAATCCTTCCTTGTAAAATGTAATCATCATTTGAATTTTTATAAGCTAAGTCTCCTGTTAAAAACCAATCTCCTTTTTTTACATTTTTGGTGAGATTTCCCCCCCCTAAATAATTATTCATTAATGAATTTGTTTTGACCCATATTTCACCTATTTCTCCATTCTTGGTTTCTATAGTTTTGTTATTATCATTATTAATTTCATCATAATTTTTAACTAATTTAAATTCTCCATCCCAAGCTTTACCAATAAATCCGTCTCTCTCTTCTAAGTTTTTAGTTAGTATTTCGCCTCCTGCAATCCAACTTCCAGTTTCAGTTATACCATATGTATTATAAATTTTAGGATCATTCCCAAACCACTTGTTAATGTTTAAAGCATGTCTTACACTCAATGGTGATGAGCCTATATGAATCCTTTTTATTGAACTAGAATTTATTGATTTTGTAGTGGTTAATAATATATTCCAGAGAGAAGGTACGCTACTCATAAATGTAATTTTATTTTTAATCAAATATGATGGAATTTTTAAGATGCCATTTAAATCTCTTTTTTCAAGAATATGTAAGTTTGAAGAATTTAACAATGGGAAAAGTGAGTTGCATATAAGACCATGACCAAAACTTGTAGAAAGAGGACATAAAGTTTCCTTTATCTCAGAAATAGTTATTTTATTTTTTAGATTATGCCACTTGTTGTTTAAAGATTTTTTTGTATGAACAACTCCTTTAGGCAAACCAGTAGAACCTGATGTGAATAGGATTAATAATGGATCTTCATTAAGAAAAGATTTAAAAAATGTTTTATTCTTGGCACTTAAATATTCAATATCATTTTCTAAATCTATACATTGTTTAACTTTTTCGAAGTTTTCATAATTACTTTTCTTATTAACTAAAAATAAATCAGGTTTTATTATATTGACCATATTCTTTAAGTCAGTTTTCCCTACGCTCGATTCAATACAGATAGCTATACTTTTTATTTTCCATACAGCTAACAAATCACAAAAGAAATTAATTGAACTTGAATGTGCAATATAAATATTCTTTTCAGCAAAACCATTTTGATTAAGAAAGTATGCTCTATCTTCAATTTTATTTTTAAGACTTTCAGAGTTTATAAATTTCCCACTAATTACTTCATGAATATTGCCTAGGGATTCAAGTGAAGGGAAAGATTCCATTAATTTTGATTATTTTTATTTATATTATCAGCTATCTAGACTTTTTTGATAACTTTTAACTATTGAACTAAATAAAATAAATTACATCTTTTCCCAATTTATATTTGATTATTAAGAGGTCTATCAATGTTAATTAATTAGATTAATTTCATCCTATTATTTTAGTTAATTTTAAAATTAAATCATAATTAAAGGATAATAATTTTGAATGTTAATGCAGACTCAAAATTAATTGTTGATTTGATTAAAGAGGCTTTAAATCAACAAAATAAAAAAGAAAAAATTTTTTTGCATGAGCCAGATTTCGAGGATTCTAATGCAAAAAAATATGTTAATTCATGTATAGATACTGGTTGGGTAAGCTCTGCAGGAGAATTCGTTAATAAATTTGAATTAAGTTTGGCTTCATTTACAGGAGCGAAAAATGCAGTAGCAGTATCAAATGGAACAGTTGCATTAAGATTGGCACTGTTTTTAGTTGGAGTAGAAGCAAATGACGAGGTCTTGGTACCACCTTTAAGTTTTGTTGCTACATGTAATGCAATAGCTCATCTTGGAGCATATCCACATTTTATTGACATCGAACATAGTTCATTAGGTATGGATCCTAACTCTTTAGAAAATCGTCTTAAAGAAATTGGAGATTATAAAAATGGTTCATTAATTAATAAAATAACTGGTAGAAGAATAAAAGCAGTTTTACCAGTACATGTGTTTGGGAACCCTGCAAATTGTAGAGATTTAAAGAAAATATGTGAAGATTGGTCACTCCCATTGGTTGAAGATGCGGCAGAATCACTTGGTAGCTATATTTCAGGGATACATTGTGGATTATTAGGGGATATTGGAATTTTAAGTTTTAATGGTAATAAGATTATTACATCGGGAGGTGGAGGAGCATTAATAACTAATAATGATGAAATTGCTAAAA
>QCUB01000066.1 GCA_003210895.1 Prochlorococcus sp. AG-676-M04
ACATTAAAGCTTGATACTGATGATCGTGGATTTATAGTTATAACTTATTTTACTTAAATCATTCCTGAATTAAATTTTTGAATAGCTTTTGTAGTTTTAATTTTTTTAAAATAAATTAAATTTATAAATTTAGATTTAATTCATATTGAAGTTCTTTTCTTAGCTGCAAATTAGTTTTTTTAGGATGATTTTTTCAAAATATACAAAATAATGTTCCTATTATTTTTATATTTGTTTAAAATCTTCGACTTTTTAGTCGAAAAACTCACATCTCAACTTATGAATATCAGCTATAAAAGAATAATAAGCAAAAAATAGCTATGACTAAAATTTATTTTGTTGATATTTTACTTTCTACTATGGGTGTATTTATTTATTTATTTGGTCTAAAGAAATTATTATTTAATCAACCAAGAACTTTTCAAGATTAATAAAAAATGAAAACATACAGTAAAGGGATGCCGATTGAGATTGGTATTAAACGTCTTTCTTTATTAAAAGAAAAAGGTTTAATAACAGAAGAAATATTTTCTGATGCAGAGGAGTTATTGCTTAAAAGTGAAATGGATATTTCTAAGGAATAATAATTTCTTTAAAGTTACTATTAATAAAAATTCAAATTAAATCTTTTAGATAATTAATATAAAAACTTAACTGATTAATCTTAGTAAAAACAAGAATTATGGTAATAACAAAGAAATTATGGGAAAGTAATTTTGATCTTGCTTTATTAAGTCTTCAAACAAATTTTGTTCAAGGTCTCAAAACTGGAAACCTACCAAAAAATATATTTCAAGAATATGTAGCTCAAGATTATTTTTTCTTAGAAAGTTTTGCTAGAGCATATGGTTTAGCAGTGTCTAAAGCTAAAGATAAAAATTCAATAAAGACTTTAAGTCAACTTTTAATTGGTGTATCAGAGGAATTAATACTTCATGAAACATATGAAAAAGAATGGGATATTGATTTATCAAATAATCATATAAAACCAGCTACTCAAAACTATACTGACTTTTTAGAAGAAGTTTCTAATAAACAAAGTGCTGTTGAGATAATGTTTGCGATGACTCCCTGTATGCGTTTATATTCTTGGATAGGTAAGGCATTATCAAACAATACTTTAAATAATCCATACAAAGAATGGATATTTACTTACTCTGATGAAAGCTTTGATAATTTAGCTAAATCTCTTGAAAATTTTGTTGATTCTTCTAGAGAGGAATATGATATGAATCAAGCAAATTATTTATACAAGAGGGCAATGGAATTGGAATTGGATTTTTTTAATGCTTATTCAAATTTCTGATAAATTAATTAAACTTCTAAATTTTTAAAATAATTATGTATTCAAAAATAGCGCTTTCTGTTGGTGGTAGTGACTCTGGAGGAGGAGCTGGGATTCAAGCGGATTTAAGAACTTTTATGGCATTAAATGTTCATGGATGCTCTGTAATTACATGTATAACAGCTCAAAATAGTTTGGTGGTAAACTGCGTTGAAGCTGTAGAGAAGGATACTTTAATAAGTCAGATTGATACTTTATTCTCAGATTTCAATATTAATGCTTTAAAAACTGGAATGCTGCTAAACGAGCGTATTATCTATAATACGGCTTCAAAATTAAAATCTTACTCTATTCCAAAAGTTATTGACCCAGTAATGGTAACTAGAAATGGGTCTAAATTACTTGAGGATTCTGCAATTTCTGCTTACAAAAAATTCCTTTTACCTATCGCTGACATAGTCACTCCAAATATTTTTGAAGCAAATCTTTTATCAAACTGCGAAATTAAAAATAAGGAAGATATAGAGCTCTCTGCAAAAAATATTATCGAACTTGGAGCTAAAGCAGTATTAATAAAAGGTGGTGGATTAAAAGATATGCAAGGTAAAGATTTTTATCTTGATGTCACCGGAAAAAGAAAATGGTTTATCAATAAATTTATAAATACTAAAAATACGCATGGAAGTGGATGTACTTTAAGTTCAGCAATTTGTAGTTATCAAGCCTTAGGATTTGATTTGATAGAGTCAATTAAAAGGGCAAAAGTATTTATTGAAAGATCTTTAGAGAAATCGTATAAAATCGGATCTGGTCCTGGCCCTCTTGGACATTACCAATCACCCTAAGAAATTTTTTGAGATAAATATTTAAAAAATAAAAAAATATTCTTTTTATAGATTTTATTTGAAAATACTTTTAAAATCACCATTTTCTATTTGATTTTTTTAAAAATAAAATTTCTTCTGTTTCCCATCCACCTTCTAGCCACTCAAGATGTTCTAATAATAAAGACTCGCTTTCTCCTTTTGTTAAATGACCTAATCTGTTTGCAATCCCATCAAATCTTACTTTCATCAACTCTTCGATTTTGATGTTATTCATAAGTTAAGTAACTAATTTTATCTAGAGAAACTTGAAAGGATCTTAATGTCAATGAAATTATTAAATTTTTATATTTAAGAAAATCTAATTGGTATT
>QCUB01000067.1 GCA_003210895.1 Prochlorococcus sp. AG-676-M04
GATTGGGGATTAGAAATAGGTCTTCTTTCTGAGGTATATAGAAATGTCAGAACTTCGAAAATAGCTCAAGTAGACCTAGGATTATTTGATCATAAACATAAAAATATAGGATCATCCTCCAAGGAAGGTCTGCAAAAAATGTGTACAGAAATTCTTTCTAGTGTCTTAAGGGGACTTATGGAACATCAAGCACAAACTCTAACTTCAACGCAACTATCTACACTTGAAGTCCTTTATAAAAGAGTAGGAGAAGATAGAGTTAAACAATTTGGTCTAGATTCCGCAGTTAATAAACTTCCTTATGACAGACATGAAGAAGAATTGTCCGTTCAAAAATTTGCGAAATTACTAAGACCGGCTACTCAAGGATATTTAACAAATCCAACAACACAACAACTTCCTAGTTGGTCAAGAGTTCTTTCCTGTGAGAATAAACTTCAAGAGGATTTAGCAAATGCAGGTTCTAAAGAAATAAAATCAACCAAAAAAGAATTAATTAATAACTACTAAAGTAAAAAATATCTTTGAGCCATTGGCACTTCTTCAAGAGGATCACAAGAAAGTAATAGCCCATCAGCAAATA
The DNA here is from genome assembly GCA_003210895.1 of Prochlorococcus sp. AG-676-M04. Lineage (GTDB taxonomy): Bacteria > Cyanobacteriota > Cyanobacteriia > PCC-6307 > Cyanobiaceae > Prochlorococcus_A. The sequence continues at coordinate 584 of QCUB01000067.1, forward strand.
CTTCATAAGTTTGAGGATCAACTGAAATATTTGGCAATTTATTATTTAATTTAAGATCTAGTTTATTAATGGATCTTGTGCTTTCCACAGCTAAACATTTTTTCTTTAAAGAAAGTTTGTTAGGGATATCAAGATCGATTGCATTTTTGCTCAAAAAAGTGAATGAACTTTTAAAAAGTGATTGTCCATAATTTGCAAACATTGGTCTACCGTGAACAGGTCCTGGAGTAGGAATTGAAGCATTTGCATCTCCCATCTGAGACCAAACAATTGAGCCACCTTTGACAACCAATTCTGGTTTAACAGCAAAAAATGAAGGTTTCCATAACACCAAATCAGCTATTTTCCCTTTTTCAATAGATCCAACAAATTTATTAATTCCATGTGCAATAGCTGGGTTAATAGTCACTTTAGATATATATCTTTTAACTCTATAATTATCATTTCTGTCAGAGTCTTCAGTTAAAGGGCCTCTTTGAACTTTCATTTTATGTGCGGTTTGAAAAGTTCTTGTTATTACTTCTCCAACTCTGCCCATAGCTTGTGAATCACTTGCAATAATAGAAAAAGCCCCAATATCATGCAAAATATCTTCCGCAGCTATTGTCTCCCTCCTTATCCTTGATTCCGCAAATGCTATATCTTCGGGAATTTTAGAATCTAAATGATGGCAAACCATCAACATATCAAGATGTTCTTCTAAAGTATTTTTTGTGTAAGGCCTGGTTGGATTTGTACTGCTTGGTAAAACATTGTTTTCTCCGCAAATTTTAATAATATCTGGTGCATGTCCGCCCCCTGCTCCCTCAGTATGAAAAGTATGTATTGTTCTACCTGCAATTGCGTTGATAGTATCTTCAACAAATCCTGCTTCATTCAAAGTATCTGTATGAATACATACTTGAACATCTAATGCATCTGCGACATTAAGACATGAATTAATCGTCGAGGGAGTTGTGCCCCAGTCTTCATGTAATTTCAAACCACAAGCACCAGCATTTACTTGCTCAAAAAGATTTGTCTCATTAGATGAATTACCCTTACCAAAAAAACCTAAATTCATTGGGAAGGCTTCTGCAGATTGAAGCATACGAGATATATGAAAAGCACCTGGAGTACAAGTTGTAGCATTTGTTCCTGTAGCTGGACCTGTACCTCCTCCTAACATAGTTGTGATGCCAGAAGCTAATGCTGTTTCAATTTGTTGAGGACAAATAAAATGGATATGAGTATCTATAGATCCTGCAGTAAGAATATTACCCTCACCCGCTATAACTTCAGTTGAAGATCCAATAATTATATTTATATTATCTTGTATATCAGGATTACCGGCTTTACCAATTTCATAAATTTTCCCATCTTTGAGACCAACGTCAGCTTTTACAATTCCCCACCAATCAACTATCAAAGCATTAGTTATTACAGTATCAACAGCTCCATCATCTCTGGTTACTTGAGACTGTCCCATCCCATCTCTGATAACCTTACCTCCTCCAAATTTCACTTCTTCTCCATAAGTAGTAAAGTCCTTTTCTACTTCAATTATTAATTCTGTATCGGCAAGTCTTACTCTATCTCCCTTTGTAGGTCCATATGTTTGAGCATAAGTTTTTCTATTAATCTTATAAGACATAATATTTAAGAATCTAAAGGACCATTAATTAAAGCATTAAAACCAAAGACATTTCTATAACCTGAGTAAGATACGAGTTTAACTTCTGTAGTGTCTCCAGGTTCAAATCGGATAGCAGTTCCTGCGG
>QCUB01000068.1 GCA_003210895.1 Prochlorococcus sp. AG-676-M04
TATTAGTATTAGATTTTCAGCCCTCATTAAAAATAGAAAATCAATATAATAATAAATTGTTAGAACAACTTGCAATACTCAAAACTCGTTGTCATTCATCACTCCCATCAGCTGAAGAAATGTCTGCAGATGTAGCTAGATTTTTTTCTCCAGGATTAATCTGGTCAAAATTGCCAAAAGAAGAAAGTAGTGATTTTTTAATTGCTAATCAGCTTTATAATTCATTCACAGAATATTTAACATTGTATTTGGAAATTCTTTTCGAAAGTCAGGAAGCTAATCTAGAGTTGCAAAAAGACTTAATAAATGGCCAAAATAATTATTTGAACTATAGAAGAGATAACGATCCAGCTAGACCAATGTTATCGAGTTTATTTGGTAAGGAATTTACTGAATCTTTAATTAAAGAAGTTTTATTTACTACGTAAACGTCTTATAATTCTATAAATTTGTAATCATATGAAAAAAATTTCTGTTCTTTTTGTATGTTTGGGAAACATTTGTAGGTCTCCTGCTGCAGAAGCTATTTTTATAAATCTACTTGAAAATAAGGGTTTAACCGATGGCTTTATTGTAGATTCTGCTGGAACTGGGAGTTGGCATATAGGAAAAAAGGCTGACTCTAGAATGAGAATTGCTGCAGAAAAAAGAGATATAAATATCTTAAGTAGGGCTCGTCAAATTACTAGCGAAGATTTTGAGGGATTTAACTATATTCTTGCGATGGATGACTCAAATTTTCGAAATATACAAGATCTTAAAAATAGAACATCATCAACTGATTTTGCATCAATTAAAAAAATACAAAATTTTAGATCAGTTTTTAATGAGCAAGAAGTTCCTGACCCATATTTTGGAGGTGATGAGGGCTTTGATCATGTCCTTGATATTTTAGAAGACTCTGTGAGTGGCTTCTTGAAAAGTATTTCTTGAATTTATTGGATCTGAATCTCTTTGGGAATCTTGTCATTATAAAGATTAATAATTTTATCTACTATCTCATTAATTGAATATCCATCCGTAATAATTTCTATTGCGTCATTTGCTTTTATAAGAGGTGAAATTGCCCTATTAGAGTCTTCAAAATCTCTTTTCTTTATAAGCTCCTTTAATCTATTAAGTTCTAAATTTTGTGAGTCTTTGCTTTTTTTGTCAGATTTTCTTCTTTTTGCTCTTTCATCGATACTTGCAGTTAAAAATATTTTAACTTCTGCATCAGGAAAAACAGTAGTTCCTATATCTCTTCCCTCAGCTGCAAGTCCCCCTGATGCTCCAATTTTTCTTTGCTCTTCTACTAAGAACTTTCTTACTTCTTTAATTGAGGAAATTTTAGAAACTATGGAACTTATCTCTTGCGACCGAATTTCTTCAGTAACACAATAGTTATTAATAAAAACATCCTGATGTGAATTCGCATTTGACTTGAACTCAATAGATATATCTTTAAGAATATTATTCAATTTTTTTTCTTTTTTATAATCAATATTTTCTTTTATTAAAAGCCAACTCAATGCCCTATACATTGCTCCAGTGTCTAAATATAAAAGTTTAAGTTTCTTCGCTATCAACTTTGTAACAGTACTTTTACCTGAACCGGCAGGCCCATCAATTGCAATAATTGGGCTTCTTTTCATTAGAAAAACGTGATCAATTAATCTTGTCTCTCCACATCTTATCGCACCAGCTAGTATTGAAATATTATCCTCAATTTCTAAGTTTTGAAGGGTATAAGGGTGTAAATGTTCTAAATATTCAATTGAAATTTTTTCTGCTTTCAGCTTTTTAATTATTTCTTTTAAATTAATCTTTTTTTCTTGTTTAAATTTATTTTTAGCTATTAATAATTCATTTGAAAAAAATCGAATTAATTTCCTTTCGTTTTTTGATAGATGAGTATTACGAGAACTTAAAGGAATCCCATCAAAATCTCTCTGAGTCGGAATTGATTTAATAGCTATATTTAATTTCTTTGTTAGGACAAGATTTTTTAATATTAATAGTTGTTGCCAATCTTTTTCTCCTAAATAAAGATTTTTTGGCTTGATGAGATTAAGTAATCTATAAACTACAGTACAAACCCCATCAAAATGTCCAATTCGATTTAATCCGCATAATGCCGAAGATAATTCTACAGAAGCTTTCAGGAAAGTAATATTTTTATTATTAGTTGGATATATATCTTCTGTACTTGGGATGAAGATGGCATCTGCGCCATTTAAAAAGGAGATTTTAATATCATTGTCAATTGTTTTAGGATAATTCTCTA
>QCUB01000069.1 GCA_003210895.1 Prochlorococcus sp. AG-676-M04
TGCGGTAGCAAAAGATAGATCAGTAGAATCACTTCTTCAAAAAGGTGACTGTTTCGCCTTAAATATTCTTAGCGAAAAAGATTTCAGGGAACCTTTGAAAAGGTTTACAAAACCTTTTTCACCAGGAGAAGATCGATTTGAGGGATTAGATATTGAATTAACACCTAATAAACAAGTAATTATTCCTGAGTCATTAGCATGGTTAGATGCTTCCGTAAAAGAAAGAATGGAATGTGGGGATCATTGGGTAATATATGCTGAAGTTTTACACGGTAATATATTAAAATCCGATAGTTTAACTGCGGTTCATCACCGCAAAAGTGGAGCTAACTATTAAACACAATTCTTTTTATTTATGACTGATTCAAAAGATATAATCATCATTTCAGCAAGTTGTGGGAAAAATCTAGAACTTTCAAACAAATTTCAAGAAAAAAGTAATGAACTTAAATTCAATTCTGAAATTATAGATCTTACTACTTTTGATATTCCCTTATTCAATCCACGAACTCATACCAAAGAAAATATTCCTGTGGAAATAGTTGAAATAAAAGAAAAGCTTTATGCTACAGAAAAATGGATTATATGTGCACCCGAATATAACGGTTCGATACCCCCAATTTTATCTAATTTAATAGCATGGTTATCTATATCAGGAGACGATTTTAGAAATTTATTTAATGGTCAGCCAATTGCAATTGCAACTTTTTCTGGTGGAGTTGGATTAGAGTTATTAACCTCATTACGAATACAATTAGTACATTTAGGCAGTCAAGTTTTGGGTAGACAGCTATTATCTTCATATAGTAAACCAGTGGATATTAAAACAATAGAAGACATAATTAAACGACTATCACAAATGAAAAAATTAAAAATTTAAAAAGAATTATATTTATTTATTTTCATTCCAAACTTTTAAAATTTCCCTAGCCATAGGTAGTGCATGTACAGATCCTCCCCCAGGCGTATTTTGTGCGAAAGCAACTATCATTAATTCACTTTTCTCTGAGGGAGTAAAGCAAACAAACCATGCATGATCTGATCCTCCTTCACCATCTTCAGCAGTACCAGTTTTGCCAGAAACTGGAGGGAGATTAGGTACCCCATAATTAATAGATACTCCTGTCCCTGATTCAACTACTTTTCTTAATCCATTTTTGACTAAGTTAATATTTTTTGAATCAATATCAATTTTTTTTCTATTTTGATTTGTAGCAATTGGACCTTCTATTTTAGATAAATAAGGGGTTACTAAAAAACCACCATTTGCAATTGCAGCATATGCACGAGCTATTTGAATAGGCGTCACTTGCACAACAAATTGACCTATAGACATACTTGCAATATCCTCTGGAACCCAAGGAGTTCTTCCTGGATCTCCCCATCCCCTCCCTTGCTTAGCCCATTGACTACTCGCCACCAAACCTATATTTTCTTGTTCAGAGATTTCTATTCCCGATAATTTAGTAAACCCAAGCTTCTTTGAAACATCATAAATTTCATCCACTCCTACGCCATAACCAATCTGATAAAAAAAAGTATTACTAGAAACTCTTAAAGCATCTTCATATCCTATTAATCCAAATCCTAAATCATTATGTTCTCTAAAACATTGACTTCCATATGTAATACAAGGTTTTGTTTCTAATAAAGTTTCGGCAGGAAACCTTCCACTTTCTAAACCGGCTAAAGCAGTTACAATTTTCCATACGCTTCCTGGATCATATGCATTTAAGGCTCTATTAAATAAAGGTTTATCAGGAGAACTAAAAAGAGCATCATATTCTTTTTGGGGTTTAAAATCTTTTGAAAAGAAATTCAAATCAAAATTAGGTTTACTAGCCATTGCTCTTATTGCTCCATCTCTGGGATCCATAACTATTATGGCTCCTCCTTTTTTATCTTTAAGAACTTTCTCAGCAACTAATTGCAAATTCAAATCAATAGTCAACTCTATATCTTTGCCTTTTTTTGATGGTTTTATACCTAAAGATTTTTGAAATGAACCTGAAGAATTTACTTCAATCATTTCTCCACCCCATTCGCCTCTTATAAGATCTTCATAAACATACTCAATACCAGTTCTTCCTATTAAATCATTTAATTTATAACCTTTTTTAGACAAAATAGAAAATTCTGAATCAGTAATTGGTTGCGTATATCCAATCACATGAGAAGCAACATTTT
>QCUB01000070.1 GCA_003210895.1 Prochlorococcus sp. AG-676-M04
TTTGTTTAGAAATTAAAGAAATTATTGAGAGATATCAGATTCACCCGTCTAACGTTAGTTAAGAGGCGCCACAGGTGTTGGTGTAGGTTCTGGATAAGACATGCCGCTATTTTGCGCTACTCCTCTTAATGTGAGATTAATCCTACCTCTACTGTCGATTTCCCGAACTCTAACGGTTACTTCGTCACCCTGCCTTACAACGTCTTCAACCCTCTCAACTCTAGCTTCAGATAATTGTGAGATGTGTACCATACCCTCTTTACCAGGAAGGATTTCAACAAATGCACCAATAGGTATAATCCTAGTTACAACTCCGGAGAATATTTCTCCTTCGTGAACCTTTCGAGTTAATCCTTCTATTATCTTTTGTGCTTCTTCAGCAGCAGCTCCATCATGGGAAGCAATAGTTACAATTCCCCCATCCTCAATATCTATTTTGGTATTTGTTCTTTCAGTTATTCCTTTAATTGTCCTTCCTCCTGGCCCGATTACAGTTCCTATAAGTTCTGGGTCAATTCTGAAACTTAAAAGTCTTGGGGCATGAGGTGATAATGATTCTTGAGGTTTATCAATAGCTTCTTGCATTTTCTCTAAGATATGTAATCTTGCTGGGCGAGCCTTTTTTATTGCATCTGAAATAACAGAAACTGGGAGTCCCGTAATTTTCATATCCATTTGTAAAGCTGTGATCCCTTTTTCGGTCCCAGCAACTTTGAAATCCATATCTCCAAGAAAATCCTCAATCCCCTGAATATCCGTAAGAATTCGGACTTCTTTCCCCTCTTTAATTAGACCCATTGCAGTTCCGCTAACAGGAGCCTTCAGAGGAACCCCTGCATCAAGTAAAGAAAGAGTACTTCCACATACTGATCCCATCGAGGTCGATCCGTTAGAGCTTAAAACTTCACTAACTACTCTTAGTACATATGGAAATGTCTCTTTACCAGGAAGTACTGGAATTATTGCTCTTTCTGCTAATGCCCCATGACCAATTTCTCTTCTCCCTGGAGTTCTCATAGGTCTAGTTTCTCCAACTGAATAAGGTGGAAAATTATAGTGATGCAAATAAGTTTTCTCAGTGCTAGGGTTTAGGTCATCCATCTCTTGGGCGTCACTCGGTGTACCAAGAGTTGTAGTAGATAATACTTGAGTTAACCCTCTTTGAAACAATGCAGAACCGTGCACCCTTTTAGGGAGTATCCCAGCGGATGCAGATATTTTCCTAACCTCGTCAAGATCTCTTCCATCAACTCTTTTACCCTCATTAATGATTTGTGACCTCATTAATTTTTTGGTTAACTTTTTAAAGTCAGAATGTACTAGTTTTTCATTCTCTGATGTAAGAACTTTTAATTGATTATCATCTTTAAGTGAATCAATTTTGGTTTGTATCTCAAGTTCTATTTTATCTAATTCAAGATCTCTCTCTTCTTTAGATTGATCAAATTTCTTTAATACTAGTTCTATTGTTTTCGTACAGTTTTTATCTAAATATGTAGCTAAAGTTTTGTCTTCTTCTGGTTCTGAGGGCTTGACCTGTTTAATTCCTAAGTCTTTAAGAAGATTTTCTTGAGATTTAATTAGTTCTGTTACGGCTTCGTATCCGAAATCTATTGCTTCAATAGTATCCTGTTCTGAGAGTTGATTAGCACCTGCCTCAATCATTACAATCCCTTCTGGAGATCCTGCTACAATAATGTCCAGATCACCTTTTTCGATTTCTCTATAACTTGGATTTAAAATAAAATCATCTCCGATTAGCCCAACTCTTACAGCAGCCATTGGTCCGTAAAATGGAATTTCTGCTAATAAAGTTGCAATAGAAGCTCCAGTGACGCCTAATACATCTGCAGGTACTCTCTCATCTAAGGAAAGGCAAGAAGCAACTATTTGTATTTCGTCTCTCATCCACGAAGGGAAAAGAGGTCTCATTGGCCTATCTATTAATCTTGCAATTAATGTTGCCCTTTCAGGAGGTCTGCCTTCTCTTCTCATAAACCCACCTGGAATTCTTCCAGCAGCATATAATTTTT